>JBKPTB010000061.1:0-28908 GCA_046735315.1 Actinomycetota bacterium
CGGTCTGCGAGCGCACGGATTTTGGGGATCGTGGCCGCAAGCACGGGATGGGCGGGATCGACGCTCTGCGTGACGAAGACGAGCCGGCGCATCAGAAGAAGTCTGTGTCGCCAAGGGTGAAGCGCCAGGAGCGCAGACTCGGATCGAGCTCGCCTGCGAGCGCCTTGCCCATGAAGTGCAGCTTCGTTCGCGTGGGAAAGAACCCCATCGACGCGTAGGTCGCGCGATGCTCGGGCGCTGGAATCGCGATCAAGGCCCGTGCACCGGGACGAACCTCGGCAAGGCATGCTCGCAGGAGGAATCCCGGGTCGCCGACGAGATCGGCCACATACGCGAGTGCCGTGCCGCGGTGCTCCTTGTGACCGACGACCGCATAGCTCCCCCCACCCGCGACGGCGACGTAATCACGCGGAGACTGCAGATAGCGCCAGTTGAGGTACGCCGCGTCACGGATGACGTGATTCGGCCACGCCTTCGCTGCATCGCCGGCGTGGCGGAACCGTTCGACATGAGCATAGGGCCGCCGTTTGCGAAATCGCTGCGGGAACGGCCGTGCCCAGACACGAATTCGGCCGACCTCGGTCCACCCGAGCGGGCCGAGGAAGATCGGGGCGGTCGGCTTCGACGCGAAGGCGAGAGCGACTGCGACCCCACGGTCCTCCGCCTCCTCCTCGTGCTTCGACTCGAGCGCCGGAAAGATGCCCTTGCCGCGCGCAGAGTCAGCCGTCGTTGCATGAACCGAGAAGCTTGCGATCCGCTCCTCCCCGCCGAGCACCATGCGGAAGAGCGAATGCGACGCGACGCCGGCAACGCCGCTCTGCACGCGCGCGATCGACATCAGCGATCCGGCGGGGTTCTCCTTGAACCACCAGTCGAACTCCTCTCCCGTCAGCGCTAGCTCGCCCCACGCATCGTGCAGGAGCCGGAGATAGTCGGCGCGTTGCGCCGGCTCGTAGGCGGCCAGCTCGTAGTCCGACACTTACTTGGTAGACGTTCCGAGCGCCGCGTTGAAGATCCGCCGCGCATGCGTGCCGGTGACCGTGTCCTTCACGGAGATCAGGTCACACGCGCCGGCGAGAACGAGCTCGAACGTTCGCGACGAGTAGGGCTCGATGTTGTAGCGGTGCAGCTGCAGTGGATCCGTGCTCGGCGAGTTCGCGCCCGAGACGGCCGTGAAGGCGACGTCGTAACCGGCCTGGCGCACGAGCGAGAGATGCACCGGCTTGTAGTGCGCTTCCGAGCCCTTCACATACGAGAACGCCCGCACCGGCCGGCCCAGCCGCTCCTCGAGCCGGAGCTTCGAGAGCGCGATCTCGCGAGCCGCCTCGTCCACCTCGAGGTCCGCGAGCGGACGGTGGGAGATGCCGTGCGACTCGATGCGAATACCTGCACCCTCGAGTTGCGCCAGCTCCTCCCATTCGATCGTGCGGTTGAGGATGCCCTGAGCGGCCAGGTGCTCCTCGTGCGGCAGCGGATGGCGATCGTCGAGGTAGCCGATCGGAACGAAGAGCACCGCAGGATAGCCGTGCTTCCGTAGGACGTCAGCCGCGTTGTCGAGGTTGTCGAAGTAGCCGTCGTCGAACGTGATCAGCACGGCCTGCTCGGGAAGCTGCTTCCCGTCGACGTAATGGTCGAGCACCGCATCCAGGTCGACGGCGGTGTAGCCGAGCTCGCGTAGCTGATCCATCTGCTCGTCGAAGACAGAGACGGGCATCGTCAGCGGATTGCCCGGGAGATCGTTGACCTTGTGGTACATCAGCACGCGTAAGCTGCGATGCCCGTTGCCGTTTGCGCCGAGCGCGACCGCCGTCTCGCCGATCGTCCGGTAGACGGAGTTCTTCAGGATTTGCTTGAAGCGGTCGGCGCGCAAGGGCCCCTAGCTTAGTCGGGTGACCCGCTCGACCAACGCTCGCAGACGAGACGCGAACTCCTCGGGGGAGATCGTCCACGCCGCAGCGCTCGCGGCTGCTCCCGTGCCCAGCCGCTCGGCCAGCCCATGGTCGGTCAGGATGCGCACGAGCGCGTCGGCGAGCGCGTCCAGGTCGCCCGGATGCACCAGGAGCCCGTTTCTCCCGTCCTCGACGAGATCGGGGATGCCCCCGACCCGGCTCGCCACCACCGCGCGCCCACGACAGAACGCCTCGACGACGACCCGTCCCATTCCCTCCGACCGGGAAGGCAGCACCAGCGCAGTCGAGTCGTCGAGAGCTCGCGAGATCTCCCGCTGCGTGAGACGTGCCGTCCAGGCCGTCTGCGCCGGCAGGTCGCGAACGAGCTGCTCGACGAGCGGCTGCAGCGTTCCGGCGCCGACCAGCTGGAGCTCCGCCTCCGGAGCGCGCGGCGCGGCGCGGCGCCAGGCTGCTGCCAGTCCATCGACGTTCTTGTAACGCTCGAGCACGCCGACGAACAGTGCACGCGGACGATCGGGAAGAGGACGCGGCGGCTCCTCCAGGAAGGAATCGAAGTCCATGTAGGCGGGAAACTCGTCCGTCGGCTCGAGGCCGAGCTCCCGGACGAGATCCGTGGTGTAAGCGGTGACGGTGCGGATGCCCTGTGCATTCCGGAGCGCGGCGAGCGCCGTACGGTCGGCGACCGGATTCAGAACGCCACGCAACCGTGAGCCGTACAGCCGCGTCGGCGCGCGCCAGTCGCCGTGGATGTCGGCGATGACGGCGGTTTCGACCCGCGCAAGCTTCCGGGCGGCGAGCGCTGCGGCAGCCTCGTGTGCGCCCTGTGCGAGCACGGCGTGCGGCCGGAAGTCACGCAGCTGCCGCGCGATCCGCGCCGGGAGGGCGGCGAAGAAGGCCGCCCCGTCGAGCGCGGGAAGCCTGCCCACGAGGTGGAACGCTCCGTTGCCTCCGGTTCCGCCGGCCAGGACGCGGAAATCGAGTTCCTCGCCGATGGCACTCCACTTGCGCTCGAGGCTCGGCGAGAGCGGCGTCTCGACACGTCGCGAGACGAAGAGCACGCGGGGTTTCACGAGCGGCCTACGCGCAGCAGCGTGGACTCCAGCTCGCCGAAGACACGTTCCGGCGCGTACTGCGAAACCGAGCCGGCTGCCGCCGCGCGAAGCTGGGCCCGGAGATCGTCGTCCTGGAAGTAGCGCCGTACCGCTGCCGCGAGCGCTGCGGTGTCCCCCGGCGCGACGAGCAGCCCGTTGACCCCGTCGTGGACGACCTCGGCCACACCCCCGGCCTCCATCGCCAGGACGGGTGTTCCCACGGCCAGCGCCTCCACCACGGTGTGGGGGAAGTTCTCCCAGCTCGACGAGAGGATCGTCGCGTCGGCGGCCCGGAACAGCTCGACGATGCGCTCGCGGGGCTGTGTACCGAGGAAGCGGACTCGGTCGGCGATACCGAGCCTGGTCGCCCGCTCCTCGAGAGGCTCGCGATCCGGCCCCTCCCCGGCGATGAGGAGCTCGACGCCCGCTGCGTCCGCGACTGCCTCGAGTGCTCGTCCGAGCGACTTCTGCGTCGTCAGTCGCCCTGCGAACGCGAGCGTCGCGCCGTTCATGCCGAACCCGAGCCGCAGCTCGTTCCGGTCCGGCAACGGCGGTATCGACGGCGTGGGGTTCGGCAACACGCTGACGTTGTCCGGGCGGACGCCCCACGCGACGGCGAGCGCGCGCAGATACGCACTCGGCGTGAAGACGTGCGCAGCGTGCCGCAGCTCCACGTCGCGCGCGAGGCGAAGCAGCGCGACGGCCGGACCACCCGCCGCACGCTGGAACTCCTCCACGTCGCCGTCCACCAAGCCGCGCCGCCGGGAGCGTTCGAAGGCCGGGTCCGCCGTCAGCTTCACGACGTACGGCTTCCGCGCGAGCGTGGCTCCCAACGCGCTGCGGCCGAACATGCCGGTCGTGTAGACGACGTCCGCCTCGCGCGCGCGATGATGGACGAGCGCCGCGCCGCGATAGTGGCGCACACCGGGGCGGTGGTGGCGCGGCACGGCGCGCACCGGATACGCACGCGCCGGAGGCGGCGCATCCGCGGTCGTCACGACCTCGACCTCGTGGCCGTGCGATCGCAG
This sequence comes from Actinomycetota bacterium, assembly GCA_046735315.1. Classification (GTDB taxonomy): domain Bacteria; phylum Actinomycetota; class Thermoleophilia; order Gaiellales; family Gaiellaceae; genus 3-1-20CM-4-69-9. Next base: position 4,030 of record JBKPTB010000061.1, read on the forward strand.
GAAGTCCGCCACGTCGGGTGCATGACTTGCAGGACCGCCGACGTCGGGGGGCCAGATCCCCGAGACGATCAGCACCTTCACGGTGCGACCACCTCGGCCGCCTGCGTCGGCGGCGTGACGGTGAGGTTGGGTTCCTTCTTGATCCGCAGGAAGAGGACCGACCAGTACAGGACGAACACCACGGTTGCCGCCAGCACGGCGCCCGCCGCGCCGGTGGCTCCCCACTCCAGGCCGAAGGCGACGACGAGCGGTATGAGGACGAGCGTCTCCACACCGTGTGTCCAGATGCGCAGCTTCGGCCGCCCGATGGAGACGGGGAAGCTCTTCGTCCAACCGAAGACAAACTGCAGCGCACCGGCGACGACGATGAGACGCAGCGCATCGGTTGCACCCGCGTTCTTCGACGTGAAGAAGATGCGAACGAGGTCCGGCGCCAGCCACAAGAGCAGCGGCACGGCAACGACGACGGCGGCGGCGGCCCCGAGCGAGTAGCGTCGCACCCCGCCGAAGACCGTCTCGCGCGTTCCCCGTTCCCACGCGCGCGTCTGCTCGGTCAGCAGCACCAGCCGCGCGGGAGCCGAGAGTGCGGCGAAGCCCTGCTGCGGCGCTTGCGCGACCCGGAAGTACCCGACTTGCACGGGCGAAGACACGATGCCGAGGAGGAGCGGAGTCAGTGTCGTCCGCAGCGCGACCACACCTGTCGCGACGCTGGACTGGACGACGAAGCGAAGGATCTCGGGGCGCTCGTCGCCGAGCGGCAGTGCGGTTACGCGTGGATTACGTCGAAAGGCCACCCAACCGGCGCCGAGCACTGCCATGGTCGCGATGACCTGGGCGCCGACGATCGCGGCGATCGTCTGCGTCAGCCCGTAGCGAGTGCCGATCGCGATCGCGCCCAGCCGCAGAGCCATGGAGAGGAACAGGAAGAAGGCCCGGATGTCGTAGCGGCCCCGCAGGATCAGCGCGACACCACCGACGTTCTCCGGAGCCTGGACGAGCGGCAACGCAGCCGCGATCAACATCGGCCCGAGCAGACGATCGTCGCCGAAGAGCGCACCGGCCGCCGGAGCGAGCGCAAGCAGACACGCGCCGGCCAGCAACCCGCCCGCAAGCTTCACCTGCAGCGCCCGGCCGAAGAGCCGCCGCAGCCGTCCCCAGTCCTCCCGCTCCTGGAAGCGAAAGCCGTACTTGACGAGCGCCTCCTCGATCGTCAGGTCGAGCAGCGTCTGGAAGAAGCCGGTCGCAGCGATCACGAGCGCGTACAGCCCGAGGACGTGCGTGGAGAATGCGTGGGCGGCGATCACCGTCCCGAAGAAGCCGAGGACTACTGAGGCGTAGATCCCGGCGGCCGCCCCCGACCGGCGCCAAAAGAGCCGCGAGCGCATCAGAAGCCTCGGAGGCTGCGCTTGCACTGCCGACCAGAAAGGCCGCGCCGGCTCTGCCGGTGCGGCCGCCTTCGGTGTTGCGCCGGACTAACCCACCCAACACCAGACAACATCGCAAGGTCCCCTCTCACCGGCTCTAGGCCCATTCTAGGGAGGGCTATACCTAGACTCGCGGCGTGGCCGTGGCGGAAACCGTTGCCGTTCGGGTGCGCTCCGTCGCCCGCTCCGGGATCAATCCGGGAGCCGCGGCCCTGGCCCTTGCCATCCCGTTTCTCTTCTTGCACATCAAGTACCAGCCCGGCGTGCGCGTTCCCCTCGGGTCGACGCACCTCGGGCTGGAGCTGTCGGACCTCGCAGTCGTCATCGTCGCGGTTCTGGCCTTGCGGGAAGGTCTCCGTTTCGGGTTCTCAGCGCTCCGCCCGGCCCGATTCCTCTGGCTCGCCTCGCTCGCACTGGTCATCTGGATCTTCGTACGCTCGGAGTCACTAACGCACGTCGTCACCGCCGCGAAGTTCTCGGAGTACGCGCTCCTCGCTGCCTCGGCGCCTCTGGTGCTGAGACGGCGTGACGAGTGGGAGCTCGTCGCCGCGTCCATCGTCGCGTGGAGCGTGGTCGCAACCTTCGTCGGTCTGCTCCAGTTCTTCGGTCTGGACATCGCCGACGCGTGGGCAGCCGGACGGCGGCAGCCGTCGTTCCTCGGTCACTCGGACTTTGCAGCCCTCTCGGCGTTCGCGCTTGCCATCGGACTGGCGGCCGTCCTGCTGGCAGGCAGGCGCATCGGCTGGACGGGCGTCGCGAGTGGCGCGCTCGGCCTCATCCTTTCGGGAGCCACGGCCGGCCTGATTGGCATCGCGGCCGGCGCGGCCGCACTGCTCTACGCGATCTCGCGCCGGCGCCCTCTCGCGCTCCGAGACGTCGTGGTGAGCGGCGCCGTCGTCGGCATCGTCGCCGCGGGCGTCCTCGTCCTCCGCGCCGGCGACTTCGAGAACTTCCTGCGCTTCCTCCATCTCAAGGGCAGGGAGACACAGACCTCGAGCATCCAGACCTATTCGCACCACACCCTGCTCGCCTACATCGGCTACCGGATCTGGCGCGACCATCCCGCGGTCGGCGCCGGCTGGCAGGGGTCGAACGACCCCGACGTCGTCGATCCCCAGCTGCCTGCGGCGCACCGTGAGTTCCCGGACGTTGCACCGCTTGCCTTCCCCACACGGCAGCACGAGTGGGGTGTGCAGAACGCCTACATCCAGGCTGCGGCGGACCTCGGCCTGATCGGGCTCGTTCTCTGGTTGGCGCCGTTCGCGGTGGCGCTCGTCCTGGCACTGCGCGCGAACGCACCACCGGGAGCAGTCGCAGCGTTCACCATTCCCGCGGTGATGGGAATCTGGGGCGGGCAGGGCCTGGTCGCGGGGATCCCGCTCGACGCGGCCACCTGGCTCGCCCTCGGCTTGGCCGCGACCGCCGCAGCGCAGAGGAGTCGGACGCCCGCTCAGGGAAGATGACGCCATGAAAGCTCTCGTCACCGGCGGAGCGGGGTTCATCGGCTCCAACCTCGTCGACGCGCTCATCGAACGCGGGGACGACGTGCGCGTCCTCGACAACTTTTCCACCGGCAACCGCGCCAACCTCGAGAGCGGCGAGGTGGAGATCGTCGAGGGAGAGTTGCGTTCGTACGAGCGCGTGCACGCGGCGGTGCGCGGCGTCGAGGTCGTCTATCACCTCGGCGCGCTCGGCTCCGTGCCCCGTTCCCTGCAGGATCCGCTGACCTCGAACGCGGTCAACGTCGAGGGAACGCTGAACGTCCTGCTCGCCGCGCGGGACGAAGGAGTGCGCCGCGTGATCTTTTCGTCTTCCACCTCGGTGTACGGCTCGAGCCGCGAGCTGCCCACCTCCGAATCGACCTCCCCCGACCCGATCTCCCCCTACGGGGTCGCGAAGCTCGCAGCGGAGCGTTATTGCATCAGCTTCAGCCGCGTGTACCACTCCTTCGAGACGGTCGTGCTGCGCTACTTCAACGTCTTCGGCCCGCGGCAGAGCCCACAGTCGCAGTACGCCGCCGTCGTGCCGCTCTTCATCGCCGCCATCGACCAGGGCGAACCGATCACGATCTACGGCGACGGCGAGCAGTCGCGCGACTTCACCTACGTCGGCAACGTCGTCGATGCGACGGTTCGCGCCGCCACCGCGCAGGAGGCGAGTGGCCGCACCTTCAACGTGGCCGCGGGATCGCCGGCGAGCGTCAACCACGTCGCAGAGACGATCGGCGCGATCCTCGGCAAGTCGGTCGAGAAGCGCTACCTGCCGACGCGAGCCGGAGACATCCGCGACTCCTGGGCCGACATCTCCGCCGCACGCGAGACGCTGGGCTACGTGCCGGGCGTCGAGCTGGCCGCCGGGCTCGAGCTCACGGCCGAGGCGATCGTTGCCCGAGTCTGACGCCGCCCCCGAACGGGTGCGGATTCTGCGTGTGATCGCCAGGTTGAACATGGGCGGCCCGGCGCTCCACGTTGCCTACCTGACCCACGGCCTGAAGCAGCGCGGCTACGACACGACGCTGGTCGCGGGCTCGCTGGCGCGCGGTGAGGACTCGATGGCCTTCGTCGCCGACGCACGCGACGTGCCCGTGATCAAGATCGACGAGCTGGGCCGCGAGATCTCGCCACTTCGGGACCTCGTCGCGACCTTCAGGCTCGCACGGCTCATCCGGCGTGAGCGACCACAGATCCTCCATACGCACACCGCCAAGGCCGGCACCGTCGGGCGCGTGGCGGCGCTTTTGGCCGGCTCGCGGCGACCTCCGATCGTCGTCCACACCTTTCACGGACACGTCCTTCGGGGCTATTTCGGACCGCTTCGCTCGCTCTTCTTTCGACTCCTCGAGCGCTGGCTTGCCTCGCGAACGACAGCGCTGATCGCGGTGAGCCCCCAGGTCCGGGACGACCTCGTGTCGCTCGGGATCGCGCCGCGTGAACGATTCGCCGTGATCCGGCTCGGGATCGAGCTCGACGAGCGGATCGCGCCCGGGCAGAACGGCCGAGCCGAGAGCCGCCGCTACCTGGGCATCCCGGACGATCGGTTCGCGGTCGGCTGGATCGGCCGCATGACCGCGGTCAAGCGCACGGACGACGTGCTCGCCGCATTCAAGAGCCTGCGCGAGAGCGGTGTCGACGCGACGCTGTGCATGGTGGGCGACGGCCCCGACCGTGCCGTCCTCGAGCAGCGGGCGCACGACCTGGGCATCGTGCGGGACACGCTGTTCCTCGGCTACCAGGAGGACGTTGCGCCCTTCTACGCCGCGTTCGACGCCCTCGTGCTGCCCTCGAGCAACGAGGGAACGCCGGTCAGCGTGATCGAGGCGCTCGGCGCGGGCCGTCCCGTCGTCGCCACGCGCGTCGGCGGCGTCCCGGACGTCGTCAGCGACGGCGAGGACGGCTTCCTCGTCGAGCTGGGCGCGACCGAGGAGCTGGCCGCTCGCCTCGGGCAGCTTGCCCGCGACCCCGTTCTCCGGGAGCGCATGGGCAAGGCCGGCCGCGAACGGGCCCTCCCGCGCTATGCCGTCGAACGCCTCGTCGACGACGTCGACCGGCTCTACCGCTCGCTGCTCAGTGCGGCAAGCGTGCGAACACGCTGAAGGCGGGCTTCTTCTTGCCCTTCGCGGTGAGGAAGCCGGACTGCCAGCCGATCCCCGTGTTCGTGTCGTCACGCAACATGAACCAGATCATCATGTCGATGCGGGGGTTGGCTCGCGCGATCGCGTACGACTGGCGCACGTAGGCCGCCTGTCGCGCGAACGAGACGCCGAAGAGCCGATCCGGAGGCGTCTGCCACGCGTACTCGGTGATCCAGATCCGCTTCTTTCCCCAGAGCTTGTTGACGGCGGCGATCAGCGTGTTGAGGTTGCCGAGCGTGACTGCCGAGCCGCGTGGCTTCGTGGTGGGCGTCTCGCTCGGGGCGCCGTAGTACGGATGGTGTGCGTACGCATCCAGATTGCGGAGCCCGGCCTTGCGGGCGAGCTTCATGAACGCGATCGGCGACATCGACGGGCGGCTCGTCCGCGGCGCGTTGTTGCCGCGCGGCCCCGTCGCGCCGCAGCCGACCTTCTCGCCGGCGAAGTTGGTGAAGTGCACTCCCTGCCAGATGGCGGTGCAGATGCGCGCATAGGACTGCGGGCTGACGAAGCGTCCGCCCGAGGTTTGCTTGAGCCAGTTCGGGTTGTTCGGCTCGTTCCAGGCGAGCCAGTACTTCACTGCAGGCAGATAGAGCTCGTCCGGCTGGTCGGTGTTCGGGATGTAGTGCCCGCTGTACCGCTCCGCAGCCGCGTAGGCAAAGTTACGAAGGTCGTTGAAGTTGTTCGGCGGAACGTTGCGCGCAGCGCCGCCGTTCGCCCAGGACGGCACGAACAGAATCGTGAGCAGGACCTGCATGCCGTACTGCGACGCGTACTTGATCGCCCGGTCGTAGAGTCGCCAGTCATAGGCCGGATCGGCTGGATCCTGCGGGTGCGCGGGGCGCTTGCTCGCAACCTCGGGCCAGTTCAGGTTGATCCGCACGATCTGGGTACGCAGCTGTTTCAGTGTCGAGAACGTAAACGTGGGATTGCCGCGCAGCGTCATCGCGTCGTCCTGGACGCCGACGAGCAGGTGCCGCTGCGCCTGCGCAGCAGGCACAGCGAGACCCGCAGCGACGAGGACGATCGCCGCGAAGACCCCGATTCTTCTAGGCAATGACCGGCTCCCGTCCGAAGCTCGGCAGCATTCGTTGCAGGCCTTCCTCGAGCTGGATCGTCGGTTCCCAGTTGAGGAGCTGGCGTGCGCGTGTGATGTCCGGCTGTCGTACCTGCGGATCGTCGACGGGCAGCGCCTCGTACACGGTCTCGCTCTTCGACCCGGTGACGCGGAGCACGGTCTCGGCGAGCTCGTTGAGGGTGAACTCTGCAGGGTTGCCCAGATTCACAGGCATGTGCTCATTCGACTCGGCGAGGAGCACGAGTCCGCGGATCAGATCGTCGACGTAGCAAAAGCTACGAGTCTGGCTGCCGTCTCCGAACACAGTCAGAGGCTTGCCCTCGAGGGCCTGTCGGACAAACGTCGGAACCGCACGCCCGTCGCTCGGCCGCATGCGAGGGCCGTACGTGTTGAAGATCCGCGCGATCGAGGTGTCCACGCCCTGCTGTCCGTGGTAGGCCATGACCAGCGCCTCGGAGTAGCGCTTGGCTTCGTCGTAGACCCCGCGCGGCCCGATCGGATTGACGTTTCCCCAGTACGTCTCCGGCTGCGGATGCACCTGAGGATCCCCGTACACCTCGCTCGTCGAAGCGAGCAGGAAGCGGGCGCGCTTGAACTTCGCGAGGCCAAGCGCGTTGTGCGTTCCGTACGAGCCCACCTTCAGCGAGTGAAGGGGCATGCGCAGATAGTCGATCGGGCTGGCAAGCGCTGCCAGATGGAAGACCATGTCGACCGGCTCGTCGAGCTCGAGATGCAGCGTGACGTCCTGGTTGATGAATTGGAACTCGTCACCGCGGAGATGCTCGACGTTCTGGAGCGAGCCCGTATCCAGGTTGTCGACGCAGATGACGCGGTAGCCCTTGCCCACCAGGTGATCGCAGAGGTGGGAGCCGAGGAAGCCGGCCCCACCGGTGACGACGGCCGAAGGCATCGGCGGGATGCTACCGGCGCTCCCGGCCAGGAGCCGCAGGCTTTACGAGGCCCTTACACCCCATAACTGTCGCCGAACTTCCATTGCGGTCGCCCGTTCCCGTACGGTCCCCTTGTGGAGACGCGCAGGTACAAGCACCTCGTCCTGATCCTGGCCCGGGAGTTCGCCTCGAACCTCGCCACGCCGACGTTGATCGCCGACGATCGCGGGAAGCTCGTCTTCTACAACGAGGCGGCGGAGGAAGTCGTCGGCCGTCCGTTCGCCGAGGCGGGAGAGATCTCGTTGCAGGAATGGTCGGAGAGCTTCGACCCTCGCACCGACTCCGGTCCGGCACCACCGGAGCGCTTTACCACTCAAATCGCCCTACACGAGCGACGCGCCGCGCACGAGCGCTATCGCATCATCAGTGCAGATGGGGTCGAGCGCGACGTCTCCGTAACGGCGTTCCCGCTCTTCGCGCACGCAGACGAATTCGTCGGGATCATGGCGATCTTCTGGCGCGAGTAGGGGCCGGCGGCGGGCGTGCGCGCGAAGATCTGGGGCTGCCGCGGTTCGGTTCCGACACCGGGCCCTGACACGGTCACCTACGGCGGTAACACGTCCTGCGTCGAGGTCTTCGCCGACGACGGCACGACCTTCGTGCTGGACGCCGGCACGGGCATCAGAGGGCTGGGGCTCGATCTGCTCGAGCGCGGAGTACGGAGGATCCATCTCTGCCTCACGCACCTCCATCTCGACCATCTCGAGGGGCTGCGTTTCTTCGCACCGCTCTGGGACGAGCGCGTCGAGCTCGACATCTGGGGACCTCCGTCCCACCAGCTGAGTCTCCAGGAACGGATCGCCCGTGCCTTTTCGCCGCCGCTCTTCCCGGTGGAGCTCAGGGACGTGCCGGCTGCGCTCACCTTCCATGATGTTCCGCGCGAGCCGTGGACGATCGACCGCACCGCCCTCGCGGCGGAGTTCGTGCTTCATCCGGGCCCGACGATCGGTTACCGCATCGAGACGGCGACCGCGAGCTTCGCCTATATCCCCGACCACGAGCCTGCGCTCGCCGGGGCGATTGCCGAGCGGTCGACCGACTGGATCTCGGGTGCGTCGATCGCTGCCGGCGTCGACGCGCTCATCCATGACGCGCAGTACTTCGAGGACGAGTACGAGGAGCGGATCGGCTGGGGCCACTCGAGCGTCGCCGATGCGGTCGCCTTCACCGGCGCGGTCGGCGCGAGACGGCTCGTGCTCTTCCATCACGAGCCGCATCACAGCGACGGCCTGCTGGAGCAACTCGAGGACCGTGCGCGCGAACTGGCGACGCGAAACCGCGGCCCCTCGCCCATGCTCGCGCACGAGGGAATGGTGGTCGAGCTCCCGTAGCGAAGACGGGAGTTCGACTCCTCCACCTAACGCAGATCCTTGTTCGACTCCATGTCGAACCACATCGCGAAGAGCGTGAACTGCGAGCCGAAAATCAGCAGGAGCGCGACGAGCACGACCGTGCCGACGGAGACGGCGTTCCCCATGATCCGCAGCACGACTTCCGCGATCCCGAGGCCGAGCCCAAGCAGGGTCATGAGGAAGCCGAGTGCGTAGAAGAAGACGAGCGGGTGAAAGTCGCGGATCACGTACTTCTCGCGCATGCGCCAGAAGAAGCCTTTGAGCAGGAGCCACGAGATCCGCGGGACGACCTTCCGGATCTTGATTCCCGACCGCTCGCCGACGCCGTAGATCGGGCGCGACGGGATGTCGCGGACGCGCGCGTTCCAGACGTTCAGGTGGACGAGCATGTCGTTGGGGAAGCCGTAACCGCGGTAGATCCGGTCGAGGTCGAGCTGTCCGAGGATCTCGCGGCTCGCCGCCGTGTAGCCAGACTGGGAGTCGGCAACGTGCCAGTACCCGGATGCAATCTTCGTCAGCAACGACAGGACCGCATTGCCGAGATACCGCGAGCGCGGGATGACCTGCCAGGCCTCGCCCGAGATCAGGCGATTGGCTTTGGCGTATTCGAGCTCCCCGCGCGCGACCGGCAACGCGATCTTCTCGAGCTCGGCTGGGTCCATCTGGTTGTCGGCCGCCATGACGCAGGTCACGTCGACGCCCTCCGCGAGTGCGCGCTCGTAGCCGGTGACGATCGCCGCGCCGACGCCTGAGTTGCGCTCGTGCGTGACCACCTCGACGCGCGAGTCGCCCGTGGCGCGCGCGGCCGCCGCCGTCCCGTCTCGCGATGCGTCGTCGACGACGAAGACCCGGTCGACGAACGCAGGCACGCCGCGGATCGTCGTGCCGACGAGCTCCTCCTCGTCGTAGGCGGGCACGACCACCCCCACGGTCTTGCCTTCGAGCATCAGGCGCGGCGGCTGCGGCGGGCGAGCGGCTCCCAGAGCAAGGCCGCGAACACGCCCGCCAGCAGGCCGAGGAAAGCACCGACGACGACGGAGTTCCGCCGGCTCCGAGCCGTTGTCTTCACCGCGGCCGCACGAGTGAGCACGGCCGGCTTCTCCACATCCTGTGCCTGGATGAGAAGCTGCTTCGCCTGCAGCTGGTCGTCGAGCACGTCGCCGAGGTGAAGCGCGAAGACGGCCTTCGCGGTCGGATCGGCCGCGCTGCGCTCCTGTCGCTGGATCGCGTCGATCTGCTGCTGGTCGGCGTCGATCCGTTCCTGCAGGCCGGCGATCTTCCGTTCCGCATACGTCGAAAGCCGCGAGACAACCACCTGCGCGAGCGCGTTTGCAGCGACCTGAGCTTTCCGCCGCGTCGCTGCCTGCACGGTGACGCGCACGAGCGGGTTGGCCGTCACGCGGGCCGTGCTCGCGCCCGCACCTGTCGAGATCGTCTTCGTCGAGACGTGCCCGCGCAGGTCGCCCGACCGCATCCCCGCCTGCGCCGCCGCCGCGTCGATCGAGCTCTCGGCGCGTGCGATCGTGCCGACCGTCGACGGGTTCGCCTGCGGGCCCTGCAGCAAGGTGCCGCCGACGACGCTGTAGGACGCGCCGAGGTAGACGGTCGCGCTCGCGTTCCAAACCTGCTTGCCCCCGAGCGAGATCAGGTAGCCGATCAACGCGCCGACGAGCAGTCCGGCAAGCAGCAGCCACCAGCGTGCGACGATCGCACTCCAGTAGCGGCCGAGGTCGACCTCCTGCTCGGCCTCGAGGTCCGTTTCCCGCGTGCTCAAGGCGCGGCGACTCTAACCGAGGCCCATTCCCACTGGGCACGCAAACCGTCTTCCAGCGCGGTCGTCGCGCGCCAGTGGAGGTCGCGTTCGATCCGTTTCGTGTCCGCGGAGGTGCGCCGGACGTCGCCCGCGGCAGCAGGCCGCTCGACGACGTCGAGGGAGCGTCCGGAGACCCGCTCGAGGGTTTCGATCGCCTCGCGCATCGTCGCCTCCTGGCCGCCGCCGACGTTGTACACGGCGCCGGCCGGAGCCCGTTCCATCGCCGCGATGTTCGCCGCCACTCCGTCGGCGACGTACGTGAACGAGCGGGACTGCAGGCCGTCGCCGTACAGCTCGAAGCTCGTGCCGCGTGCGAGCGCGTCGACGATGCGAGTCAGCGCCATGTCGGGCCGCTGGCGCGGCCCGTAGAACGTGAAGTAGCGCAGGACGACGACGTCGAGCCCGAACTCCTTCGCGTATGCATACGCGAGCTGCTCGCAGCCGTGCTTCGTGATCCCGTACGGCGAGATCGGACGCGGTTCGGTGTCCTCGGGAGTCGGATACCGCTCGGCGTCGCCGTAGATCGACGACGACGACGCAAACACGACGCGGACGCCTGCCGCGGCCGCCGTCTCGAACACGCGCCGGCTCGCAATGAGGTTGCGCCGCACGTACTCGTCGAAGACGTCGCCGAAGCTGCGCACCCCGGGCTGTCCGGCGAGGTGGAAGACGCCGTCAATTCCCTCGAGGTCGAGGTCCTGCTCGGCGAGATCGAGGCGAGCGACGTCCAGGCCCGCCGCGTTCTCCTCCTTCAGCGCCGTGTCGTAGTAGTCGGTGAAGCAATCGACACCGACAACTTGGTGGCCCTGCGCAACGAGTGCCTCGGCGAGGTGCGAGCCGATGAACCCCGCCGCGCCGGTGACGGCATACCGCATCCCTAGCTCGCTTGTGGCTCAGAGCCACAAGCACGGTTGTGCAGCGATCCGGCCGGCATGGAATGCGGAACGAGTCGACTTAGTGGCTCAGAGCCACGAAGTTGGACCGGTCGGGATGCGGCAGGTCGGTTCACTCGGCCGGGGCGAGGGGTTTCAGCGTTCCGTCGCCGTTCTCGGTGAGGCTGAGGTCGGAGAAGAAGCGGGTCATCACGATGCCCTCGCGGAAGTCGCCGAGGCGAGGTTCCGGCCGTTCGCCGCGCGCCAACGCGAGTGCGAGCTCCGGGTAGCGTCCGCCGGCGGCGAGCGGGAGCGGGAAGCCGCCGCCGAATCGCGGATTGATGTCGGTGAGGAAGTGCGCGCCGTCGGCCTCCCGGAAGCACTGGATGTTCGCAGGGCCGACGAGCTGCAGGTTCTCGGCGACGTCGCGGGCCAGCTCGATCAACTGCTCGTCCCGGATCGTCATGCCCTTGATCGACTCCCCGCCCTTCGACTCGATCATCGTGCGCGGGATCGCGTTCAGGCACCGTCCGTCCAGGTCGCAGAAGACGTCAATGGAGAACTCCTCGCCGGCGAGACAGGCCTGGACGATCGAGTCGACCGGCGTGAAGCCGAGGAAGAAGCCGAGCTGCGCGCGATCGGCGGCGAGGTAGATGTGCCGCGAGCCGAACCCGTGCCGGGCCTTGACCAGCAGGGGGAACTCTGCATCGTCGGGGACGCCGTTCGGGAGCCAGGTCGGCGGTGACGCAATGCCACGCTCCTCGAAGAGCAGGTGCGCCAGGTACTTGTCCCCGAGCCGCTCCACGATCTCCGCGTCCGGGAGCAGGACGATTGCACCCAGTTCCTCGCGCGCCCGCGCAAGCGTGATCTGGTCGAGGTCGGTGAGCGGGACGATCAGGTCGATGCGGTGCCGGTCCACGAGCTCGCGTAGTGCCGGGATGTAACCGTCCTCGTCGATGCGCGGGACGAGCGCATGCACGTCGGCGTGGTAGAGCGCGGGTGCAAGCGGATTGGCATCGGTGGCAACCGTCAGCCCGCCGGCCCGACGGAAGGCGCCGACGATGTCGACGCGCTGGCCTGCACACGTGAAGAGAACCGCCGTCACGGCCCGGAGCCTAGCCCTACAGGAACCCCAATGGGTTTCCGTACACGAGGAAGGGGATGCTCAGCAGTGCACTGCCAGCGGTGACGACGACAAGCGCTGCGCGCACGAACCGCCCGCGTGCCGCAATCCAGTCGAAGGCATACCCAAACGCCAGGGCCCAGGCCGGGGCAGTCGTGAGCATGTAGCTGGCCTTGAGAACGTCGCCGTCGGGTGTGGGGTAGCTGACTGTGAAGTACAGGTAGCCGAGGATGCCGAGCCCCGGCAGCAGCGCTACAGGCAGCAGGGCCGGCGCCCGGCGCCGGATGCTCGCGACCAGCAGGGCGATCCAACCTGCGAGGACGAGGAAGGTGGGAACGAGGCCGAGCTCGCTTTGCTGCTTCAGCTCGTCGTGCTGGCGGGGAGTGGGAGTGTGGGCCGCATCCCAGCCAAAGACGCCGAAGTAATCGCCCCAGAGATCGCTGTAGGTCGTCGGCAGTGCCTCGTTGACGAAGTTCGGCCGGACCGGGTCGGTGAAAACCTGCGGCAACCCGAGCCCGAAGTAGAAGGAGCTCGGCCGGCGCTCCCAGATCGGGCGGTCCTCCGTCGGGCGGTCGAAGACCGGGTTCCCGTAGTGGATAGCCTGCCGAACGTACCAGGGCGATGCGATGACAGCACAAGCCGCCACGACCACCGCGAGGCTAGTCAGCACGGTGCGCCGTTCCGCGGAACGGAGCAAGGCCGCGACCACGAACGCGATCGCTACCGCCGCGAACGTCCAGATCGAAAACGCGCGGACGAGCTGCCCAGCACCGAGTGCAACGCCAAGCCCGATCGCCGGCAGCGGCCGAAAGTTGCGTTGAACGAACATTCGTGCGGCGAGCAGCAGCGCAACCGTCGTGAGGAGCATCGACAGCGGCTCGGGATGGAACATCGCCGATAACCGGAAAACGACTGGCAGGAAGCAGAAGTAGCCAAGGGCGCCGGCCTGGAGCCACGGCCGCCGCGGAAAGAGCTCCCGGGACAGAAGCAAGAGTACGACGGCAGTTGCCACCAGAATGGCCCAGTTCAGGTACTGCGCGAGCTTGTGCGGATCCTGGCGGTGGACGTGCTCCCCCACGAGCGTCGCGGCGCCCGCGAGCGCGTAGAAGCCCGGCGGTGTGTAGTACTCGCTGCGGGTCTCGGGGCCCGGGATCTCCCCGTGATGGATGAGCAGGTCCGCATAGGCCTGATGCTCGGCAACGTCGAACCCCGCGTAGCTCGGGTAGTCGTAGGCGTTCCACGCAGCGATCAGCGCGAGCGCCGCGAGCAGCACAGCGGGAACGACGTAGCTACGGCCGCGCAAGCTCGAACAACAGGTCGCGGTACCGGCCGACGGCAACTGAGCGGTCGGCCTCTCTCTGGACCCACTCGCGGCCGCGCAACCCCATTGCCGCGAGGTCGTACTTGCCGTCGTGCGCGTCGCGGATCGCCCGCGCCAGCAAGTCGGGCCGCCCGGGCGGAACGAGGAGGCCGCAATCGATGCTCTCGACGATCTGCGCCGTCTCGCTCTCGGGATCGGCGGCGACGATCACGGGACGGCCGACCGCAAGAATCCCGTACAGACGGCTGGGCACGACGTAACCGGCGAGACCGGGCGCGAGCCCGACCACGTGCACGTCCGCGGCCGAGAGGGACTGCGGCAGCACGCGGCGCGGCTGGTAGTAGAGGAAGCGCACCTTGTCGACGTCCAACAGTTTCGCCAGCGCCACGAGCTCCGCGTGACGCGCGCCGGTGCCGATGATCATGATCTGCAGGTCGTCCAGGTCGCGCAGAAACGTCGCGGCGCGGACGAGGGAATCGAGATCCTGCGCGTGCCCGACGTTGCCCGAATGCATGACGACGAACCTCTCGTCCAGGCCGATGTTGCACGCCCACGGATTCGCCTTGTCGAGCGGCCCGAGCCTGGTTGTGTCGATCCAGTTCGGGATCACGCGCAGCCGATCCGGTCGCGCGCCCTTCTCCTCGAGTCGGCGGCGCATCGTGTCGCCGATGGCGACAATGCGGTCGGCACGGCGGAGGTAGTAGCCGACGAGCCCGCGCAGCAGGCTCATCATGAGCGGGTTCTCGAGTCGCTTGAGCTGGACCGCGATCTCGGGGAACACGTCTTGACTGATGACGACGAGCGGCGCGCGGAAGCGGCGCGCGGTGAGGAGCGCGATGTTCGCCACGATCGGCGGGTCGGTCATGCAGAGGACGACGTCCGGACGCTTTCCTCGAATGCTGCGAACGAGCGCCGCAGCGAGGTAGCTCGCGTAGTTGGCACCGCGCGCGAGCAGCTTCGAGCGCTCGAACGACGTCGAGGCGACGCGGATGATCTTGACCCCGCCCCGCAAGGTGCGACGCGGCTCATCCTCGTGGCCATGCAAGACGCCGGTCACGACCGTGACGTCCATGTCCTCCGCGAGCGCCTCGCACAGCTCGGTGAGCAGTTGCGCGGTGGCTTCGACCCCCGGCCAGTAGTACTGGTTCAGGACGAGCAGGCGCGGCTTGCGAGTAGTGGACAAGGTCAGCAAGGCTAGTACCCGTGAACGACCGACCACTGAGGATCCTGTTCGCCGCGCCGGCGTGGGCGCCCTCTCGGGCGTTCGGCGGGCCCGTCGTCGCGGCCGGGGAGCTCGTGCGGCGACTCGTTGCACGCGGGAACGATGTCGACGTGATCACGACCACAATCCTCGACCTGCACTCCCGTCCCGCGCTGCGGTCGTCGCTGAGCGTGGTCGACGGCGCGAACGTGCGCTACCTCGCGACCCCGCTGCGCTATCGCTGGATGGGGATCACACCCACGCTCCCGTTCGCCCTGGCGCGGCTGAACCGGCCCGACGTCGCGCACGTCTTCGGCTTTCGCGACCCGATCACGACCGGCGTCGCAGCGTGGTGCCGCGTCGCGCACGTGCCGTACGTGTTCGAGCCGCTCGGCATGTTCGAGCCGAGACTGCGGAAGGTCTTTCTGAAGCGGCTGCTGGACGCGACCCTGTATCGCGGCGTCGCGCGGGGCGCAGCCGCGGTGGTGGTGGCATCCGAGCGCGAGCGCGACGCGGTGGTGGCCTGCGGCGTTCCTCAGGCCAAGGTGCACGTCCGCGGCAACGGCTTCCCCGATCCGGGCGAGCCGCCGGCGGACGGGCACAGAGATCTGCGTCGACAGCTGGACATTCCCGCTGGGGCACCGATCATCCTGTATGTCGGCAGAATTGCGTCGGGCAAGGGAATCGAGCATCTCGTGGAAGCCGCGAGACAGATTCCTGAAGCGCATGTCGTCCTCGCTGGGCCTGATGATCGCCACGGCGTCACCACGGAGGCGCCGCGGGTGCACCGGCTTCCCGCGACGGAAGAACCGCCGCACGACCTCTACCCGCAGGCAGACGTCTTCGTCCTGGCCTCCGAGGGTGAGAGCTTCGGCATCGTCGCGGCCGAGGCAGCCGCGGCGGGAACGCCCGTGATCGTCTCGGACCGCTGTGGCGTCGCGAGCTTCTTCCAGGACGGCGAAGCGCTCGTCGTCCCGTACGAGCGCGAAGCCGTTGTCGACGGCGTCCGGCGCGTGCTCGGCGACGCCGTTCTGCGTGCGCAGCTGGCGCGTGGCGGCATCGAGGCGGCCCGGCGGACGTCCTGGGACCACGTCGCCGATCTCCAGGAGGAGATCTATCGCAAGGCGGCTTCCAGGACGGCGGCGACGAAGGCCTCGACGGACGGCTCGTAGCCCCAGCCCCGAACGAGCTCACGCGAGCGGGCACCCATCCTCTGCCGGAGCTCGGCGTCGTCAGCGAGCTGCCGTAGCGCGGCCGCGGCCGCGGCGGCGTTGTCCGCCGGGACGAGGAAGCCGTTCTCTCGGTGCCGTAGGAGATCCCGCGAGGCGCCGACGCGGTCGGAGAGCACGAGGGGCAATGCAGACGCAGCGGCTTCGTTGACCACGACGCCCCAGGGCTCGTGCCGAGACAACAGCGCGAAGATGTCGGCCTCGACGTAACGCTGCGCGAGCTCGTCCTCGTCGAGTCCACCCGTCACGAGCTCGAGCTCGGCACCGGCCTCGCGGACTGCAGCGGCGAGGACGTCGAAACCTTTCTCGGGCACGTCGCGCCCGACCGAGAGCACGAGGATGCCTTCGTGCTGCGTACGCGGCAGCGCCTCCGCCCGACCAATCCAGCGTTCGACGTCGATCGTGTTCGCAAACACGCCTACCTTCGTCGCACCGCGGCCGACGACCGACTCGCGCGCCGCCGATCCCACCACGAGCACCGACGCCGCGCCGCGAACGATCCGCGTGGCGACGGTGTCCTTGACCGCGCGACGCCAGCGCGGGCGCGGGTCGAGGTCATGGCTTTCGACGTGCAGCACGTAGGGCACGCCGCGCGCACGGCTCCAGGCGAGGGCTGCCTGCGAGGCAAGGGTGCTCCAACCCGAGATGACGACCACGTCCGGTCTCGACTCCCGCAAGGCCCGCACGATGCCCGGTGTGACGGGATAGTCGTGGCGGAACGCGCGACGCAGCCCGGGCAGGCGAACTCCGCGGAGGAAGACGGCGCGATGGCGAAGCGGCACCGTCCACTCGCGGTTCGCGACGGTGCGCGCGGCATAGACGACCGTCAGGTCGAGCCGGTCGGCGATGCGGTCGAAGAGCGGCGCACGGTACGGCGTCGGCTCCGGCGACACGACGGTGACGCGCGTCATCGCAACAACGCCTTCAGCGCAGCTTTCCGCACCTTCCAGTCCCGTCCGTGACGGCGCTCGAACGCACGCAGAAGCGCGACGAACTCGCGCTTCGAGCCTCCGGTCTTGCCGGCACCGACGCGCCACGCCCGTTCGGCGTCTCGGTCGGGCGCGACCCGTGCGATCTCGCGCACCGCCACTCGGCGCTGGAACGATTCCTGCACATCCCTGCGCCGCACGGAAGCCTGGCCGGAGTGCACGCGCTTGCGGACGAGAGGCGTCGAGAGGTTCGCGCCGTCCACAAAGGCGAAGAGACGGGTCCAGAGGTCGTAGTCTTCGCTCTCGAGGAATTCGAGGTCGTAGCGCAGGTTGTGCGCATCCAGCACCTCGCGATCCACCAGCACCGTGGGGTGGAAGAAGGGCGAGCTGAAGAGCGCGTGCCACCGCAGCGGGGTCGGGCCCGCGGGTAGCACATGCACTGAGCCTGGACGGCCGTCCTCGTCGAGGTCGACGACCGCTGAGCCGACGACCGCACACCGCGGCTCTGCGCGAATTCGCTCGACCTGGCGCTCGAGCCGCTCCGGGAGAGCGACGTCGTCGGCGTCCAGCCGGGCGACGTAGCGACCCTCCGCAACGTCGAGCCCTCGGTTCAGCGAGGCGGCGAGCCCGGCCTGCTCCTCGTTTCTGACGACACGCAGGCGCTTGTCGTCGACCGTGTCGAGCAACGTCGCCGTGCCGTCCGTCGAAGCATCGTCGACGATCACCAGCTCGAAGTCGTCCAGCGTCTGTCTCAGGATGCTGTCGATCGCCTCGGCGAGGAACGACGCGTCGTCGTGCGCGGCCAGCAGAACTGAGACGAGCGGCACCGCGTTAGCGTACGGGGGTGACTTTCGACCTCGTCGTCGCGACCGTCGACCGGGTCGCAGAGCTGGGACAGTTCCTCGACTCCCTCGAGCGCCAGACGCACAGGGACTTCCGGGTGCTCGTAGCCGACCAGAACGGGGACGACCGCCTCCAAGACGTGCTCGAGCGGCATGGCTCGCTCCGCACGGAACGGCTGCCTGCTCCTCGCGGACTCTCTCGCGCACGCAATGTGGCCCTGGCGCGGCTGGACGCGGATGTCGTCGCCTTTCCCGACGACGACTGCATCTATCCGGACGACCTGCTCGATCGCGTCGCCGCCCGACTCGCCTCGGGCCTCGACGGGGTCACCGGCCGCGAGCCGTGGTGGATGACCGAGGCCGCCGCCCTGACACGCGACAATCTCTGGAACCGCGCCATCTCGTTCACGATCTTCCTCAGCCGGAACGTGGTCGAGCGCGTTGGTCCATTCGACGAACAACTCGGCCTGCCTTCGTCGTCCGGCGAGGAGATGGACTATCTCGTGCGCGCACTCGACACAGGTGCGCGCATCGAGTTCGACCCGGCCATCGTCGTCGATCATCCGAGGAAGGACGCCGACCTCGCATTCGTCGGCGCCCGCGACGGGGCGAGCATCGGCTACATCCTGCGCAAGCACGGCTATCCGCCTTCGACGGTCGCGCGGATGCTGCTACGCCCTGCGGGTGGTGCCATCCTGCACCCGCGGCGAGCGCGATTTCACCTGGCGACCCTGCGCGGACGCCTGCAGGGCTATCGCCGATGAGACGGCGGCTGAAAGTCGCGGTCGGCATCGCCCGCCGTCGGCGCCAGATCGGCCGGTATCTCGCGGAGCACCGGGAACCAAAGCTGCAGCTCGGCGCCGGCGAGCACCCGCTCGTGGGGTGGCTCAACACGGACCTGCACGACTACGGGCGGCCTGGCGAGCTCGTCTACCTGGACGTCCGTGAGCCGTTCCCGCTTCCCGATACGTCGTTCGACCTCGTCTACTCCGAGCACATGCTCGAGCACCTGTCCTACACCGAGGGGCAGCGTTGCCTGCGTGAGTGCTTCCGAGTGCTTCGTCCCGGCGGAAGGATCCGGATCGCGACGCCCTCGCTCGAGCGGCTCGCTCGACTCTACGACGGTGGTGCCGTCCAGGAGCGCTACGTGCATTGGGCAGCGGCGACACTCGAGCCTGAGCTGAGAGCGCCCTTGCCGGGCGCCGTCGTGAACAACTTCTTTCGTTCCTGGGGACACCGGTTCATCTACGACCCGCAGACGCTTCGCCATGCGCTGGCCGAAGCCGGCTTCGTTGACGTCGTGGAGCAATCGGTCGGCGAGCTGGAGCAGCATCTCGCCGAAGCGCCCGAGTTCAACGAGTTCGAGACGATCGTCTTCGAGGGGCAACGCCCACAACGAGCTGGGTGAACAGCTCGGCGTGGCGATCGAGCCAGGGTTCGAGCGCGAACCGCTCGACCGCCCGGCGCCGCGCGGCTGCGGCGTATTCGGCGCGGCGCTCGAGCACCGCGTTCACCGCCGCGGCGAGATCGGCGGGATCCGGCGGCACGTCGTGCTCCCATCCGTCTGGATGCACCACGCCGACACCGGCGTCGTCGCCGACGAGCTCGACTGTTCCGCCGCTCGCCGCGTAGACGACCGGCAGCCCGCAGGCCATCGCCTCGACGACCAGGGTGGGGCACGGGTCGTTGACCTTCGTGTGCAGCAGCAGGTGGGCGCTCCGGTAGAGCGCCGGCGCGTCTCGTTGCGCGTAGCGGCCGACGAGCTCGACCCGCTCGACGAGCCCGAGTTCGCGGATCAGCGCCTGCGGGTCGAACACGAGCCGGCCCGTCACGATCAGCTTCGCGTCGGGAAGGTGTGCCAGCGTCCGCAGCGCGACCTCCAGCCGGTACGCCTGGGTCTGGTCGCCGCCGAGCAGCAGTACCGGCTGGTCCGTGCGGGGCGCGCCGTTCGGGGTGAAGTGGTGGACGTCGACGGCGTTGTGGAGGACCTCCCACGATCCTCGCGGCTCGCCGAGGAACTCGTCCGCCGAGCGCTTGCAGAACTCGCTCTGGTAGAGCACGTGATCGGCCGCCTGGAGTGCTCGCCGGAAGGGCTCGTTGATCCGTTCGGTCTCGTCGCCGGCCCAGCCGGGATAGGCGACGCCGCTCTGGTTCACCACGACGGCGATGCGCCGGCGACGGGCGTATCCGAGCAGCGGGCCGAGGTCGCGTGGCAGCCAGGTCGAGCCCAAGTAGAGAAGCGAGAAGGCCGTTGGCCGGTTCGGAAACCGCGACGCGAGCCGCTGGAACTTTCCGGTGCCACCCGCGACCTGGTCGCCTTGCTCGGGCACGCGGTCGTGTCCGTAGAAGACGTGGACGCCGGTCGGTGTCCGGATCCGAGCGAGCAGACGAAGCCAGCGCACGCCGGCGCGGAGATAGCGGTCAATCCGAGCCATCGACGAATCCGTCGAGGAGGTCCCGCCAGAGCGGATCGAGGCGCTCCTCCGCATGCGCCTCCGCCGTCGCGCGCCCGGCCGGCCGCAGCCGGCGGCGCAGCGCGTCGTCGTCGTGGACGCGCTGCACAGCCGCCGCGAGGGCGTCCACGTCGTCGACGTCCGCAAGCAGGCCGTTGTCGCCATCGACGACGAGCTCCGTCGCCTGTCCGACGCGCGTCGACACGAGCGGGACGCCCGTCGCCATCGCCTCCAGCACCGCCTTCGGCCCGCCCTCCTGCCGCGAGGTGACGAGGCAGACGTCCACGTCGTGATACGCGCGGGCTAGTTCCTCGCGCGAATGCACGACGAGGTGCCGATAGAGCACGCCGAGCCGGTCGAGCTCACCTCGTACGTACCCGCGCGCGGGCCCTGTCAGGAGCACGGAGAGCTCGGGGATCGACCCGCGCAGGCGCTCGACCACCGCCACGAAGACATCCGGGCCCTTCAGCAGCTTCGGCTCGAGCCCGTCGTCCATGCCGACGCCGTCCTTCACGAACGAGCCGACGACGAAGCCGCTACCCGCCCGCTCGGCAGCTGGCGGGAAGTGCTCGAGGTCGATGCCGATCGGGATCGTGAACACCTTCTCGGGCGGAACGCCCGCGGCGACGACGAGCTCCTGCATCTCGCCGTGCGTCACCTGCACGCGGTCGATCCGGCCTGCGCTCGACCGCAGCGCGTCGTAGGCGCGATCGAACTCGGGGTATCCCGCAGTCCCCGGGCGCCCATGGAAGTAGCTGAGTCCAAGACGATGCGACGACTCGAGCCATCGCGGCTGCAGCGCGTTGAAGTGGTTGTGCTGGAACACTGCTTGCCGACGCCTGAGGCGCAGCGTCGCGTTCGAGCCGACGGGATAACCGAGGCGCCGTGCCGTTGCGACCAGTCGCGCGCGGTCGTCGTCGATCGACCAGCCTAACCCGTCGCCGACGACATAGAGACGCGTCACGCCGTCAGGGCCTCGAGGTAACTATCGGCGACCTCGTGCAACGCGGGCACGCCAATTTGTGCGCGCCGCGCCGCGAGCTCGCCGCGGAGCTGTGTCAGCACGGCGGGAAGCTCTTCCGCATCGTCGAAGCCGACACCGCCGTCGCCGACGAGCTCGGGATGGCCGCCGGAGCGAAGAAACGCGGCCGGCAGGCCACAGGCGAGGCCTTCCAGCAGCGCGTTCGAGCACGGGTCGTCGCGACTCGTGGCGAGGTAGACGTCCTGCGTGCGCAGGAGCTCCGCAAGCTCGTGCGACGGCAGCGGCGGGAAGACGCGGATGTGCTCGAACTCGAGCTCCGTGTTGCCGGCGAACGTCACCTCGAAGCAGGCGGCGTCGAGGTTGCGGTCGAGCCACGCGAGGAGGTCGCCGCCCTTGCGCGGATTCGATGACCAGCTCGTCGCGATCACGCGCAGGCGCTCGTGCGAGTCACATTGCTCTGCCGGCGGATGGAAGATCGCCGGGTCGACGGTGTTCCGCACGACGATCGGGTTGCGCAGCGCGATGCCCAGCTCTTCGTGCTTCGCACGGCTGAACTCCGACTGCAGGACCGTGACGTCGGCGACCGAGTTGATCGCGGCGATCCGCCGGTCGGTGCCGTCATCGAACCCTCGGTAGACCCCCACCGGGCCGTCGACGCGGTGCACCATCCGCACATCCGCGCGGACGAAGCGGCGCAGCCGGTCGAAGTCGAAGTTGAACGAGTTGTAGAGGCAGGCAGCCGTCCCCGCGGAGACACGGTTGGCCTCGACGGCTAGCCCGCGCCGCTCGAGCTCGCCGACGAGAGCGAGCAGGAACTGGTTGCCGCCTCCGTACGGCGGCGCGTGGAAGTCGTGGAAGACGGCGACGTCGGCCCGGCCCGTCCGCGACGCGCGGAAGTCGCGCTCGGTCCGGACGCGCCGCGCCAGCCGCCTCAGGAGCCGTCTCGCGCCCATGCCGACGACAGCATGTCCCACAGGGTGTCTGTGTAGCGCTGCCAGGTGAACTCGCGCGCGACCGTCTCGCGCGCCCGCTCGCCGAGAGTGCCCGGATTGCGCAACACTGCGAACAAAGCACGCTCGAAGGCGTCTGCGTTGCCGGGCTCGACCAGGCGGCAATTGATGCCGTCCCGAAGCGCGTAGCCCCGCTCGATCGCGTCGGTGCGCGAGACGATGACGGGCTTTGCCAGCGCCATCGACTGCAGCAGGACCGTCGTGGCGCCCGAGTAGCTGTTGCGGCGCACGGGCAGCGCGACGACGCGCGCACCCGCCAGACGGTCGCGCACCTGCTCGAGCGTCAAACCGCTCTCGTCGGCGACGTTGTCGGGAAGCGGGCCCAATGCCCGGATGTGCTCCGGCGTGCTGACGATGCGGAAGCTCACGCTCGGGTTGCGCTCCGCGATCTCCTTCAGGAGCGGAAAGTCGCGCTGCGGATCGGCTCCGATCGAGACCACGTCGTCCACCGGCCCGTGCCCCGAGCGCGGGCTGAACGCGTCCACGTCGACGCCGAACGGCAGGAAGACGATATTGCCGCCGGGGCCGATCCACTCGCGCAGGAACCGCGCCTCTGCCTCGGAGTAGGTGGCGATCACGTGCGCACGGCGCAGCGCACGCGAGTACAGGCCGCGGCGCCGAACCTGCACGAGCCGTTCCGGCAGCCCGATGGGCGTGTAGACGACCGGCGCCCGCAGCAGGCCGGCATGCTTCAGTAGCAGCAACGGGAGGGCGAGGGAATCCGCCGTCGCGAAGACCACGTCCGCCCTGTTCGCCGTGCGCAGCGACGCAACCGCCGAGGCGAAGTCGCCGCCGTAGCCGCCTGCGGCACGCAGCATGCGGTTGAGGACGTCTCCCACAACACGCGCCCATACGGGCGGCGCGTCACGCTCGAGGTTGTGCCGCACGTCGGCGCCGTGCGCGCGGACCTCGTCGAGCCCGAAGAGCCGGTACCGGTCGAGCGACCCGCGATCTCGCAGCGCAGCACGGCGATCCGGCGCATCCCGGAACGCGAAGAACACGGTCGGCATTACGGCTCCTTGCGCAGCCGGAAGACGAGTCGCGCGACGTCGGTCCCTTGCTCGTTGGTCGCACCGCGCGGCGGCTGTTCCTCTGCGAGCAACTCCTGGGCGATGCCGTCACCGAAGACGCCGCGCAGCTCGTCGATCCCGGAGAAGACGACGCGGTCAGCCGCACTCGCCTGCGCGCGCACCGGCACTTCGACGCCGACGATCGCCCCGTCCCGGCCCACGCGCGCGATCTCTCGCGCGACGCGCCCGACGTCGTAGGAGTGCTCCAGCGAGTGCGACGCGTAGACGACATCGAAGGAATCCGGAGGGAACGACATCTCGTGCATGTCCATCACGAGGATGTCCGGGCGCTCGGAGAACACGTCGATCCCGACGACCTCGCCGAAGCCGCGGGCGCGGAACCGGTCGAGCTCGAGGCCGTTCCGGCAGCCGACGCAGAGCACCGCTCCACCCGAAGGCCCCGCCTCCGCCACGCGGTTGATGAGCGTTACGGCCCCGATTCCCGGATCGTTCTCGCGCTTCGAAAGCGTCCGCTTGAGCTGGGTCGAGAGGTAGTCGCGGTACTCGGGCGGGTGCCGCTTGCCGAGCCGGCGCAGGCTGAGCCAGTGCGGCGTCTCGTGCAGGCGTCGCACGCCTGCTCGCAGGCGCGTTCGGACTCCCGGGCGATGGAGGCGCATGCAACGATCGTACGCGCCGACGGCAGGCTCATCTAGCATCGCCCCGATGAGCCAGACGCAGCTCGAACCGCCGCGGGAGCGCCTTGCGGACGAGCCTCGATACGACGAGGCCCACCTCGATCCGGACCGCCGTGTGGTCGTCATCCGGCCGGCCAGCCGCTGGCCTCATCTGGACCTACGCGAGCTCTGGCACTACCGCGAGCTCATGTTCAGGCTCGTCTGGCGAGACGTCGTCGTCCGCTACAAGCAGACGTTCTTGGGTGTCACCTGGGCGATCCTGGTCCCGGGCCTCACGACGGTCGTCTACGCGATCGTGTTCGGCAAGTTCGCGAAGTTCCCGCACGGCAACACGCCCTACCCGGCGCTCACCGCTGCCGGCGTCGTCCCGATGCAGTACTTCGCGTCGGCGCTGACGCTCGCGAGCACGAGCCTCGTCATCAACCTGGCGCTCGTCACGAAGGTCTACTTCCCCCGCGTCCTGCTGCCGATGGCGGCCGTCATGGTCCCGCTCGTCGACCTGGTGTGCGGGCTCGTCGTGCTGGTCGCGCTGATGGCGGTTTACAGCACGTGGCCCAACGGGATCGAGGTTCTCCTTGCGCCCGCGTTCATCGGGCTTGCCGTCCTCACCGCCCTCGGGATCGGCTTCTTGCTGTCGACGTTCGCCGCGAGGTGGCGCGACGTCCCCTACATGATCCCGGTCTTCTTGCAGGTGCTGCCGCTCGTGTCGGGCGTGATGTACGCGTTCAGCCAGATCCCCGAGAAGTGGCAGTGGGTGTTCTCGTTCAACCCGATGTCAGGCGCGATCGCAGGTTGGCGGTGGGCGATCCTCGGCGAAACAGCGCCGAACTGGGGACAGATGGCGGTCAGCGTCGGCGTCGCCCTACTGCTGTTCACGGCCGGCCTCGCCGTCTTCAGGACGAACGAGCCGCGGTTCGCCGACACGATCTGATGGCTGCTGCGATCGAAGCGCAGGTGCTGTCGAAGC
>JBKPTB010000062.1:0-5475 GCA_046735315.1 Actinomycetota bacterium
CCCCCGGCCGGCAGCAGGGCCGCGAGCACCGCCGCCATTATGAGCGCGGCAAGCACGCCTGCCGTAAGTCGTTTCGTACTCAAGAAAACCCTCCTCCTGCGTTTGTCAACAGCCCGCCTGGGCGCGGTAACACTACTCCCCTGGGACCCGTTCTGAGAGATGAGACGTGTCGGGCCGAGCCCGGGTTAGGCGCACAACCGGTACGCGCTACCTTCTTTACATGGAGCTAACGGAGACGCTCGACTTCGATCCGGGGGCTCCCGGATTCCTGCGCGATCCCTATCCCGAGCTCAATCGCGTTCGCGAGAGCGCACGCGTCTTCTACGACGCCGACCGTGCGCGCTGGTTCGTCACCCGCCACGAGGACGTCCGGAGCTGTCTCCGCGACAAGCGGCTCGGTCGTAATTTCCGCCACCTGCTGTCGCCGCAGGAGATCGGGGTACCTCCGCTCGACCCGCGCTGGCAGGCGTTCTGGGACTCCGAGCGCTGGAGCCTGCTCTGGCTCGAGCCGCCCGACCACACGCGCCTGCGGAAGCTGGTGGCCGCCGCGTTCACGCCGCGGAGCGTCGAATCCCTTCGGGAGCCTGCTCACGAGCTCGCCGCGGAGCTGCTCGAGCCGCTGGCCGAGGCAGGCGACATGGAACTGCTGTACGACTACGCGCAGCCGTACTCGATCGCCGTGATCTGCCGCATGCTCGGCGTCCCGCTCGACCGGCACCGCGACTTGCTCGACTGGTCGCACCGCATGGTGAAGATGTACGAGTTCGACGTTCCGCTCGAGGCGGCGACCGCAGCCAACCGGGCCGCAGCCGAGTTCCAGGATTACGTCCGCGAGCTGATCCGCGAACGCCGAGTGAAACCCCGCGACGACATGGTGACGGCACTCGTGGAGGCAGAGGTCGACGGTGCGCGCCTCTCGGAGGACGAGATCGTCAGCACCGTGATCGTTCTCTTGAACGCAGGCCACGAGGCGACCGTGAACACGCTCGGCAACGGCACCCTGGCCTTCGCCCGTCATCCCGACCAGTGGCGACGCGTCGTCTCCGGCGAGGTCCCGGCGCAGACGGCGGTCGAGGAGATGATCCGCTTCGATCCGCCCCTACAGCTGTTCGAGCGCTGGGTGCTCGCCGAGGAGTTCGCCATCGGCGACGTCCCGATTCCGCTCGGCGGGAAAGTCGCTCTCCTCTTCGGCGCTGCCAACCGCGACCCGCGCGTCTTCGAGCAGCCTGAGGACTTCGACGTCGGCCGGCCGAACGCCGCGCAGCACATCGGGTTCGGCGGCGGCATTCACGTCTGCATCGGCGCGTCGCTCGCCCGCGTCGAGCTGGAGGCGAGCCTGGGGGCGCTCCGACGCTACTGGCCGGACTTCGAGCTCGTGGAGGAGCCGCGGCGTACGGGTGCCTTCGTCATCTGGGGGCTCGAGGGTCTCCGCCTCGCGCGCGGCTAGTGCCCCGAGGCGACCTGCTCGCCCTCGCCGACGAGCACGCGTCGAGGCTTCGAGCCCTCGTAGCCCGAGATGATCCCACGTCGCTCGAGCATGTCGATCAGCCGTCCCGCGCGCGTGTAGCCAACCCGGAGGCGGCGCTGGATGAGCGACACGGAGGCGGTCTGCGTCTGCACGACGATCTCGATCGCCTTCTCGAGGAGCGGGTCCTCGTCCGGATCGAACTCTCCGTCCTCCGCGTCGACGTCCTCCGCGAACACCTCCGGTAACTCGAGCAGCGACTCGTCGAGCTCCTGCTCGCGCTGGTGGCGGCACTGGTCGACCACGAGGGCGATCTCCTCCTCCGAGACGTACGCGCCTTGAACGCGCTGCAGGCGCGAGGTCCCGAGCGGCTTGAAGAGCATGTCGCCCTGGCCGAGGAGACTCTCGGCGCCGGCCTGGTCGAGGATGACCCGCGAGTCCGTCTGCGACGAGACGGCGAAGGCGATCCGCGACGGGACGTTCGCCTTGATCATCCCCGTGATCACGTCGACGGATGGACGCTGCGTCGCGAGCACGAGGTGGATGCCGACCGCACGTGACTTCTGGGCGAGGCGAATCACGGCGTCTTCCACTTCCTGGGGCGAGATCATCATCAGGTCAGCGAGCTCATCGATCACGACGAGGAGATACGGCAACGGCTGCTCGCCGCGCTGGCGCATCGTCCGGTTCGCTTCCGCGAGGTTGCGTGCCCGGACGGTCGACAGCTTCTCGTAACGGCGTTCCATCTCGGCGACGACGTTCGTCAGCGCGGCCGACGCCTGCTTCGGGCTCGACACCACGGGCGTCAGCAGATGCGGGATCGACTCGTAGAACCCGAGCTCGATCCGCTTGGGGTCGATGAGGATCATCCGTACTTCGTCCGGCGTCGAGCGCAGCAACACCGACGTCAAGAGTGTGTTGATGCAGCCCGACTTTCCCGAGCCAGTCGTGCCGGCGATGAGGAGGTGCGGCATGCGCGCGAGGTCGGTCCACACGGCCGTTCCGGAGATGTCCTTGCCGAGCCAGACGGCGAGCGGGCTCGCCGTCGCCGGCAGGTCGTCGAAGATGTCGCCCAGCGTGACGAGGTTGGGCGAGAGGTTCGGGAGCTCGACGCCGACCGCCTGCTTGCCGGGAATCGGCGCCAGGATGCGGATCTCGGTCGTCGCGAGCGCGTACGAGAGATCGTCCTTCAGCGCCGCCACCTTCGAGACCTTCGTCCCCGGGGCCAGCTGGAGCTCGTAACGGGTGACCCGGGGGCCGGAGATCTGGCCGCTGATCGTCGCCTCGATGCCGAAGTGCGCGAGTGTCTGCACGAGCGCTGTCGCCGTGCGCTGCGCGACGTCGCCCGAGACCTCGTTCGTCGCCGACGAGCGGTGGAGGATGTTGCGGTCGGGCAGCTGGTAGTCCTCGTGTTCCGCCACCGCGCCAACGTCGAACAGGCTCGGCTGGTCGGGATCCTCGGTGGACACCGGTTCGATCAGCAGCCGTGGCTGCGTCTCGCCGACCACGTCGGGAAAGTCGCTCACTGCGTCGACGGGAGCCTCGGGTACCCGGAGGGGGATCACAGGCGCTGGCTCGGTCTCGACGATCGGCCGCGCGCGGCGCGCCTTCGTGTGCGCCCTGCGGACCGCGTGGCCGGACCGGCGCACGAGTGCCCCCGCGGACGCTCCGGACAGCAGAAGCGTGCCGATGAGGAGCGCGAGGACGCCGATGATGGTCGTCCCGGTCGCACCGACGAGCAGCCCGAACAGATCCTGCAGACCGCTGCCGATCGCCCCGCCGTGGCTCGAGCCGAGCGCCGCGAGGAGACCGAAGCTCGTGACCACCAGGCCCGTCCGGAAGGGCCGCACGTCGATGAGAGCGCTCCGCGCGACCATCAGCGCACCGACCGCGGTCAGCGCAACGGGTGCCACGTACGCGGCGGCGCCGATCGCGCCCGTGAAGGCGAAGGCGATCCACTCTCCGACCATCCCCCCGCCCCAGCTCAGGTAGAGGATCGAGGCGAGGAAGATGCCGAGCGCGACGAGCCCGAGCCCGATTAGCTCATGCGTTTGCTCGCTCTTGTGCTTCGTCTTCCGCCGCTTCGTGCGGACGCGTGCGGGCAGGCGTGGCTTGAGCGTGCGTTGTTTCCGACGGCGCGCCATCACAGCGCGAATTCGCCGCCGGCGGACTGGCTCCTACGACCAACCTGCAGGGGGAATGATGTAAACCCTCGCCGCGAGAGGTCCGAGGAAGTCGGAGAAGCCCTGATCGTCCGCCCCGATGACGGTTCCTCCGCCGACTACCACCGGCGAGCGCCCGCCGATGCCCGGCACGGAGACCTTCGCCTGGACCGTGCTGCTCGCCGTGTTGACCGCGATCACGTAGGTCGCACCGTTCAGCGTCCGCGCCGAGACCCGGACCGCCGGGGCATCGGAGCTGACGCTGGTCGTGGGAGCGAGCAACGCGGGAGCGAGCGCTTTGAGCTCCTGGTTCGTCTGTGCGATTGCGGTGCCGATCGTCGTCGACCACCGGTTCGGGAAGTAGCCGACCGCCGAGGCTCCACCGGCCACTGCGAGCCACGTCTCCGCCCGCACTGTGTCGGGTGTCGGGTCGAGCGACGACTCGTTCCGGCACTGGTGCTCCATCGGCGCGACCTCGATCCACTGGAAGGTCGGCTTCCCACCCGAGGCCGAGCCGAGCTCCTGCTGCGAGTCCATCACGTCGGCGAATGCCGGGCGGCACCACACCTGTAGCGGATACAGGTCGAACCCGACCACGTCGGGGATCGACATCAGGAGCGGATACATGCCTTTCCCCTCGGGCAGAGGATTCGCGTGACTGTAGAAGTGGTTCGTGAGGGTGAGGAAGCTGATGCGTCCGCTGCGCGGCGCGGGGATGCTCTTCGCGAGGTCCTGGCGCGTAACCGTGCTCTCCAGGAAGGCGTCCCACTCGTCCGGGTAGTACCACCCGATCAGGCCGCGCCCGTCCGCAGCCGCGTCGTCGGCGTTCACCACGGAGTAGGCGCGCCCGCCGAGTCGTGCCGGCAGACCGAGGTCGTTCTTGCTGCAGCCGTCGCCCATGAAGAGGTTGATGCCGTCGGCGAGGTTGCTGGCCAATCCGTCGGAGCACTGAGCCCACACGGCCGTTCCGAAGAAGGGCCGGTCGTCGACGACGATGTGCCCCGCGCTCGTGGTCGCGGTGCTGTCGTCGGGCATGGGCTGAGTCGTCAGCGTCGCGGTGGCGGTTTGGGCACGGTTCCACTCGTCCACCGCGTGGAGGTACACCTGGTACGTCGTCGAGAACTCGAGACCGGACACGACGCTCTGATGCTCGATCAGGCTCTCGCCGCTCGGCGGCGCCCAGACCGTGGGCGAGTCGAGGCCGAAAGCAGTCTGCGCCTGGGCCGGAACGTTCGTCTCCCAGGTGATGCGTGCGCCCGAGGAGGTGACGTCCTGAACCTGCACGTTGCTGATTGCGAGCGGCTCCAGAGGAGGCGGCGGCGATTCCGCGGCGGACCGGTTGTCCTCGGGAACGGTCTCAGTCTTCGGCGGCCCGAGCCTGGACGCGGGCTTTCGGGCGGCCGGGTACGAGTGCATCCGGACGTCCGGTGTCTGCCTCGTCGGCACGCGCGTGAACGGGCGCACCCTTGGAGTGGCGTTCGGCATAGGTCGTACCGCTGCCGGTCGGCTGAGCCCGGGGACCCGGACGACCTTTGGGGCCGGCACATCCGCGCGCTGTGGTCCAGCCGCGAAGACGACCGCCGTCGGCGGTGACGGGTGGCTTCGCTGGATGAACACACCGATCCAGACTCCGCCAAGCGCAACCAGCGCCAGGATCAACGTCCGCAGCCGCAACTCTCCACTTGATGGCATTACCAGTCGGATTTCGGCCAAGGAAGGGCACGTCTTTAATCTGGCGCAGTGTTGATACGAAGCAGCCCGCTTTCTGGGAATGCTTGAAAGATGGAAAAGCGCTCACCCGAGTGAATTGAGGCGTTCGACCAGCAGCTCGAGAAAGCCGGCCGAATC
>JBKPTB010000063.1:0-6007 GCA_046735315.1 Actinomycetota bacterium
GAAGGAGATGAGGGTCGAGTATCCGATCGCGCTCGACAGCGACTACGAGGTCTGGCGTGCTTTCAGCAACCATTACTGGCCCGCCGTGTACGTCGCCGACGCGGAAGGACGAATCCGGCATCACCAATTCGGCGAGGGTCAATACGAAGAGTGCGAACGGGTCATTCAGCAATTGCTCCGCGAGGCCGGAGTGGAGAGCGTCGACGACGACCTGGTCGCTGTCACTCCCGATGGGTTCGAGGCTCAAGCCGACTGGACGACCCTGGGCTCGCCGGAGACGTACCTCGGCTACGACCAGGCTCAGAACTTTGCGTCTCCCGGTGGTGCAGCGTTCGACGAGCAGCGCACCTACGACGCGCCGGATGCGTTGAGGCTCAACCACTGGGCTCTGTCCGGGGACTGGACGATCGAGAGAGGCGCAAGCGTGCTGAACCGAGCCGACGGACAGATCGCGTTCCGCTTCCACGCCCGCGACGTCCATCTCGTTCTGGGGCCGCCGGAGCGAGGTACGCCCGTGCCCTTCCGTGTGCTGGTCGATGGAGAACCCCCCGGCGAGGCGCACGGCCTCGACATCGACGAACAGGGTCGGGGAACGGTGTCCCAACAGCGGCTGTACCAGCTGGTTCGCGAGCGTGGATCGATCACCGATCGCACCTTCGAGATCACGTTCCTTGCCCCGGGCGTCGAGGCCTACGTGTTCACGTTCGGCTAATCGTCTCCACCCTTTCCGCGCACATCCGCCGGGGAGGGATACGAACAGCCCGTCGGACCACATTGAATGACACGAGGCGGATCGTCTCGGTCGAGAACCTTGAGGAGCTCGGTCCGTCCGTCGGTCTCGAGCGCTTGCTTCGTGTCTTCGGGAAGACGGAGGGGGTCACTGGACAAGGCTGTTCCGCTTATCTCGATCACCACTTCCACAGCCTGGTCACCACGTGTGATCGACCAGAGCCAGCCTCTGGCGTCGACGCCCGGGCGCTCGTGCCGGCCGAGATTGGCACTGATCTCCCAGCTCACTACAACAACCCTTCGAAGGAGGGTTTCACCGGGGATCTTTGCGAGCCCGGCTGGGCGCGACTCGCGGCGGCTCGTCCGGCTGCTTCGGATAGACGGGCGGCCATGGCGCGTCCATCAGACCGGAGGCCCGATCTTGCTCATGAAGTTCGAGCAGCGGCTCAAGTGATTGCGGCTGCTCGTTCAATCCTCCCCATGGATCACCTTGCGCCGACAGTCGGTCGGGCACGGTTGCGATCGTAAGCTCGTCAGGGTGAACCGTGTCGATCTCGTCCCAGGTCAGCGGCGCCGACACCTGACCGCCGGGGCGGGCGCGCACCGACCACGCGCCGAAGACGGTCTTGTGAGGCGCGTTCTGGTTGTAGTCGACGAAGACGCGGCGACCCCGCTCCTCTTTCCACCAAGCCGAGGTGATCAGCTCGGGGCGGCGCCGCTCGAGCTCGCGCGCCGTCGCGACCGCTGCGGCCCGCACCTGGTAGGAGTCCCAGTGCGGCTCGAGCCGGACGTAGACGTGAAGGCCGCGGTTCCCGGTCGTCTTCGGATAGCCGGCAATCCCGAGCTCGTCGAGCAGGCGTCGGAGCTCTCCCGCCGCGGCCCGTACCTCGTCGAACTCGACGCCCGGCTGCGGGTCGAGATCGAGGCGCAACTCGTCGACGACCTCGGGGCGGTGGTGAACGTACGGCCAGAGATGAAAACCGAGGCAGGCCAGATTCACGGCCCAAACCACGTGGGCCATGTCTGCGAGAACGAGCGCACGGGCCGTTGTTCCGTTCGGCGTGCTCACGATCGTGGTCCTCAGCCATTCGGGCGCGGTCTCAGGGACGCGCTTCTGGAAGAACGAACTGCCCTCCGCGCCATGGGGAAAGCGCTGCATGAGGGTTGGCCGGTCGCCCGCAGCGCGCATCAGCGGCTCCGCTACTGCGAGGTAGTAGCGCACCAAATCGAGCTTCGTCTCCCCCCGTTCCGGGAAGAAGACCTTGTGTGGGCTGGTAACCGTGATCTCCCGCCCCGCAAGATCGAGCACGCACTCTTCCGCCACGAAGCCAACCGTATCGAGAGCGATCCGCAGCCAGCGCGAGGCGGCTGGACGGCGCGGTCGAAGCACGTTTGCGCAATCCTGTTCGGGATGGACGCGCTGAAAATCAGGTTGGGTGACACGGTGGTGCCCCGAATCGGCCTCGGCACCAATCGACTCACGAATACGAGCGAGCACGTGGCGTTCGCGAAGGAAGCCGTCGCCGCCGGGCTCGGGCATATCGACAGCGCACATACGTACACGGGCGGCGAGAGTGAAGAAACCATCGGCGCCGCGCTGTCGCCGCTCGGCGACGGTGTCGTTGTCTCGACCAAGGGCGGCTGGGGCGCCGGAAACGGTCGCCCCGACGTCCTTCGGGCTCAGATCGAAGAGAGCCTTCGGCGGCTCCGAACGGAGACGATCGCGCTCTACTACCTTCACCGAGTCGATCCCGAGACTCCGCTCGAGGACAGCCTGGGAGCCATCGAGGAGTACTACGACGGGGGCAAGATCCGGCACGTCGGCCTCTCTGAGGTCGGCATCGAGCAGATCGAGCGAGCCGGCAAGATCTTGCCGATCGCCGCGGTTCAGAACAACTACAGCCTGGCGGAACGCAAGCACGACGACATCGTCGACTACTGCGCCGGCCAAGGGATCGTGTTCGTTCCGTTCTTCCCGCTCCGCGGTGTCGGGAGCCGGCAGCTCTACGAGATCGCCGACCGCCACGGCGCGTCCCCGTCGCAGATCGCGCTCGCGTGGCTCCTGCGGCGCTCCCCGACGACACTGCCAATCCCCGGCACGCTCTCGCTCGAGCACCTGAAGGAGAACCTCGCGGCGCTTCAGATCGAGCTCAGCGACGCCGATTTCGAGGCTCTAAGGTAGACGTCCCGTCGGCCCCCGGACCTACGAGAGATAGGTCAAACGCGCTGAAGGCCACGGCTGCTCGCGAGGTCAGTCGAAGCTTGCGCGCATCCACAATGTCTGATAATCGCGCGCGCGCGTCAAGCTATTAATGCATCGACGCATGCGCCGTGCCGCTCGCCGCGTCAGCCAAGAGGCTGACCCTGCAACGAAAGTCCGTTCGCCTTGAAGCTCCTCGCCTCGCGCGCGTCGCGCGTCGGTGGGTTGCGGGCTCGGGCCGGAACTTGATTACAGGGCCAGTCAGAACATTCTACGCCCTTTAAGCTTGAGCACCGTTAAGCCTCGCAACCACTCGTCCATGGTTCGGGACTCGGACACGCTGCGCCTCTGATGTCAGAAAGTGAACAAGCGACTGGAAGAAGCGGCAGATGCGGGCCTGGGAAAGGCTATGCCCCAGGCGACGATCTCCTTGGAGCTGAGCTCCACTGGATTGAGGGTCGCGTCGAGGGAGGCGTCGCCCTCGCGGCGGGGAGCGGTCGTGGTGATGGTCTTCATTAGGTGCTCCCGTGCATGAAAGGGCCCGCGGACGCGGACCCTCCCTGCGTCGAGCCGGGGCTTACGCCCGAATGGCTTCGTTTGTCTCGTGGACGATGACCTCGCCGTCCGTCACCTTGGGCGGATTCTTGAGGATCCTCTCGAGCTTCTCGTCGCGCACCCACTCGGATGCGACACGAGTCGACTCCTTGGCCTGAGTCGACGTGTCGAAGAGGCCGATCGAGCTCATGACGCCCTCTCCGGTGTCGATGAGGAAGTAGCCACTGAAGCCGGGCAGCTTGCTCAGGCGCGGCGCCAAACTCTCGCCGACCTTTTTCTTCAGTTCGTCCTTGTGACTTGTCTCGATACCTTCGTAGCGTCTTACGGTCGCAAACATACGTTGCTCCTAACTCTCTCTGTTCAGGGTTGGAGAACTCGAGTCGAGCTCTCCTGATGCGCTCAGGCCAGGTTTCGCAAGTCGAAGAGGAACTTCGGAGCCTCGGCGGCTTCCGCGCTAGGTCTGCGCGCTCACCCACCATACACGTGATCTTGCTTTCCCGTGGACCACGGCCTTTTTGCACTACGACTGCTAAGCTGTGGCGTAGCTAGGCGAACCCGGTGACGCTCCTGCGTCCTCCCGCTTTCGTGCGGGAGGTGAGATGTAGGTGGAAGCGTCACGAAAGCATGGGCCGTTCGATGTGCGTTGGCCGTGCATGCGCAAGGAGAGCTCGGGTGCACTGTCAACGGCTCCGCATCTCAGCGCTGCTGAGGCTGCGGAAACACTTGACTGGCAGGCGTTTTCGGCCCGTTACTTTCCGGAGCGGAGTCGACACGACTCGGAAGTGCGGTCCGCCTATGCGGCGTACGGGCAAGGCCGCGAGTGGCGGACGACGCCGGCCCGGCTGAGACTCGTCCCAACAGAGACGGCTTCATCCGCGGTCGAACCCGAGCTGGACGAGCCAGGAACCCGCGCCGTTCGTCGAGCACGGGCCGACCAGTGAGCGTCTTGACCACGACACGCAGAGCGGTCGGCTTGTTCGACCATTCCGGCCTGTTCATGGTTGGGCTCGAGCGGCCACGCGCAATGCCTGCTGTCGCGAGGACATTCGCGCCACCGGGCAGGCGGCGCGGACGTGGGCGAGTTGCGCCGACGACGCAACCCAAGAGCGGGCTTCATCGCTATTGCTCGAGCTGCGCTCACGATACGGAGCACGTCGTCTGGGCACCTGACGGGCCGGAGAGTATTCCCTCGATCCGGTGGCCCGCCCCCGAAGCGGCGATCGGCAGCACGATTTGTGTGGACTGTGGCCAGTGGCGTGCTGCTAGCTCCCAACCTCGGCTTGCGGAATGGTCGAGTTGGCCCAGGGGCCCGATCGCCAGGCGTCGTCCGGCCATCGCTGTCGACTCCGCCGACCCAGCAGACGATTGGGTTTCCGAAACCAGAGCGGAGAACGAGGGAATGCCGCCCAAGCGCCAGGCGCCGCGTACGCGAAGAACCGCTCGCTTGCGTCGCGTCCCTGCAGCAAGTCGAGGATGACGACCACGCTTCTCGAGGCTCCGCAGCCCCTGCCGATCCTGGTCGAGAGCAGGTATCGGTTGCTGGTCGCGGCGCTGGTGCGCTTGCATCGTTCGCGGCGCGCTCAGTGGACCCTCGCTCTGGGCTCGGGTGCGGTCATGATCGTCCTGGCGTCGTTCGCGGTTCGTCACTTTGCGACGACCTCATGGCCGTTGTCGGGCGGCCACCCGGCTTTGCTCGTGGCTGCAGGCCTGCTTCTGCTTCTCGCCCAGGCGTTCAAGGCGTACGGGTGGGGACGACTGTTCACGGCGGAGGAGCGGCCGAAGCCGCTCGCACTCGCTGCCGGCAACGGGGGCGCAGCTCTGATTGGGCTCGTCCTGCCTGGCCGTTTCGACGATGCGATGCGGGTCGCCGTGGTCCGGCGCTACGGACCCTGTCCTGCCGGAGTACGCGCACTCTGCCTTTCTCTGGTCATGCTCGGCCTGATCGACAGTGTCGCCCTCGCGCCGCTGGCCCTTGCTGCCGCCGTGTTTGCGGGATCGGGGAATGGGGTGCGCGCCGGCCTCGCGGTCGTCGCGGGCGCCGGTGTCGCGGCCGCCGTGTTGATCGTCGCGCTGCCTCGCCTGGCCACAAGCAGGCGCACACTGCGATTCCGCCTCGGCCGTTGGCTGAGCCCGCGCACGACCTCGCTGCCGCGGGCGTCGCAAGCGTGGGTTCTCGTTTCCATCTGTTGGGTCATCCGGGCAGCCGCGCTCTTCCTGATGCTGGGAGCGCTCGGGATCGGCTACTCGTTCCCACTCGCACTCCTCTTTCTTTGCGCCGGTGCGGCAGCCGCCGCGCTGCCGATCGGTCCGGCCGGCGCCACGACGCAAATAGGCGGGGGCGCCGCGGCTCTCCTTGCGTCGGGCGTCGGGGCCTCTCAGGCAGTCAGTATGGCCGTCTCCGTCGCGGCACTTGGAGTCCTCTCCGGAACCGCGATCCTTCTCTTCGCCATCGTCTACCGGTATGGCCGGTCGCTCATGCCAGTTCGGGCTGTATTGGCAAACGCGTAGACCAAGCGCGAAAAC
>JBKPTB010000064.1:0-6959 GCA_046735315.1 Actinomycetota bacterium
GGCGGGCGAGAGCACGACCCGGCGCAGGATCGAGGACTCGAGGTTCGGGAGGTGGCTCGCAAGCCGTGCCTGGATCCGGTCCGCGTAACGCTCTCGTAGCGATTCCGTCCAGTTGCCGTTGCCCGGGTCGATCTCGCCTGCCGCATCACCTCTCACCTGCCAGGGAAGCTCCTGCAGTTGGATCCAGAGCAGGCCCTTCCCTTCCGGCGCCCGGCTCTCGTCCATCCTCAGCGGCTGGCCGACCACGATCGTCGCCTCAGCCGGCAACAGACCGCGCTCCGCCTCGTTGACGGCGCGCGACACGCCGTCGAGCCCCGGAGTGACATGAACGATCGCGGTCTTACCCAGACGGTCGTCGCCTTCCCAGCGGACCGGCTCGCTGAGCGCAAAGTGGATCTGCATCTCGGAGCGACCGAAGCGAAAAGCTCTGCCCGCCTCGGCCACGTCCGGCGGGACGTCGCCTGCGTCGAGCAGTCTCCCGTAGAGCTGAGTCGGCGTGACGTTGCAGATGACTGCGCGTCCGGCCGATCGTGTCTCTCCACCGGTGAGCCGAACGCCCGTCGCACGCCCGCCCGAAACGAGCACCCGCTCGACGTCTCGATCGATTTCGCAGGCACCGCCGTGATCCTCGATCAGCTTCCTCAGGGCATCGACGAGCCGCCCCCCTCCTCCGCGCGGAATCGGCATTCCGCCGGCTTCGATCGCGAAGGCGATCACTCGGGTCATGAATCCGGAGGCTGCCGCGTCGGGCCCGAGCCCGGTATGCAGGACCCACGGCGCAAGCAATCCGTGCGCCCGGTCGGAGCGAAAGGTGCTGGTGAGCCAGTCGCGGCTGCTCTGGACGACCTCGGCTCCGAACTCCGCAAGCCCGCGGCGCCCGAGCCGCCTGAAGGCCCTCACGCCGAGGTTCAAGCCGGCGGGTGACCACAGCTCGGTTCCGAGCACGCCGAAGACGAGCTCGGCCTGCGAGCCGACGCTCTCGATCGTTGTACGCCACGCGTCGCCGTCGCCCGACGCGTGACGTTCGAGCTCGGTGGCGTTTCCCTCGGTGCTCGTGGTGAGGAACGCGCTCTCACCGTCGGGAAAGAGCGTGCCGGTCGGATGCACGGTGTTGAGGTATTCGAGACCGCGCTCGCCGAGCTCGGTGCCGAGCTCGGCGTGGGCGGGGCCGCCGACCCAGAGCGGGTGCCACGCACTGAAGACGTCGTGCCAAAAGCCGGGCTCGGTCAGCTCTTCGGTGCGGACGGCGCCGCCCAGCGCCCGCTCGCGCTCGAGGACGGCGACGTTCCAGCCTGCCCGCGCGAGGAACGCAGCGCAGGCGAGCGAGTTGATGCCGCTACCGACGATGATCGCGTCGTGATCAGCCACGCCCATGCGCGAGCTCGCGGAATTCGTCGTCGGTCACGAGGCCGCGCTTCTCCGCTCCCAGAGCCTTGACATGGGCGAGTAGCTCGCGCTGCGACTCGTCGGAAAGCTCGAGGCCAAGCTCCTTCGCCTTGATGCGAATCGAGTCGATTCCGCTCTTCTTGCCGAGGACGATGCCGCGTCGCGCAGCGACGAGATCCGAGGAGTACGGCTCGATGGCCGGCGGATCGTGAAACTGGCTCGCGACTGCGCCCGACTCGCGCCGGAACAGGTTGTCTCCGACGAGGGGCTTGAACGGCTCGAGGTCGTAGCCCGACAGCTCACGTAACCGCTCCGAGAAGCCGCGCACCCTGTCGAGCCGCAGCTTCGTCTCGATTCCGTAGAGCCCGCGCAAGGCCAGCGCAATCTCCGGGAGGTTCGCGTTGCCCGCTCTCTCCCCCATGCCGTTGATCGTGCCCTGAACCCACCTCGCACCGGCGCGCACCGCGGCGAGCGCGGCGGCCGTCGCGAGACCGAAATCGTTGTGGCCGTGAAAGTGCACGGGGACGCCCGGACCAAGCCACTCCTTGGTGCGACCCACGAGATCTCCAACGGCTTCTGGACTCGCGATGCCGATCGTGTCGACGACCACGACCTCCTGCGCGCCCGCTTCGACCGCGGTCTTGTAGACGGTCTCGAAGTAGCCCGGGTCGGCACGCGAGCCGTCGACGCCGAAGAACGCAACGGTGATGCCCTGCTCGACGGCAAATGTGACGGCGTAGACGATCCGCTCGAGCATCGCCTCGCGGTCGACTCCCAGCGCCTCGAGCTTGAGGTCGGAGATCGGCGACTCGATCACGCTTGCCTCGACGCCGAGCTCGACCAGGGCCTTGACGTCTGCTTCGACGGCGCGTGAGAACCCCCACACCTCTGCCTTCAAGCCCGCGTCGCGGATCAGCTCGACCGCGCGCCAGTCATCGTCCGACACCCGTGGAAAGCCCGCTTCGATCCGCTCGATCCCGAGGTCGTCGAGCCCACGCGCAAGCTCGACCTTGTCCTCGGGGCTGAGAACGACGCCGACGGTCTGCTCGCCGTCGCGCAGAGTCGTGTCGTAGAAACCGACCTGCGCATCGAAGGCGTACGGCTCGTTCAGTCGTCCGGTCCAGAAGGTCATGGTTACCTGAAGTCGTCCGGATAGGACGACAGCTTCTCCGGGCCGCCGGCAGTGATCAGGAAGTTGTCCTCGATGCGGAGGCCACCACCGCCCTCCCAGTAGGCCCCCGGCTCGATCGCGAGCACCATGCCTTCCTCGATCACGCCACCGCCGGCCTGGTGCGCGTAGGGCGGCTCGTGTGCCCGGGCACCGACGCCGTGGGCGATCGGATGGCTCGGCTGCCCCGGGTAGCCGGCCGCCGTCAGGCCGTCCCTGATCAGAACGTCGAGCTGCGCGAGGCTCGCACCCGGGCGGCAGTGCTCCAGCGCACGGCCGTAGATTGCGAGAAGCGCGTCGAGCAGCTCGTCGTAGCGAGCGTCGAGCTCCCCCGGGCAGACGTTCTTCGTGTGGTCGCACCAGTACCCGTCCGCGCACACCCAGATCTCGAACAGCGTCGGCTCGTGTACGGAGACCGGGCGATGACCCGTCGCGGTGAAGGTTCGGATCCCAGGACCGGACCACACGAGCGAAAAGCCGAGCGCGAGCTCGACCTTGTCCTTCCAGCCCGTCCCCTCGCCGTGGACGAACCCGAGCCACAGCGCCGCGGCCTCGCTCTCCTTCATCCCAGGCCTGAGCTCGGCGGCGACGTGTTCCATGGCCGCGGCCGCGATCTCGTTTGCCAGACGCATGCGCTCGATCTCCTGGTCCGTCTTCACCGAACGAGCTTGCGCGAGAAGCGGTGAAGCGTCCACCGCATCCGGGAATGCATCGAACCAGGCCCGCGTGAACGTCGTCGGCTCGCCGACCATGCGGTCCGACGCCTGGGTGCCAAGCGACAGCTCGAGCCCAACCCGCCCGTACGCCCTGGCGGCCGCCTGCGCGGCGTCCAAGGTGCGGCCGATCACCGGCCGAGCATCGGCCGGGTCGTATCCGCGGATCAGTGTGACGTGATCCGTCCACGCCGCCTCGGCAGCATCTGCCTCGGAGGCCTCGATCGTGATCAGTGCCGGTTCGCCTTCACGCGGAAAGACTGCGGCGTCGTAGCCCTTCATGCCCCAGAAGTTCGTCAGGTAGAGGACGTTGTCGGGTGCGCGGACGACGAGTGCATCGAGGCCCGCCTCGTCCATCAGCGCCCGGACGCGCGCGAGCTTGGTCTCGTCCCGGGGCCAGGTCACGCGTGGAGGAGCTCTCCGCCCAGGAAACGCCGGAACGGCGCGAAGAGAGGAGTCGGCAGGTGATCGTCCGGAAACCACCGTACCTCCGCTGCTTCCTCGGGCGCCCCGAGCTCCGCTTCTCCACCGGTGTACGGCGCCTGGAACCAGAGCGTGACGAAGTGCATCGCCTCCGGTTCGAAAAGATCATTGGTTAAGCCCACGAAACGTGGCTCCCCAACTTCGACCCGCGTTTCCTCGCGAACCTCGCGAACGGCGCAGTCGGCCGGGTGTTCGCCGAAG
Source organism: Actinomycetota bacterium (assembly GCA_046735315.1). Lineage (GTDB taxonomy): Bacteria > Actinomycetota > Thermoleophilia > Gaiellales > Gaiellaceae > 3-1-20CM-4-69-9. Next base: position 3,952 of record JBKPTB010000064.1, read on the forward strand.
TCGAGGTAGCCGCCGGGCGGTGACCAGGTTCCGGTTCCGTGAGCTCCATGTCGCCGTACGAGCAGAAGATCGTCGTGCCGGCGCACGAGGACGCCGACACCGACGAGCGGGCGGCTCACCGCGAAGTCGGCAGCTTGGTCCACAGTTTTCTCAGACGCGTCACGCTTGCACCGGTAGCGTGGCTCGCAGATGGGTGGTGGGTGATCGGCCCCTCCCTGAATGGGTGGGGGTGCGCTTCCTTGGCGACGCTCACCACTGCACTCGCGCCGGCGCCGGTTCGCCGTGGCCTTCCTGCCAGGAGATCACCGGATTACGCAGGACACCGATCTTCTCGATCTCGGCCTCGATCACGTCACCGGGCCGCAGGTACAGCGACGCGGCGTCTTCGCTGAATCCGGCGACACCGCTGACCGTGCCGGTCGACACGACGTCGCCCGCGGAGTAACCGAGCGCCGAGTAGTGCGCGAGGATCTCCGGGATCGTCACGGACATGTTCCCGCTGTACGACTCCTGCCGCTTCTCGCCGTTCACGCGCAGCTCCATCCGCAGATCGTGGGGGTCGCCGATCTCGTCGGGCGTCACGATCCACGGTCCGAGTGGGCAGAAGGTGTCGATCGCCTTGCAGAACGAGAAGACACCCGACCGCATCTCACGTCGCTGGATGTCGCGCGCCGTGATGTCGTTGAAGATCACATAACCGCCGATGTAGTCCGCAGCCTCGTCGGGACCGAACCACTTGCCGGCCCTCGAGATCACGACCGCGAGCTCGAGCTCGTAGTCCAGCTCCTGGGTCAAGTGTTCGGGATAGGTGATCGGCTGGTCGGGACCGATGATCGCGTCGACGTTCTGGAAAAAGACGATCCAGGGTGCGATCTCGTGTGACCAGCCGACTCGCTTGGAGTCCTCCTCGTGCTCGCGAAAGTTGCCGGCTGTATGGAAGAACTTCTTCGGGACGATCGGCGCTTGCAGCGTGACGTCCTCGAGGGCGTGCTCGAGGCCGGTCGACCGCGGAGCTTCGGCCCGCTCGAAGTACTCACGCATCGTGGGGACGTCCAGCTCGACGATCGCGTCGCCTCGGAGCTCGCCGACCTTCCCGTCGTCGAAGGTGACGAGCTTCAGCGGTTCGCCTCCAGCCAGTCGACCACGTCCTGGGCGTTTCGGTCCGGAGGAAAGACCGGATAGAAGACCTTGACGATCCGCCCGCCCTCGAAGATCAGGGCGAGGCGCTTGTAAAGGGTCAGCCGTTCAATGTCGAAGGTCGGCAAGCCCGGATCGCGAGCGAGCTCGAGCCACTCGTCGCTGATGACCGGAAAGGGCATGTGAGTGCGCTCGGCGAACTCGACCTGATCCTCCAGGCTCTGGGCGCTCAGCCCTGCCACGGTTACGCCAAGTGCGGCTAGTTCCGCGCTGTGGTCACGAAAGGCGCACGACTGAGGGGTACAGCCTCGCGCGCCGGGGATGTCGTCCCAGCCCGGGAGCATCGGCCGGTCCGGGCGGCCCGTTCGTGGATAGACGTAGAGGACGCCGAAGTCGCGCACGTTGACAGCGCCCTGCGACGAGGGGAGCACGAGATCGGGCAGCTCCGCGCCGGTGAGGTGGTCCGCGGCGCCGTCATCGACCGGCCGGGGCAACCCTCCTGGAAGGACGTAGGGATCGTGGACGCTCATGCGGCAGCCTCTGCGCGCCGCTTGGCGGCTCGGAGGACCAGCACGCGGATGAGTCCGCTGAACGGGCGAACGATGCGCCAGTAGCGCTCGAACCTGCGGCGGGAGACAGGATCCGGAACATGCACGCGCGTCTCGGTCGACAGCTTTCCCGGTACCGAACGAAATTCGACCACCGCCGTCGCAGGAGGCTCTGGGCCCCGCCCGCGCACGCGCCAGAATTGACCCGTGGCGGAAAGCACGATGCCTTCGCCAGGAACGTCATCGACGACTATGGCTCTCGGCACCATGGTCGCAACCACCCGCTCCTCCGGCCGATGAGCGCCCTCCCCACGCACGAAGAGAAGCGCTCGTACGATGGGGACCTCGTGAAAGGTCACCTCGCGCAACGCACGATCCGCGACATCACTTGGCGCGTCCACCGCCACCTCGTGTCGTGTTGCGAACTCGTACGACGGGAGATAGGCGTCAAGGCTTTTCACGCAACCTCGCAGATGCGCTGTGCCACGCGCGCGTAGACATCGGCCATCCTGACGAGCCCGTCGATGTCGAGGTTCTCACCGAGCTCAGCGTCGGGAAGTCCGCTCGACGTGCCGTAGTTGACACTCTGGATCCCGTAGCGCATGAGCGCCGAGGCGTCGGAAAACCACCGCACCGTATCGCGCTCTGGTTTGGCGCCGAAGACCTCCTCGTGCGCCACGTCGATCGCCTGCACCAGTGGATGGTCGGCGGCGATCTCGGAACCGGGCGCCGTTACGTAGATCTCCGATTCGATCCCGTGGTCGGGAAACCGATCTCGGAGTCCACGCACGAAATCGCCGAGAGCCGCACGTGCCTCTGTCATGGGCATCGTCGGCGGGACACGGAAATCGACGAAGAGGTCGGTGCGGTGAGGCGTCCGCGAGACGCGCCAGGCAAACCCCCCGTTGATCGCACCGATGTTCACGATTCCGGGCTTGCCGCCATATGACGTTCGTTCCTCCCACTCGGGCGCGAACGCGACCACGGCATCGAGAACGTCCCGCATCCTCACGATCGACGTTTCGTCTCGCCGGCCGGCGCTGAAGGCCGTGTGGACGAAGGGACCGCGCGTCGAGATTCGCATCCAGATCGAGCCGTAGTGACCGAGGACGATCCTCTGCTCCGTGGGCTCACCGAGGATGCACATGTCTGTCACACCGCCGTGCGATGCGAGAAAGCGAGAGCCCGAGGCATAGCCGCGGTATTCGCGGCCGACGTAATCAGGATGCCATTGCGTCTTCTCGATCTCGCCGGAGACACAGGCGACCATGACGTCGCCCCGCAGTCGGACGCCCGCGTCACGCAGCGCGCGCACGGCTTCCA
>JBKPTB010000065.1:0-19775 GCA_046735315.1 Actinomycetota bacterium
CACGGCGTCACGCTCGATCCGGCGCTCTACGAGCAGGCAAGGGAAGCCGCCGTGCTGAACCTCAAGCGCCATCCGGAGCTGCTGCACGACGATTCGATCTGGCACCGCTTCACAGAGGACATCTTCACGGGCATGGGCGGACCGGATGAGATCGCAGCCGAGTGCGCGACCGAGATCGAGCGGGGCTGGGAGGTCTCGGAAAACTTCGAGCTCTACGAGGACGCCCTCCCGGTATTGGAGGAGTTGCGAAAGGCCGGGCTCAGCATCGGGCTCGTCTCGAACGGCATCCGTGACCTGACCGAGTTCGTCGCGCACCACCGGCTCGACGTCGATGCGATCGTGGACTCGCGCTCGCACGGCCGGGTGAAACCGCACCCGACGATCTTCGAGGCTGCGCTCGAGCTCCTGGGCGCTCGTGCCGCCGACACCGTGATGGTCGGCGATTCGCTCGAGGAGGACATCGAGGGTGCTCGCGCCCTCGGCATGCGAGCAATCCTGGTCGACCGGGAAGAACGCCACCCGGAGGTCGAGGATCGCCTGACGGATCTGCTCGCGCTGCCGGCGGCGCTCGGGCTCGAGCGTCCGGCCTAGGCGCTCACTACGATCAACGCGTGCCTGCCTGGGTGATCTGGGCGATTGCGGCGGCGCTGCTCAGCGTCGGCGAGCTGCTCACCCCGGGCATGTTCTTCCTCGGGCCCGTCGCTCTCGCCGCGATCGCCTCTGGAATCGTCGCGCTCCTGGGAGTCGGCGTCCTGGGTCAGCTTCTCGTTTTCATCGGCGGCTCGGCCGCTTCGGTCTGGTTCCTGCGGCCGATCGCGCGGCGTCATCTGCACATGCCGGCCGCGTTGCGCACCGGTACAGCCGCGCTCGAGGGGGCGAAGGCCGTCGTCGTGCAACGAGTCGACGCGAACGGGGGCCGCGTGCGGATCGGCGGCGAGGAGTGGTCGGCCAGGGCCTACCTGGAAGACCAGGTGTTCGAGCCCGGAACACGTGTCGAAGTCGTCAAGATCGAAGGAGCGACCGCTGTCGTCTACGAGTAGAAAGGTGAGGAGATGACCGCTGGGTTGATCGTCCTTCTCGTCGTGGCAGGTTTCGTGCTGTTCACGCTTGCGCGGACCGTTCGCATCGTCCCTCAGGCGCGTGCCGGGGTCGTTGAACGCCTGGGGCGGTATTCGCGGACGCTGACGCCGGGGCTCGCGATCGTCGTGCCGTTCGTCGATCGCATCCGCGACATGATGGATCTGCGCGAGCAGGTCGTTTCTTTCGATCCCCAGCCTGTGATCACCGAGGACAACCTCGTCGTCAGCATCGATTCCGTCATCTATTTCCAGGTGACCGACGCGAAGGCCGCCACCTACGAGATCGCGGACTACATTCAGGCGATCGAGCAGTTGACCGTCACGACCCTTCGCAACGTGATCGGCGGAATGGCACTCGAGAAGACGTTGACGTCGCGAGACGAGATCAACAGCGAGCTTCGAGGAGTGCTCGACGAAGCCACCGGAAAGTGGGGGATCCGCGTGAACCGAGTCGAGCTGAAGGCGATCGATCCCCCGGCGTCGATCAAGGACACGATGGAGAAGCAGATGCGCGCCGACCGGGAGAAGCGCGCGGCGATTCTGAACGCGGAAGGCGTCAAGCAGTCCCAGATCCTGACCGCGGAAGGTGAGAAGCAGAGCGCGATTCTGCGCGCGGAGGGACAGCGACAGGCGGCCATCCTGCAGGCGGAAGGTCAGGCGAAGGCGATCGACACCGTCTTCCGCGCGATCCACGAGGGTGACCCAGACCCCAAGCTGCTCGCGTATCAGTACCTGCAAGTTCTCCCGCAAATCGCGCAGGGCGAGTCGAACAAGGTCTGGATCATCCCCAGCGAGGTCACGAAGGCGCTGGGCCAGCTGACGGATGCCCTACCCGGGGGGAAGCAGGAAAGTTAGGACCTCGAGCCGGCGAGGTCGGAGATGTCCGTGACCATGCTGCCCGACGGCGGCTCGATGTTCGTGCGGACGCCGAAGTCGTAGAGATCCTCGGTCATGGTCATCGTCATCGGGGTGCCGAGCTGAGCGCCCATCGACATCTGCACGTTGAGCCTGCGAACCCGGCCCTGTGCGTCGACCCACGCCTGGGCTGGAATCGAGCTCGTGCCCGTGACCGATTTGAACTGTTGGAGCGCCTTGTTGTCGTGGACGAGCTGGTCGAAGTCGATCACGAACGCGTAGCGTGTCGTCGCGACTCCGCGGATCCACTCCTTGCCCATCGGCCGCGCATGACTCGAGGCCATCAGCATCTTCAGCGCCTGTGAAGGATCGGCCTGGTTCGCGTTCATGATCGCGCCGAGGTCGTAGCCCTCCTTCTTGGCTAGCTTCTCGACGTCCATCTTGACCCACGTTCCTGCGGGCAGGGTCCTGAACATCGCCGACCGCATGTACACCACTAGGCCGTGCTGGCCGTCGAAGATCATCTCCATGCTCGGGTCCGTCCCGAGCTGCGCCTGTGCCGAGAGCGGCAGGGTGAAATGCATGTTCATCCAGCCCTTCTTCGTCGGACCGTCGTAGATGCCGTTTCCGTGGAAGGAAAACTGACCCATGGTCCCCGCATCGATCGAGGCCGAGAAGACGAAGCGGGACGAGGTCGTCTTGGCTGTCTTGCTCGCGGCGTTCGCGACCGGGTCCAGGGACAGGGTGTCGTGGGCGGCGCAACCGGTGAGCACCGCGGCGCAGAGCACGGCGGAGAGCAGCGGGAGGAGGCGACGCGGGCTCATCAGCCCTTCAGATCGTCGCCCCCCCGCTCACTTGCTATCCCTCGAATGGGCGAGCGCGGTCCGCCAGGCCTCGGTGTGCTCACCGAGCCGGGGCGCGCGTCCGGCGGGGTGGCCATCGCCGAGCCACGCCGTGGCCTCCTCCAGCGTGGCGACCGGCCCGACCATCACGTCCTCGCCCTCGAAGAGCTCGAGCCACTCCGCGAGCGTCCGCTCGGAGAAGACGGTCTCGAGCTCCGCCGCCAGAGCCTCCTGATCGTCCTCGTACTGCCGCTCGACGAGATCAGGCCTGCCGATCAGCTGGCACAGCCGCGCCCAGAACTTCGGCTCGACGGGTGTGACGGTGAGGAAGCGATCGTCACCCGTCGCGTAGATTCGGTAACAGGCGAGGCCGCCGGTCAGCGTTCGCTCGGGCTCGCCGTGCAGGCGGTGCGCCGCGAGCCTGTGGGCGTTGTGGGTCATCGAGACCACGATGTGCGTGCCGTGCCCGCTGCGCTCCCGCTTCAGCAAGGCGGCGAGTATCTCGACGACAGCGAAGAGCGATCCACCGGCCAGGTCGGCGATTGGCACGGGCGGCACTGCGGGAGTCGTGTCGGCAAGCAGGCCGGCCCAGCCGACGTAGTTGAGGTCGTGCCCGGCGCGCACGTCTCCGGCGCCGAAACCGGTGAGCGAGCAGTAGACGAGAGAGGCCGGAAGATCGCCCACGCCGATGCCCAGACGCTCGGCAACTCCGGGGCGGAAGCCTTCCAGAACCACGTCCGCCTTCGCGCAGAGCGCCGCGCCGAGGTCCGGATCGCGTTCCAGATCCCAGACGACCGACTCCTTGCCCGCGTTGAGTGCGTTGTCCCAGCCGGGCGCGACCGAGCGTAAGGGATCTCCATCCGGGGTTTCGACGCGCACCACCCGTGCACCGAGCCGCGCGAGCTCGCGGCTGGCAAACGGGCCGGGAAGATAGCGCGTGAAATCGACGACCAGCAAACCGCGCAGCACCACGTCGGCGAAGCTAACTACACTCCGACCGTTGACCGAGCGTTCAACAGGCCAGGAGGACAAGCGCAGGCTGATCCTCGACGCGGCTGTTCGGGTCTTCGCGAGCAAGGGCTACCACGCATCGCGGGTCGGCGACATCGCGGAGGAAGCGGGTGTTGCCCACGGCTTGCTCTACCACTACTTTCGCTCGAAGGAAGAGTTGCTCGAAACGATCTCGCGCGAGACATGGCGCGATGTTCTCGACGCGGTTCGCTCCGTCGAGGAGTCTGACGAGAGCGCACGAGACCGCCTCGGCGGTATCGCCAAGATCCTCCTGCGCTCCTGGCGCCGAGATCCCAATCTGGTGCGGGTCCTCGTTCGGGAGGTGACGCGAAGCTCGCACCTGCAAACGCGCATCGACGAGATCGAAGCGGCGTTCACGGGCCTCGAGCGGATCATCGCCCGAGGTCAGCAGCAGGGGGAGTTCCGTGCCGACGTCGATGCGCGCATGGTCAGTTATGTCTTCTACGGTGCCGTCGAGGAGATCCTCACGGGTTGGGTCCTGGGGCAACTCGAGGACGGTGAAGCGGCGGTCGCCCGGGCGGAAGAGACCGTCGTCGCCGTCGTGTGCGGCGGTCTGGTCGGCGATCGCGAGACGGCAAAGGTTTAGTGGCAGAGACAACTGCCGTTGCCGCGGCGCCGTTGCACGCCGTCAGGCGCAGCCTCTTCTGGATTCTCGGGCTCGGAGCCTTCGGGCTTGCGTTCTCGATCACGACGACGGCCGCGTACCTGCCGCCGCTCCTTCATCAGTTCACGGCCTCGGGGGCATTGATCGGACTGGTGCTCGGTGCGGAAGGGGTTTTCGCCCTCCTCCTCTCGCCGGTGGTGGGCCCGTGGAGCGACTCGTTCCACACCCCGATGGGGCGGCGTCGCCCGTTCATGCTCGCCGCACTGGGCCCGATGGGCTTCTGTCTGTTGCTGATGCCGTTCATGCCGAACATGTGGACGACGACGCTGATCGTCCTCGCCTTCTTCTTCGCGTACTACGTCTACGAGCCGCCCTACCGCGGTCTGTATCCGGACCTGCTGCCGCCGTCCACGTACGGGCGAGCGCAGGGGATCCAGCACGTGTTGCGCGGGATTGCGCTCGGCGCGGCGCTCGTGGGCGGCGGTTTCCTGCTCAAGGTCTGGCACGCCGCGCCGTTCGTGCTCGCCGCGTTCATCACGACCGGCGCCTGCGCCGTGCCCATCCTGTTCATCCGTGAGGACGGTGGCCACGGGCGCGTCTTCGAAGGGGTGCGAGCGTACTTCAGCCGGAGCTGGAACATCCTGCGGGAGGAAACCGAGGTTCGCCGGTTCCTGCTTGCCAACGCCGCGTGGGAAGGGACGTTCGCCGCAGCCCGCACCTTCGTCGTCCTCTACGTCCTCGACGGGCTGCACCAGTCCAAGTCGATCTCATCGGCGCTGCTCGGCGCCGTCGCCACGGGATACGTGATCGCGGCGTTGATCGCGGGCCGCCTTGGCGACCGGTTCGGCATCGCGCGAGTGATCTTCTTCGCGTCCTTCGTCTACGGCGGGGGATATCTCGTGGCCGGTCTCGCGACGACCTGGCACGACTGGTACTTCGGACTCATCGTCCCGGTTGCGATCGCCGGCGGGATCGTGATGACGCTCGCCTGGGGGCTGCTCTTCAAGCTCATGCCGGCGGAGCATCGTGGCGCCGTTTCGGGGCTCGCTACGACCACCAAGGGCCTCGGTCTCCTACTCGGCGCCCCGATCGCCGGTCTCGCGATCGACCTCGGGCGGCCGTACCTCGAGGCGACGGACGGGTATCAGGTCCTCTGGCCCGTCTGTGGGATACCGATCCTCGCCGCGATTCCGCTCGTCTATCGGTTGATGAAGGTGGAGCAGCCGGGCAGACCCGAGCCGACCATCGGCTGATGGCCCTCTGGGATCGACTCCGGGGTCTCGAGGCCGCGATCGATGAGTTCCGAACCGAACGAAGGTCGGTCGACGTCTCGACGCAGTTCACTCGGGTGACGACGACGGTGATCCTGGCCGGTGGCGGCGAGACAGGACGCGGCGAGGACGTGACCTACACCGCTGAGGATCACGACTGGTTTCCTCAAATCGAGCCCCCGGGCCGGACGACGCTGGCAGAGCTCTCGGCGGAGCTCGACGGGTTGGACCTCTTCGACCACGAGCCGAAGATGCAGGCCTCGTCGCAGTACCGGCGCTGGGCCTTCGAAAGCGCTGCGCTCGACCTCGCCCTCAGGCAGAAGGGCCTTTCTTTGGGCGACGCACTCGGACTCGAATACCGACCGGTCCGCTTTGTCGTCTCGACGCGCGGCGACGCTTTCGCCTGGCTCGAGCACAACCCAGACCTCGAGCTCAAGCTCGATCCGGAGAACGACTGGGAGCGCTCGCTGATGGAGAGGCTCGCGGCGACCGACCGTGTCCGCGTGCTCGATTTCAAGGCCTACTACAGAGGCACGGCCGTCGACGTCGAACCGGATCCGGTGCTCTACCGGGCGGCCGTGGACTTGTTCCCCGAGGCGGTGCTCGAAGACGCTTCGTTGGACGGTGAGTGCGGAGTCGTCCTGCGAGGAGAGGAACGGCGACTCAGCTTCGACGCGCCGATCCATTCGGTTCAGGACCTCCTCGCGCTGCCGGTGTCGCCCGGCTGGCTGAACGTGAAGCCGTCCCGATTCGGCACGCTCGCGCAATTGCTCGAGTGCATCGAGTATTGCCAGGCGCGCGAGATCGGGATGTACGGCGGAGGCCAGTTCGAGCTCGGCGTCGGCCGGCATCACATCCAGGTGCTCGCTTCGCTCTTCTATCCGGACGGCCCGAACGACGTCGCGCCAAGCGAGTACAACGCCGGGGAACCGCGGGCTGGTCTCCCGAAGAGCCCGCTGACACCGCCGTCCGGCATCGGCTTCTGAGGTACGCGATACTCGTCCGATGCCCTGGACGCTGAAAGGACGCGTAGTGGTTGCCTGCAATTGCGACTATGGCTGTCCCTGCAACTTCAACGCGCGCCCGACGAGCGGAAAGTGCGAGGGCGGCTGGACGTGGCACGTCGACGAGGGTCGCTTCGACGACGTCGATCTCAGTGGACTCAACTTCTCGGTGTACGTCAACTGGCCGGGCGCGATTCACGACGGCGGCGGTGAGGCAGTGATCCTCGTGGACGAGCGTGCCGACACCGCCCAGCGAGACGCGATCTCGAGGTTGGTTTCAGGCGACGTCGGCGGGCCGTGGGGAGTCCTCGGCTGGACGTGGCCGACCGTGCACGGCCCGCTGGCCGTGCCGTACGACGTGCATCTGGACGGCCTGGAGACCCGCTTGCGGGCGGGCGAGACCGTCGAGCTGCAGATCGAGCCGGTCCGGAACCCGGTCACCGGTGCCGAGACGCGCGCGTCCGTCACGCTCCCGAGCGGGATCATCTACAAAGGCGCCGATCTCGGCGCGTCGGCGACGTTCCGCGTCCGCGACGGAATCTCCTACGACCACTCCGGTCAGTACGCAGCCGTCGGCATCTTCGACTACATCGGCCCGTAGTACGTCATGGGGACCTTCAACGTCTTCAAAGCCGACGACTGGGAAGTGGAGAACGATCGCGACGGCTATCGCCATCGCGTTACTGCCTTCGGTCGACGTCTCGGCGCCACCCTTCTGGGCGGCAGCCTGTACGAGTTGCCGCCCGGCGAGAAGACGTGGCCGTATCACTACGAACAGGGGTGCGAGGAGTGGCTGATGGTCGTCGCCGGCAAGCCGACGCTTCGTTCCCCGGACGGCGAGCAGGCGCTGGAACCGGGCGATGTCGCGGTGTTTCCCGAAGGTCCGGCCGGTGCGCACCAGGTGATCAACAGGACAGATGAGCCGGTGCGGGTGGTCTTGTTCTCGTCGAAGTCGCCGCTCGCAGTCGTGCACTATCCCGAGAGCGGCAAGGTCGGCATCTGGTCCGGTGGCTACCAGGCGATGCTGCGCGACGAGCCGAAGCTCGACTACTGGGAAGACGAGTAGCCCCGCGCGAAAGCTGCGCTTTCGCGCGGGACTGGGGTACGGCGCTTACGCGCCCGGTCTACGTTCCGGCCCGCTATTGGACCGGTTGACTTGCGGTTCCAGCACGACCACCAAAGGCCGGAGGCTAAGACCAGGCGGAGCCGGGCTTAGCCGGAGGCGAACTGATGCGGGCGCGGACGCTTTAGCGCCCGGGCCCGCACGGTTGGGGGAGAACCGCCCGGGGATAACCCAATAGGAGTGCGCGGGCTCAGCCCGCGCACGTTCAGCCCGGCAAGCGCCGAACCTAAGACCCGCGCGAAAGCGCAGCTTTCGCGCGGGAGGCAAGGGCGGGGGCCCACGAGCAAAGCGGGGAGACGTCGCCGTTACGACCGTTCAGGCTGCGCAGACCAAGCGCGTGCTCCGCTTGCATCATCTTGTGGATCTGGGTCGTCCCCTCGTAGATGATCGGCGCTCGCGCATTGCGGAAGTACCGTTCGATCCCGTACTCCGCGGAATACCCGTACGCGCCGTGCACCTGAATGGCGAGATGCGCGGCGCGGAAGGCGGACTCGGTCGCATGCCACTTCGCAAGAGACGTCTCGCGTGTGTTCCGCAGTCCCTGATCCTTCATCCACGCGGCCTGCATCACGAGTAGCTTCGACGTCTCGTAGCCGAGCACCATCTCCGCGATCATGTCTTGGACGAATTGGTACTTGCCGATCGGTTGCCCGAACGTCTCGCGCTCGCGCGCGTACTCGACGGATCGTTCCAGGCACGCCCGCACGACGCCGCAGGCACCGGCCGCAACGGTGAAGCGTCCCTGATCGAGGCCGTACATCGCGATCTCGAAACCCTGGCCTTCCTCGCCGATGAGATTCTCGGCCGGCACTTCGACGTTCTGGAAGAAGAGCTCGCCGGTCGAGCCGGCCCAGATGCCGAGCTTGTTCTCCGTCTCGGCCGTCGTGAAGCCGGGCATGCCCCGCTCGAGCACGAACGCCGAGATTCCCTTGTGGCTCGCCGACGGATCCGTCTTGGCGAAGACGAGTGCATGATCGGCGACGTCCGCGTACGAGATCCAGTTCTTGGACCCGTTCAGGACATAGACGTCGCCTTCTCGGCGCGCCGTGGATTTCATCGCAGCGACGTCGGATCCGGCGGCCGGCTCGGTCAACCCGAAGCACGCAAGCTTCTCGCCGCTCGCCTGAGGCACGAGCCAGCGCTGCTTCTGATCCTCCGAGGCGTACTTGAGGAGTGCCAGCGAATTGAGGCCGACGTGCACCGAGATCAACGTGCGGAAAGCCGCTTCGCCACGCTCGATCTCCTCGCAAGCGAGCGCCTCGGAGACGAAGTCGAGGCCCGCGCCGCCGTACTCCTCCGGGACGACGATGCCGAGGATCCCGAGCTCGGCCATCCCTGCGATCGCCTCATGGTCGAGGCGGTGGGCGATGTCGTTCTCGACCGCGTTCGGCAGGATCCGCTCGTCGACAAAGGCCCGAACGGTGTCCTGCAGCAGACGTTGCTCGTCGGTGAGGTCGAAGTCCACGACGGCCTAGTCTACGGACGCCTTGGGCGTTGCCGCGCTCATCACCTCGGCCGCGTTGCTGGGCCTGACGCCGCACCAGAAGGCGGCGCTCGTCGTCGTCTCCGGCCTGCCGTCGCCACCACGAACCGGCGGGGTGATCGTCCGGCGATGGGATCGAAGGGAGCCGCGGCCGGCCGGCACTCTCGTGGTCGCAGACCAGGAAGGCGGACTCGTGAAGAGCTTCCCCGAGTTGCCGCCTCGCTCGGCCGCGTCCGCCGTGCGCACGAGGGCGGATGCCTACGCCTCCGGCCGCGAGACCGGTCTTGCGCTTCGACGTGCCGGCGTCGACGTCGACCTAGCGCCCGTGCTCGACTTGCCGGACGGACCGCTTGGCTCGCGTCAGTTCCGGTCGCCGCTTCTGGGCGTTGCTTTTGCGCGGGGGCTGCTCGCAGCCGGAGTGGGGGCATGCGTGAAGCACTTTCCCGGGCTCGGTTCGCTGCCCGTCTCCACCGACGAGCGACCGTACGTGCTCGGTCGCGTGCGCGACGCCGACCTCGCGCCCTATCGCGCCGCCGTCGCATCGAACGTGCCGTGCGTGATGGTGGGCCACGGCGTCTATCCGGGGTTCGGGCCGCGCCGGGCGGCGCTCGAGCCGGAGGCCTACCGGCTACTCCGCCGGCTCGGGTTCCGCGGCGTCGCCATCACGGACTCCCTCGACGTGGTCAACGGTCACGCCGAGGAATGGGCACGCGCCGCGATTCTCGCCGGGGCCGATCTCCTGCTCTTCACCAGCGGGGCCGACGCGAGTCGCGCCATTCGGGTCCTCGTGCCCCTCGCGCGGGCCGGTCTCCTGGATACACACGTCCGGCGCGTCCTGCGGTTTCGGGCCGCGTTTGACTGACGAGTCAATCAGGCTACGCTAAGCGCGAGATGGCCACGATCGAAGAACAGACCGCTACGGGGGTCTCCTTCGGGCTCACCGACGAGCAGAAGGCGCTCAGAGACCTCGCCCACGACTTTGCGGAGCGCGAGATCCGGCCCAAGGAGCGGGAGTACGACGAGCACTCCACGCATCCTGCGGAGGTAATCGCGAAGGCCCATGAGCTGGGCCTGATGAACGTGCACATCCCTCGGGCCTACGGCGGTCTCGAGCTCGGCGCGTTCGAGGGCATGCTGATCGGCGAGGAGCTCTGCTGGGGCTGTTCCGGAATAGGATCGGCGATCGCCGCCGCGGGCCTCGGGCACGGCCCCGTGATCCTCGCCGGCACCGAGGAGCAGAAACAGACCTGGCTGCCGCCACTCGTCGACGAGGTCGCCCTCAGCTCCTTCGCGCTCACCGAACCGAATGCCGGGTCGGACGTCTCGGGCATCCAGACGACCGCAGTTCGTCACGGCGACGAGTACGTCCTCAACGGCTCGAAGATGTTCATCACGAACGCGGGGCACGCAGCCTGGTTCACCGTGTTCGCATCGACCGACAAGTCCAAGGGTCACCGAGGACTGACCGCGTTCATCGTCCCCGCGGACGCAGACGGCGTCGTCGTCGACCGGCACCTCGACAAGATGGGTCAGCGCGCGACGGACACGTCGGCGCTCTCGTTCCAGGATGTGAGGGTGCCCGCAGCGAACCGGCTCGGCGAGGAGGGCGAAGGCTTCAAGATCGCGATGAGGACGCTCGACTTCACACGGCCTGGCACTGCGATCGGGGCTGTTGGTGTCGCACGCGCAGCCTTCGAATACGCGGCGCAGTACTCCAAGGAGCGAGTGCAATTCGGCCAGCCGATCGCAATGAACCAGGGCGTGAACTTCCTCATCGCGGACATGGCGACGAAGATCGAAGCCGCTCGGCTGCTTTGCTGGCAGGCGGCCTGGATGATCGACAACGGGCTCCGTGCGACTCTTCAGTCGTCCTATGCGAAGCGCTTCGCGGCGGACATCTGCATGGAGGTGACCACCGACGCCGTGCAGATCTTCGGCGGCTATGGCTACATGAAGGAATATCCGGTCGAGAAGCTGATGCGCGACGCGAAGTTGTTTCAGATCTACGAAGGCACGTCGCAGATACAGCGGCTCGTGATCGCACGAGAACTGTTGCTCCCGCGCGATTAGGCTCCGCGGGTGGGGCTCGAGATCGACCTCTCCGGGAAGGTCGCCTTCGTCACGGGAGGTTCACGCGGGCTCGGGCGGGCCGATGCGCTGACGCTCGCTCGTGCGGGCGCCGACGTCGTCATCGCGGACATCCAGGTGGAGTCGGACTCAGGCGCCGACGCCGAGCGCTACGGACCGATGGCGCAGGCCGCACGCGCCCAGGGACTCGTCTATTCGGAGGCGACCGCACGAGCGATCGGCGAGCTCGGGCGGCGCTCGACGGCCGTCAAGTGCGACGTCACCGAGCGTTCGCAGGTGGACGAGACGGTGCGTAGCGTTGTCGAGGAGTTCGGGTCTGTCGACATCCTCGTGAACAACGCGGGCACGCTCGATCACCTCGCACAGCTGTCCGATCAGGATCCCGAGCTCTGGGAGCGCGACCTGCGCGTCAACCTCACCGGCTCTTTCAACTGTGCACAAGCTGTCTGGCCCCACATGAAGGAACGCGGCTGGGGTCGGATCGTGAACATGGCCTCCGTTGCGGGAACGCTGGGCGGGTTCGGGCAGGCGAGCTATGCCGCCACGAAGGCCGGCCTGCTCGGACTCACGCGAACGCTCGCGCTCGAGGGCGCTCGGCACGGAATCACGTGCAACGCCATCGTTCCGGGAATCATCGGGACAGAGGCGTTTCGGTTCGGCAACCCGCAGATGAACGAGCGGATGGTGCGGCGGACGGCGATGCGCCGCGCGGGTGAGCCGCAGGACGTCGCGAACGCGATCGCCTTTCTCTGCTCGGATCTGGCCGGCTACATCACCGGCATCGGCCTGAACGTCAGCGGCGGCATCGAGCTCTTCACCTTCTGAGCCGGCGGGCGCCCTGAGCGACGGCCAGATCCCGGGCTAGACTTCTTCGCCTTGGCCGGGCGGCGTTCATCCCTGCTGGTCCATTCGCGGTCCAGCAAACGACGTCCACGCACGCGGGCGCAGCGCCGCATGCTCATCCAGCGGGGCGTCATCCTCGTCGCAGTGCTCGCGCTGGCGGCGATGGCTCTCGGGCTGGCCTTCGCCGGCTCGCCGTCGCGGCTGGCGAGTGGTGTTCGCATCGCCGGCGTGGACGTGGGAGGCAAGACCGCCCGTCAGGCGCGCGCGGCTCTGGCACGACGCGCGGATGCGCTTTCGGCGGTGCCGGTGACCTTCCGGGCCGGATCTCACACGTGGCAGCTGGAACCGCGGCGGCTCGGCATTCGGGTGGACTGGGGCGCCGCCGTCGACGCTGTTCGCCGACAGGGCGAGGGATTCGGGCCCTTGCGTGGATTCCGGCGGCTCGATCTCCGATTCTTCGGCGCGGACGTCGCCCCGCCGACGCAGGTCTACGACGCCGCTCTGCGCTACAAGCTGGACGAGATCGCTGCCGCGGTGAACGTGCCCGCCCGAAACGCGTCGATCGTTCTACACGGACGCTCGATAGAGGTCGTTCACAATCGGACAGGCCGGAAGCTCGACCGCACAGCGGCGGCATCGACGATCGTGCGAGCGCTGGCGAGCCTGAACAGGGAGCCCACCGGGCTTCCGATCGACGTCGACCAGCCGAAGATCAAGGCCGGCGACCTCACGGTCGCGAAGGCGCAAGTCGAGACGGCACTGTCGGCGCCGGTGCACCTCACGCTCGGCGAGACGCGCTGGAACCTGCGTCCGGCTCGAATCGCCAGGATCCTCGAGCTTCCGGCGGACGGTCGTCGCGACCTTCGCATCGGTGGCCCCGGGGCGACGCAATGGTTCGCGGCCCTTGCCCGTCGGGTCGACCGCCCGCCCGTGAATGCCGATTGGGCGATCGGGTCGAACGGTTCCGTCCGCGTGATTCCCGACCAGCCCGGACAGGAGCTGGACGTCGAGAAGAGTGGGCAGGCCCTCCTCCGGGCGGCCCTCGTCACCGCGCCGGACCTCCGCTCGGCGAAGCTCGTCGTCCACACTGCGGATGCCGACCGAAGCACCGCCGAGGCCCGGGCGATGAAGATCACCGGACTCGTCGCCAGCTACCAGACCTTCTACGGCGGCGACCCGAATCGCATCCACAACGTCCAGCTCGTCTCGCATCTCATCGACGATCACGTCATCGCCCCGGGCGAGACATTCTCGTTCAACGAGACCACCGGTGACCGCAGCGCGGACAAGGGTTTTCGGGAGGCGCCGGTGATCATCAACGGCGAGCTACAGACGGGGCTGGGCGGCGGCGTCTGCCAGGTCTCCACCACGGTCTTCAACGCGGCCTACGAGGCAGGCCTTCAGATCGTTTCGCGTACGAACCACGCTCTCTACATCAGCCACTATCCGCAAGGCCGGGACGCGACGGTGAACTATCCGGACACTGACCTGAAGTTCGTCAACGACACCGGCCATTGGTTGCTCCTCCGCACGTGGGTCGGCTCCTCATCGCTGACCGTTGCCCTCTACGGCACTCCTGTCCACCGCCGAGTCGTCAGCGAGACGGCGCCGCTCGTCGACACCGGCCCGCCACCGGTCAAGAAGGTCCCCGATCCGACCCTGCTGGTAGGGCAGAAGGTCCTCGAGGAAAGCGGCTCGCCTGCGCGGCGCACGAGCGTCGAGCGAAAGGTCTACGACGCCGGCGGCAAGCTGCTCTACGACACGACGTTCTACTCGTCCTATCGCGGCGAGACCAGAGTCGTCCGCGTGGGAACGAAGCGGAAGCCCAAGCCGATGGACGAGAACGGCGCCGGAACCACCACCACGACGCCGACGACAACCACCACTCCGAAGAAGCCCACGACGACGACTACGACTACGCCTCGGCCCTAGCAATCGCCTCCGCCAGGCTCGCCGGGATCCGGACCGGCCGCAGCGTCCCGGCATCGACGCAGGCATGGGAGGTCCAGCCGTCTGCAATCGGCTCGCCGTTTCGCCTGACCTCGTAGTCGAAGCGGAAGCGCGCGCCACGCAGTTCGCCGATCCGGGCGTGGATGTGCAGCCGGTCGTCGAAGTGCGCGGGCAGCCGGTAGCGGACGTGCGACTCGAGGACGAAGGATTCGAGCCCTTGCTCGCGGAGCGCCGGATAGCCACCCGCGTACTCCGCCAGGTAGGCGATGCGGGCGACCTCGAACCAGATCAGGTAGTTGGAGTTGTGCGCGACGCCCTGCGCGTCGGTCTCCGCGAAGCGCACGGTCACCTCGGTGCTGAAGCGGAAATCGCTCATCAGTCGGCACTCTAAGCGCGTGCTGGACGCCATTCGCGAGCTCGCTGCCCTGGTGCGCGAGCGGCAGCCCGTCGTCGTGCTCACCGGCGCGGGCATCTCTACGGAGAGCGGGATCCCTGACTTCCGGTCCGCGACCGGCGTCTGGACGCAGTACGACCCGATGGAGTACGCGACCATCCGGGCGTTTCGTCGCGACCCCGTGAAAGTGTGGGAGTTCTACGCGCTGCGGTTCTCAGTGCTGACACAGGCCGAGCCGAACGCTGGGCATCGTGCACTCGCCGAGCTCGAGAGCCGAGGGCTCGTCGAGGCGATCGTCACTCAGAACATCGACGGGCTGCACCAGCGAGCGGGATCCCGAAAGGTCCTGGAGGTCCATGGCTCCATCCGCACGGCGAGCTGTCTCGAGTGCGGTGAGCAGGTGTCTCTCGGAGAGGTAGTCGCGTCCCTCCGTGACCGGGCCGCGCCGCCCTGTCCCCGCTGCGGAGCGATTCTCAAGCCGGACGTCGTTATGTTCGGCGAGCTCCTGCCGGTCGCAGCACTGGACTCGGCGGTCGAGTTGGCGCGTGGAGCCGGCTTGCTCCTCGCCATCGGTTCGTCGCTCGAGGTCTACCCCGTGGCGGGATTACCGGACGAGACGGTGGCGGCGGGTGGCGCGCTTGCGATCGTCAACCGCGGCCCGACTCCATTCGACCGGCTGGCTGCAACCCGGATCGACAGCTCGGCGGGCGAGACGCTCGCGGCCGTCGAGGCGGAGCTGAGCCGAGGCTAGGCCGCAGCCCGCTTGATCGTCTTCTCTTCGAGCAGTCGCCGGCAGTTGGAGCAGACCTTGCGCTCCACGTGGTAGGGGACTCCGGCGCGCTGCCGAATCGCGTGAATCGTGACGGCGGTGTGCTTGTGCCTTCGGAGTGTCATCCGTCTCCTCAGAGTAATGAGACGTCCGGTTGCCGTCACTTGTTGTCGGCAGATGTTCACCGAATCTGCACACCCCTTTGACCAATTACTCTGAAGGTCGTGCGACGCCTCAGCGTGATCGCCGCCGTTCTCCTGGCAGGTATGGCCGCCTGCGGAACCCAGGCCGAGAAGACTACGGTCGCCGCGGTCTCGAGCCCTGCGAAGAACCGAACGTGTGTCGACGGCTCGTTCCACCGCCTGGGATCGTCCCGGCTGGCCTATGCGGCGGTCGTGCGATCGCGCGTCACGGTCAGAAGGCGGCCGGGCGGGGCAGTGTTGGCACGATTCGGGAAGCTGAACCTCAACGGCGTGCCGACGGTTTTCTCGATCCGTGGAGCCGTGCTCGGTAGCAATTGCCGGCCGACCAGCTATTCCGTCCAGGTTCCCAAACGGCCGAACGGCGTGACGGGCTGGGTGCCGGTCGACGAGGTCTCAGTGGCCACCGTCTCGGCGAGGATCGTGGTGGACCTCTCGCAGAAGCGCGTCACCCTCTACCGGAACGGCAGGAAGGTGCTGAGCACCTCGGCCGCAATCGGAGCGCCGGCCACTCCGACGCCGACCGGCAGGTTCTATGTCAACCAGCGCCTCATCCCCGTCGACCGGAGCGGGCCCTTCGGGCCGGGCGCGGTGGGCATCTCGGCCTTCTCCGACGTGCTCACCGGCTGGACTCAGGGCGGCCCGATCGCCATCCACGGTACGAACGCTCCCTGGTCGATCGGCAAGGCAGTCTCGAACGGCTGCATCCGGATCCCGAACCGAATGCTGAAGCGGGTCTTCGCGCAGGCGCTGAACGGAACGCCGGTATTGATCCGGAAGTAGTGCGCCTTTAACTAGGGCAGCCGCAGGCGCGCCCAGAGACCGGCGTGGTCGGACGGCCACAGGCCGGAGATCCGGTCTCCCGGTCGCTCGCCCACGATCCCGGCGGCCACCGCCCGGAAGCCGTGACGAAGGAGGACGTAGTCGATGCGGCTGTAGAAGGGGCCGCCCAACTCGCGCAGATCGTCCCCGTGGCAGCACGTGAGGCCGACGTCGTTCGGGTGCGCCTCCGGCCAGGCGTCCTGGAATCCGGCTGCGAGCAGGTTTGCGCGCGTCGGCGTACCGGTGCCGTCGGCGCGTGAGTTGAGGTCGCCGAGGAGAACCGTAGGTAGGGCCGTCTGTGCCGGACCGCTTGCGAGCTCTTGTCCCTGCGCGACCTGGGAACCGTTGTTGAACGACTCGAGGTGCGTCGTGATCACTCGGAACGTTCGCCCGGCAACGGTGGCGTCCGCAAGGACCCAGCCCCGCTTGGCGATCACGAATCCTCCGAAGAGCGGAGTCGTTGTCGCGTACGAGCCGCTGCGAACTCGCCTGATCCTGATCCTCTTGTCGACCCGGACGAGCAGACCGTCGCGGACCGTCAGGCGGATGTCCATCGTCGGCGGATTGCCGCTGGGCAGTTCCGCATCCGTCTCCGGGCGGATTCCCAGGAACCGGTAGTGGAGCTTCCGAGCGGCCAGGGCCTTGCGCAACTCGCGCGCGTAGTCGAGGGCGACTGTCGTCGCGGGCGTCACCGTGAAGTCCGCGGGCGTCTGCGTCCGATAGAGAGTGAGCTCCTGGAAGCCGACGAAATCGGGTCGCGTCGCGCCGATCTCTCTGGCGATCGCCCTTGCGCGGACCGGGAAGTCGTTCGCCTGAACCTGCGCCCAGCCTTTCTCCACCGCCGAGAAGGCCTCGCTCGAAGACTTCGCCTGGACGATCGCGTCGAGGTTGGCGCCGAGGTAGAGGTTGCGGGTCATCACCCGGAGGGTCAGCGGGACGCGCTTTGCTTCGCCGGTGTGGGCCGCCCCGAACGCGCAGAGGCCGATCAGGACAAGGGCGCAGACGGCGAGCGCCTTCACCGGAGGAGCGTAGGCCCGACGTACATCCATCACAACTGGCACGATAGGGCCGTGGCCAAGCCGAGACAGAAGAACATCGTGGAACGGCTCGCCGACGCCGGTGAGGAAGCCCTCCATCGGATCGGCAGCGTCGCTGGGGGCGCCGACCGGGTGATGGGGACGCTCGCGTCATTACGTGAACGGGTGGACGAGCTCCAGAAGAGCGTGCGCGGGATCGAACGACTCGAGAAGCGCCTCGGCACGATCGAGCGACGGCTCGACAAGCTCGAGGGCAAAGGAACTGCGACCCGAAGCCGAAAGACCTCCGGGGCGCCCAAGCCTTCGCCCGCACCGCCGAAACCGCCGACCTAAGGCACCCGCACCCGCAGCGCCTGCGGGACGATGTCGAAACGCGCGGGCGTCGTCCCGGGCTGCTCGCCGTCGAGCTCTACCGGAAGCGGCTCTGTCGCCTCGACCGTGACCGTCGCGCCGCGCAGCAGCTCTGCGCGCGGATGGGGCAGGTGTT
Source organism: Actinomycetota bacterium (assembly GCA_046735315.1). Taxonomy (GTDB): domain Bacteria; phylum Actinomycetota; class Thermoleophilia; order Gaiellales; family Gaiellaceae; genus 3-1-20CM-4-69-9. The sequence continues at coordinate 17,884 of JBKPTB010000065.1, forward strand.
TCCCGCGAAACGTCTTCGGCAAGGTCAGGAGCAGGTCGCGCTTCGTCAGATCGCCGATCAGCAAGACGTCGAAGGCCCCGTCCTCGAGATCTGCGTCCGGACAGATCTTCATGCCGCCGCCGATGTAGGGACCGTTCGAGACGATCACGTCGTGCATCAGGCCGCGGCGTTTCTCGCCGTCGACAGTCACCTGGACTTCGGTGTTGCTCCATCGTGCGAACACGGCGAAGGTCGCCCACACGTAGGAGACCTTTCCCCCGAGCGCCTTTGTCGTGTCGTTCGCGCGCTGCGCGATCGCTCCACTCATCCCTGCGCTGGCGACATTCGCGAACCACGTCTGCCCCTCGCCGCCGGACCAGAGCCGGTACGTCGCGCGTCCGAGGTCGATCGTGCGCGTCTCGCCACTGAGCGCGGTGTCGATCGCGCGGTCGACGCTGCGCGGGATTCCGAGCGACCGGGCGAAGTCCCAGCCGGTTCCGCGTGGGATCAACGCGACGGCGACGCCGTCCTGGCCTGCGATGCCGTTCACCACCTCAGACACCGATCCATCTCCGCCGACGACCACGAGCAGCTCCGCTCCTCCCGCCACCGCGTTGCGCGCAAGCTCCGTCAGGTCCCCGCGCGCGCGCGAAAGGAAGGAGTCGCCGCTCAGGCCCGCAGTGGCGGCGCGATGGGCGATCTCCGGCCACCTGCGCCCGGTCGAGCCGTTCGCCGACGCCGGATTGACGAGGAAGACGGTCTTCTGTTTGTTCACGCAATCAATTGCAGGTGGCGCGGGGCCTCGGGCCGGCATTACATCTCATGTCCCTTCGGCGTAACTTGGACGCGTACCGCGTCAGTGCTTCTCGTCGGCAGTGACGGTGGCGAGGCCGACTCGCGTCATGCGGTCGACTGCGGCGCGTAGCTCGTCGTCGGTGATCCGCTTGAACTCGCCCTCGACGACGATGTCGCTGACCGTCAGCAGACAGCCGGCTTGAACTCCACGCAGGGCGCCGACGGTGAAGAGCGCCGAGGCTTCCATCTCGACCGCGAGCACACCGCGCTTCGACCAGCGCTCGTACTGATTCTCGTCGGGGTTGTAGAAGACGTCACTCGAGACGATGGGGCCGACGTGCATCGGCTGGCCGATCTCCTTCGCCGCGTGTACGGCCCCGTGAATGAGTTCCCAATGTGCGGTTGGGCAATGCGGCTCGTAGCCGACGAGGTGGTCGGCCGTGCGGTCATCGGCGACAGCCGACAGCGCGACGATCAGGTCGCCCAGCTCGTGGTGTGCCTGGAGACCGCCGCAGGTGCCGACGCGCAGCAGCTTCTTCACTCCCAGTTGGATGAGCTCCTCGAAGACGATCGTCGCACCGGGGCAGCCCATTCCCGTGCCCTGGACTGAGACAGGCTTCCCTTCGAATGTCCCGGAATAGCCGAGCAGCCCGCGCTCCGAGTTCCGCTCCACGACGTCGTCGAAGTAGGTCTCGGCGATGTACTTGGCGCGAAGCGGGTCGCCGGGGAGGAGGCACGCCTCCGCGTACTCGCCGGGCTCGGCGCGGATGTGGATCGGCATGGCTGCGCAGCCTAACCCAGCCGCTTCGCTTGCGATTTCCTCGCCGCGGTGATCGGCGGAAGCTCCGGTCTAGAATCCGGCCCGTGCAGCGGGCTACACCGATGCTCTCGTACGAGGACGTGGCTGCTGCGATGGAATGGCTGGGAAAGGCGTTCGGCTTTCGTGAGGAAGGCGAGCGGTACACCGACGACGACGGGCGCGTCACTCACGCCGTGCTCACCCTCGACGGCGCCGAAGTGATGCTCGGGTGGCCCGGCCCGGATTACCGCAGTCCGGCCCGCCATGCCGACGAGTGCGAGCAGGCGCGTCGCTGGCTTGCGACACCATGGGTTATCGA
>JBKPTB010000066.1:0-10568 GCA_046735315.1 Actinomycetota bacterium
ACGATTCCGTCGCCCCGGCGGCCACCGCCTGTGGACGATCCTCCCAGGGTTGTCGACCACGAGCAGCGTTCGCCTGGTCGCGCCGTCGATTGCGGGCTGAAGCTGACCGGGCGCGGGCACTAGGCGGGTTGTTCGGGCTTGCCCGGTAACCGGCGGGTGAACCAGAGGGAGAGCACCGCGAGGAGCGCGACCGCGAGCATGGAGGTCTTTAACGCGTCGAGTTGCGCGTCGGCGTACTCGTCGGTGACCGCGGCCGCATCGTCGGCCGACAATCCGGCGTCGCGCAGGGACTGGTGTGCCTGGTCGGTCGTGACGATGGGGATGCCGGTCTCGGTGGCCGCCGAGATCTGCTCCTTCGCGGCGGGGGACACGTCGGGGTTGTCCTCAATGCGCGTGTTGAACCCGTTTAGCAGCCCGAGCAGCAGGACGGAGCCGATCAGCGCGGTCCCGAGGGATGCGCCGAGGTTCTGTGCCGTCCCCTGAAGCCCCCCGGCCTCGTTCGTCTCCTCCGGGGGCACCGAGGACATGATCACGTTGCCGAGCTGCGACATAAGGAGCCCGGCGCCGATCCCGAAGAAGACCAGCGACACGGCGAAGGACGTTCCGTTCAGCTCCACGTCGATCGTTCCGACAAGCACGAGTGCTGCGATCGCCATTGCGCCGAGGCCGACCTGGACGACGAAGCGCGGGCCGAAACGCGGTGCGACCTTCGGCCCGATGAGCGCGGCGGCCAGCATCGAGATGGACATCGGGAAGAGGCGCTTGCCGGTCTCGAACGCGTCGAAGCCGAGCACGACCTGGAGGTACACCGGCAGCACGAAGAACGTGCCCATCACGATCAACTGCTGCGAGCAGAGGGACGAGAGCCCGGCGCGCAACGTCTCGATCTTCAGGAGCGCGCGGTTCAAGAGCGTGCTCTTGCCTTGCCGCTCGCGGCGCTCCTCCCACGCGAAGAAGGAGCTGAGGACGACAAAGCCGCCGGCGAGCAGGAACGGCACCACTGAGAACCCGAGCGGCGTGATCTCGTGCCCGCTGATCGTCGGCGCGTCGATCGGCCTGATCCAGCCCCAGACGCTGCTCTTCAGGATGCCGAACACGATCAGGCCAAGCGCGATCGCTGAGAGCGCTGCGCCGCCGTAGTCCAGCTTCGGCGGGTGCTCGGGGTTGGGCGCGCGCTTCATGCGCCGGTGGACGGCGAGCACCACGAGCACGACAACGACCTCGCCGACGAAGACGTACCGCCAGCTCCAGGTCGTCGTCACGTAGCCGCCGATTAGCGGGCCGGCCGCGATCGCGGCACCGGCGGCGCCGCCGATCATCCCGTAGGCGAACGCGCGATCCTTGCCCGAGTAGTTCGCCGCGGTCAGCGCGGCGATCGCCGGGATCACCAGCACAGCGCCGAGCCCCTCGATGCACGACCAGCCGATCAGCAGCACGGTGAGGTTCGGGCTGAGCGAGGTGGTTAGCGAGCCGAGCCCGTACACGGCCAGACCAAGGCCGAAGGCCTTGTCGCGCCCCAGGATGTCGCCGAGCTTCGCGCCTACGAGCATGAACGCCGCCATCACGAGCGTGTACAAGGTGATCGCGCTCTGCACACCCGTGATCGTGGTGTTCAGATCCTCCGCGATCTGCGAGATCGAGACGTTCATCACGCTCGAGTCGAGCACCATGACGAACTGCGCTCCAGCAAGGATGATGAGGGGCAGCCACTTGCGCATCGCGCGACTCTAAGGTCTAACCAGGAAGCACGCCGATGTCGTCATCCTCGATCTCGGCCTTCCTGGGATCGACGACCTCGACGTGATCCGCCGCCTGCGCGGCTGGACGAGAGTGCCGATCATCGTTCTTCGCGTCCGTGGGGCGAGCGCGACAAGGTCGCCGCGCTTGACGCCGGCGCCGGAAACCTCATTTGCCACTGATTGCCACCGGTTGCACCCACGGGCCTCCGCAAGGGCTTGATCCTTTGTTGGCTGTCTTGGCTACGCGATGGCAACCACTCGTTCCGGCGCTCTCGGACGCGTCTGTAGCCGTAGCGGATCCTGACCCCTCGACGAGCAGAACGCGGGCGGGGCGGTGTCTCCAGGTAGCCGCTCAGGTCATCGGGACGGTCTTGCGAGCTCGTCAGCCGCCGGCAGTGCTTCCATTTGCGGCCGGAGCCGCAGGTGCAGGGATCGTTGCGGCGGCGTTTTGCGTCCGTCGCCGTGCAAAACGACCTCCAACTGTGGCGTTTTGGACCTGAAGGCTCCACAAGGGGCTCCATACCTGCATCACCTTCTACTACCTGCAAATCAGCCCGAAACGAAAAGCCCCGTGTGCGGCGCTTTTGCAGAGCCCTCTGACGGACTCGAACCGTCGACCCCCTCCTTACCATGGAACGTCTTAGGCAACCGGTGGCAGCTGGTGGCACGGATTTGGCTTGTTCTTACGGTCTTGAGGTTCGCTCGATCTGCCGCTGATTGCTGCCGGTTGCAACCACCGGGCTCCATAGAGGCTCCATCTAGGCATCGCGGCCCGAAACTGCGATTGGAGCCGGAACGAGAACTGCGCGGAGGGCGGCAGTGGACCTTCACGCGCGTCTCGTTGCATCATCTGGTGAGACATGGCCATGCCGGCGCTCGCGAGCGAAGTTGTGGGACGAGATGAGGAGCTCGCGGTCGTGCGAGATTTTCTCGCTGCGGTCGACCGCCTTCCGTCGGCTCTGTTGATCGAGGGCGAAGCGGGGATTGGGAAGACGACGCTGTGGAGCGCCGGTCTCGCCGTGGCGGCAGAGCACGGTTATCGGGTCTTGTCAGCGCGGCCCGCGCAGGCGGAGAGTCAGGTTTCCTACGCGGGTCTCGCTGATCTGCTCGACCCCGTGCTCGAGCGCGCCTTGGACGAACTTCCCCCTCCTCAACGGCGTGCGCTCGAGATCGCGTTGGTTTTGCGGGACTCGGAGAACGGCGTTCCGGACCAAGCAGCGATCGCGTTCGCGCTGCTTGGCGCGCTTCGCAGTGTCACTGACGTCCCGGTGGTAGTAGCGGTTGACGATCTTCAATGGCTCGACGCTCCTTCCGCGTTCGCGCTTCGGTTTGCGGCGCGCCGGCTGCGGGACGAGCCGATCGGACTCTTGTTGTCGGTACGCCACGACGGCGACGGTGAGGCGTCGGCCCCAGGATTGCTGTCCGACGAGCGCACGCGGCAGATCCACGTTGGCGGGCTCAGCCTCGGCGCGCTGCAACGCCTGATCCAGGCACGTCTCGACCTTGCTCTGCCTCGTCCGCTGCTCAAACGCCTTCACGAGACCTCCGCCGGAAATCCGTTCTTCGCTCTCGAACTTGCGCACGCTCTCGGGTCGAGCCAACGGGAGCTCGAGCCGGGTGAGCCGCTACCAGTGAGTGATCAGTTGCGTCGCCTGATCGGCGACCGGCTCGCATCGCTCCCGCCGGGCTCGGACGAGGTACTACTCGTAGCGGCAGCGGCTTCGCAGCCGACGTTCGGACTCCTCGGGGCCGTTCTTGGCGAGGAGGAGGTTTCGACTCGTCTGCGCCCTGCCGTCGACGCCGGACTGGTGGAACTGCTCGGGGAGCGCGTTCGCTTCGCCCATCCACTCTATGCCTCGGCTGTATATGGAGCCGCGACTCCAGAGGACAAGCGGAAGATTCGTCGGCGGCTGGCCGCTGTCGTTGACGATCCCGAGGAGCGCGCACGTCATCTTGCTGCGAGCGCGGTCGGTCCAAATACCGACGTCGCTGTAGCGCTCGACGAGGCGGTTCAGATCGCGCTGAAACGGGGTGCTCCGCAGGCGGCGGCGGAGCTTGCGGCGCACGCAATTCGACTGACCCCTCCTGAGGACGCCGATGCTGCGCACAGGCGTCGGCTCGCGGCGGGGGACGCGCACTTCGAGGCCGGGGACACCGCTCGCGCCCACGCGCTCTTTGCGGCCGCCGCGGATGAGGTCGTGGGGCGTGCACGCGCGGCTGCGTTGAGTCGGCTGGCGCGCATCCACGTGTTCGAAGGCGACAGCCCCGCTTCCGTCGTCCTCTGCCGCCGTGCGCTTGCGGACGTTGGGGACGACCTCGAGTTGAGGTCCGAGATCGAAGAAGGCCTCGCCGTCGGGTACTACTTCATGCGCGAGAACCTTGTGGCGGCGGCCGCACACGCACGCTCGGCCGTCGAGGCGGCGCGGCGGCTGGGACGGCCCCGGGCCCTCGCGGAGGGGCTCGCGATTCAGGGTCTTGTCGACGGGTTGCTTGGCAGATCGAGCGCGCGGCCGGCGTTCGAGGAAGCCCTGAACCTCGAGCAGGCGACGAGGGATCTTCGGGTCATGCGCCGTCCGAGCTTTTCGTTCGCGGTGTACGTCAGCTGGACGGACGACATGAGGACCGCAAAAACCCAGTTTGAATCGCTCTATCAGGAATCCCTTGAACGCGGCGACGAGAGCACCATTCCGCTCGCGCTCGCGCACTTGAGCGCGATCGAATGCGCGCTAGGCGATTGGCGAGCCGCGGCGCATTGGGCCGATGCAAGCTACGAGTCTTCGGTCTTGACGGGACAGTTGCCGCAGCAGGCCTACGCGTTGGCGGCGCGAGCCCTGGTCGATGCGCACCTCGGTTTGACCGAGCAAGCGCGGGCCGGAGCCAATGAAGCACTTCAGCTGGGACGCGAGCCGGGCTCATACGGCAGCGCGACGAGTCACGCTGCGCTCGGGCTCCTCGCTCTTTCACTTGAAAGGCCGCAGGAGGCGCACGAGGCGCTTGGGCCACTCGTCGATCACTTCGAGGGTGCGGGGATCGTCGAACCCGGCGCGCTCTGGTTCGTTCCGGACGCGATCGAATCGCTGGTCGAGCTGGGCGAACAGGAAGCTGCGACCGCCCTTGTCGAACGCTTCGCCGAGCACGCGCGCCGGTTAGGACGACGATCCAGCCTCGCTGCAGCGCATCGTTGTCGCGGCTTATTGTCAATCAACGCCGGCGAGGAGGACGGCGCGATCGCCAGCATCCTTCAGGCGCTGGACGAACTGGCGTCGCTGCCACTCCCGTTCGAACGCGCGCGCACACTGCTTGCCCTTGGGTCCGTACAGCGGCGAGCCCGGCAGCGGCGCGCGGCCCGCAAGACTCTCGAGGAGGCGCAGCGCCTCTTCGACGACCTCGGCGCGTCTCTCTGGTCGGAGCGCACAAAGGCCGAACTGGGCCGGATCAGCGGCCGCCCACCCTCGACGGGCGAACTCACCGCCTCCGAAAAGCGCGTTGCCGAACTGGTCGCGGAAGGACGGACGAACAAGCAGGTCGCGGCGACACTCCATCTCACGGAGCGCACGGTTGAAGGGACGCTCTCCCGCGTCTACGCAAAACTCGGTATCCGGTCTCGCACCGAGCTTGCCCATCGCTGGGTGACTCGCGGTTAGGGGATCACGCGTCCAAAGTCGGGGGGTTTCCACCTACCGGCGCTCCGGTTGCGCTCATAGCCTCGATGCAGTCAACGCAACGGAGGTGAGACGGATGAAAAGGCTCCTCGCGATTGTCGCTGCTACGAGCGCGCTCTTGATCGTCCCGGTGGCGACGGCGGATGCCGGTACGCCGGTTGGCCCCGGCGGCTGCAACATGCTCGCCGCTAGCTCTACCGGCCTGACCCAGATGATGGCGGGCAGCCAGCACGGTAACGGCCAGGCCAGGATGTTCGAGATGCTCGACCGCTTCTCGCCGTGCGGCGGCTGATCGTGATCGCAGTGACGTTCGTCGGGACGGCAGAGGTGTTCACGCTTTCGCCGAATCCCCGGCCTGGCGGAGCCGAGTAGGGCATGTCCGCCAAGACGTACCTCGTCGAGGCGTACGTCTCGAAGTCGGATGCGAACGGACCGGCCGGCATAGCTGACCGGGCCGCGCTCGCCTCCAAAGAGATGCGGCGCGAAGGGACGTTCGTCCGTTACGTGCGCAGCATCTTCATCCCGCAAGACGAAACCTGCTTCCACATCTTCGAAGCCGGGTCCGAACAGGACGCAAGAAACGCGGCCGTTCGCGCGGGCATTCAGGCCGAACGGGTGCTCGAGACGACCAACTTCGAAGCAACACGAGCGCAACTCGCACGATCCGCCCGGGGAACCGGCGATGCACGACAGCGGACGTGACGATGGTGTTCGTGCGATCTACACCTGAGACAAGTCCGCCGCGGTCTCACCGCTGGGGCTGCGCTCGACCGAGTTCGTGTGCGGCCCGCATCGCGGAAGTCCGAAAGACGTTCATCAGTGTCGTCCTTATGGAAGGGGAAGTCGATGAAAGCGCGAGATGTCATTGGTCTTGTCTGCATCGCAGTGCTGCTTGGGAGCGCTGCGCTGTTCGGGCTCGCTGCCGCGACCGGACATGCTGACCCGAACCTGCCCAACGTTCCACCTCATCGCCACTGGATCAACGGCGTGCAGGTCGGGCCCGACCTCTGTGACAACCCGGGTGATCCGGGCATCCAACGGGCCTTCAACGAATTCCACAACAATCTGCACATCGCCACGCAGTATTCGATCGGCCCAGCTGCGCCCGGCTTGCACAACGCTCGGGGCGGAGAGATCGTCCCCACACCGTGCAGCGTGACAACCCCGCCTCGGTAACGACAATCAACGTCGGAGGGCGGACCAACGTCGCTGCACCGGCCGGCACGAATTGGGCGGCCGTTTCCTCGACGGGGATTCCGAAGATATGGCCGAGGATCATTGGAAGATCTCCTCCGCCTTCCGTTAGTCGACGAAGCAGTAGGAATCGCTCGAGGCATCCCCGCCTTGGAGGCGCGTCTGATGCACCCTCATCCCTCGAAGTCATCGCCGTGCGGGAAGAAGCCAGGGTCGACGCTCATGCCACCGCCGTCCGTATCGGCATCAATGCGCGCGATCCAGGCGCCGACCCCTTCCGGGTAAAAGATGTCATCCCAGCTCGCATAGAGCGAATTCGTGGGATAGACGCGGCGACCATCCCGGCTGATCTCCACCATCTGCGGCCCGCCTCTCAGCCGCAGATCCGGCGCGGCGGAGTGCGAAGCGCCGCGCACGATGCCGCCGAGGTGCACGGAGCCCGTCTCGCGCGGGTTGTGCGGGTCGCTGACGTCGAACCGCTTGAGCTCTCCGGTTCCCCAGCACGACACATACAGCCAGCGGTCGTCGACCGACAGGTCGATATCCGTCACGAGTGGCGGGACGGCGCCGAACGGCTGCAGCGCCGGCGGAAGCTCGGAGGGATCGGCCGGCTCGGCCGGGATCGTGATCACCTTCTTCACCTGCCACTCGCCGTTGTCCCGATGCCACAGCCACACCGAGGCGGACAGATCGGCGACGCTGATGACGACCCCGACGAAGCCCCACACCTTGCGCGGATCGTGCGCCGGCCGCAGTTCGAGCACCATCTGATTCTCGTCGCCAAGGTCGATTCGCTGGAGAAGCCTGCCCTCGGAGAGACTCCAGAAATTGAGGTGGTGGCCGAAGCGGCGCCCGAGGACATCAGCCATCCAATCTCCCCTCAGCGACGAAAACCGCGCGATTGTACGCCCTCGTCTCTGGATTTTCACCCGGGCGATTCAGCTCGATGGGTGCGCGGCGAGAGAGGCTGCTGGAACACCGAGCGAAACGGCGGAACCGGCCACACCGTTTTCGAGCTGAAGAGTCCCGGCTCCATCGGGGCCACAGCCAGCACAAGCTGGATGTTCTGCAAGTGAACCTGAGATGACGGAAATGAGGAAAGGCAGTTCGGGTATTGCCGCGGGCATTGTGGGCGGCAACACTGTCGGGCATGGAGCGCAGCGACATCCGGTACACGCGCAGCGGCGATGTCGCGATTGCCTATCAGCTGATCGGAGACGGGCCGGCGGATCTCGTCTTTGTCACCGGCTTCGTGTCGAATCTGGCCTGGGCGTGGGAGCACCCGAAGATCATCGAGTTCTACGAACGAATGGGCGCTTTCGCTCGGATGGTGCGTTTCGACCGTCGGGGCACGGGCCTCTCCGATCGCCCGACGAGCGTTGCGACGCTAGAGACGCGCATGGACGACGTCCGCGCAGTCATGTCGGCGGCAGAACTGGAGCGAGCCGCGGTCTTTGCAACCTTTGAGGCCGGACCGATGGCAGCGCTCTTTGCGGCGACCTATCCGGAGCGAGTCGGAGCCCTCGTCCTGTTCAACCCGCACGCAAAGGGAGTCCGCTCAGACGATTACCCATGGGGGCGTACGTCAGACGAGTGGCGACGGGAACTTGCCGACCTGGAGGCGGGCTGGGGTACGACCGAGTACTTCGACCGCGTTCTTGCACGGAGCTACCCGTCGGCCGTCGGCGACGAAACTTTCCGGCACTGGTTCATCAACATGATGCGGTACGGCGCCAGTCCCGGCGCAGCACTGAACGTCCATCGGATGGCGATGGAACTGGACATCCGCGATGTCCTTCCGGCAGTGCGCGTTCCGACGCTGATTATCCACGGGCCGCGCAATGCTGGACATGCGCAGTTCATGGCTGAGCGGATGCCGTCCGCTCGACGGCTCGAGCTGGCAAATGGGGATGAGTCGATCTGGCTGGTTGAGGATGTGCCAGAGCAGACGCGCCGCTTCGTCGGAGACGTTTGGCTGAAACCGGAACCTGAGACTGTTTTGACGACTGTCCTTTTCACCGACATCGTGGGCTCAACTGAACACGCCACCCAGCTCGGCAATCACCGCTGGAACGAGTTGGTCGGACGCCACCATGCTCTGGTTCGCCGACAGCTCGATCAATTTCGTGGTCGCGAGATCGACACCGCGGGCGACGGTTTCTTCGCCACATTCGATGGTCCCGTGCGGGCGATACGGTGCGCGCGCGCTATCACGGAGTCGGTGCGCGCACTCGGTATCGAGGTGCGCGCGGGGCTGCACACCGGAGAGTGCGAGCTACGCGGCGACAAAATCGGCGGCATCGCCGTCAACGTCGGTGCCCGCGTGATGTCGAACGCCAGCCCGGGCGAGGTGCTTGTTTCGAGCACGGTCAAAGACCTCGTCGCCGGCTCGGGCATCACTTTCGCCGATCGCGGCCCTGCGACGCTCAAGGGCATAGAGGGGGAGTGGCGGCTCTACGCTGTTAAGAGTGAAGCCGACGTGCACCGAGCAGCGCTCGCGCGAGTTTAGCCGGGGTCGGTTCCTTCCTGCGGCCCCCCGCAGGCACGGACAAGCACCGCCGAAGAGAAGCAGCCCCTTTCTCCGCGAGAGATCGCGGAGTCAGCGTCGATTCCCCTGATCGTCATCTGCCGGTGTGCGGTGTGGCGCGCCGAGCAGGCTGTAGACCGTTTCTCGGCGATGGGACTCGAGTGGCGTGCCGAGCAGAGCCGGAAACTGCTCGCTCGGACGTAGGTGCTCCGGGTCAATCCCTCCTTAGCTAACCGGCCCTTGAGTGCGCCCGGTTCCATTCGGACGAAACCCTGAGCAGACCAGATCGAGAGCGGTGATTCGGTCATCGTCGAGTGCGCAGAGCAGGTGTTGTTCGACGATCTTCGTGAGGTCGCCGGGCTTCTTCACGCGGAGCCGGTAGAAGATATGCAGGCGGTCGGCAACCGCGTCGCTGCCTGAACGAACGAGTTCGAGCTCCTCTGCGTCGGCGAACCACGATGAAAATTTCGCCGCTACAGCCTCCGCTCCTGAGACCTCGACGGGGCCGGGCGGGATCAGCGCGCGCATGCGCACCTCGGGCGTCAGGATGTTGGCGAGCCGCGGGAAGTCGCGCTGGGCGAGCGCCGTGATGAGCGCACTGCCGAGATCAGAAGCTGAAGACCGTTCCGTGCTCATCGCCGATCCACTCCCAGAGAGGGGTTGCGCCGCCCATCCGAGCGTTCACGACCAGCTCGGTCTCGTTCAGCTTGCGGGCGTTGAAGCAGACGGGACAGACGAGCAGCTGTCCGCCTCCCTCGGTGAACTGCTCGAGCAGCCGGGGGATCGGGGGGCAGCCGTCGCAGGCGATCGCCTCTCCGTATCCGGGCAGGGCAAGGCGAACCGCCTCTTTGGTCAGGAACATCGTCACCTGCTTGCCCTGCTCGAGTGCCGCACCTCCGACGAGGAGCGCGACGGTCACCCGCTCGCCGTCGTCGAGTCCGGTGGCGAGATTGATGACGACCTTGGCTGAATCCGGCATCGGCCCTCCTCGGTTGCCCGCGAGCAGACTTGGCTTCTGCTGACGATGCTGAGGACCGTACGCCGGGCGCGCCGTTTCAGCTTCGCGGAAACAAGCCAATCTACGGGCTGATGCCCGGATGGCTAGTTCCTGCTATTCCGAGCCCGAATCGACCAGCAACGGAAGCCGCAGCCGCCCTCGACGTAAGCCCCAGCTTGCGAAGGATGTTTGCGACGTGACGGTTCACGGTGTGCTCGCTGAGCACGAGGCGCTCGGCGATGTCGCGATTCGTGAGACCCACTGCCACCAGATCGAGCACCTCCAACTCGCGCGGACTCAGGCCGCCGAGCGGGGTGTCGATCAGCCGGGCAGGAAGCGTCACATTCGTCTTGCGGAGCTTCGCGAGCATCGTCTCGGCCCGGGCGCGCTCCCAGTCTGCTCCCATCGCCCGGAAGTCCGCGATCGCGGCCTCGATCTCGCGCCGCGCC
>JBKPTB010000067.1:0-7031 GCA_046735315.1 Actinomycetota bacterium
TACGAGCAAGCGCGGGAGACCGGCCGCCGCTTTGCCGAGCGCGGCTGGGCCGTCGTCACGGGCGGCGGCCCCGGCGTGATGGAAGCGACGAACCGCGGCGCAAAAGACGGCGGCGGAATGTCGGTCGGCTTCAACATCCAGCTGCCGCACGAGCAGCAGTCGAACCCATACATCGACCTGTCGCTGACATTCCGTCACTTCTACGTGCGCAAGACGATGTTCGTGAAGGCCGCGGAAGGATTCGTCGTCTTCCCGGGCGGGTTCGGGACCGTCGACGAGCTCTTCGAGGCGCTGACGCTGATCCAGACGGGCAAGGTCTTCCATTTCCCGGTCGTCCTCGTCGGCACGGACTACTGGGAGGAGCTGCTCGGCTGGGTGCGCGTCGAGCTCCTCGCCGACGGCATGATTTCGCCCGAGGATCTCGACCTGCTCTACGTGACCGACGATCTCGACGAGGTCGTCTCGCAAGTGATCGGTTGCTACGACCGCCGGTGCTCCGAGAGCCCGGCGGAGCCGGTCAAGGCCGACGCGCAGTGATTGCCCGCGTCTGGCACGGGTGGACGGCGCCCGAGGACGCCGAGGCATACGAGGACTTCCTCCGGACGAAGATGTTTCCGTCCATCCACCGGGTGCCGGGATACCTGGGCGCGGACCTGCTGCGCAGCGCCGGAACCGACGAGATCGCGTTCGTCACCATCACCCGGTTCGAATCCTTGGAGGCGGTGAAGGCGTTCGCTGGCCAGGATTACGAGCGAGCCGTCGTCGAACCGGAGGCTCGTCGGCTTCTCTCTCGCTTCGACGAGCGTTCCGAGCATTACGAAGTCGTGCTCGACCGCGCCTGAAAAGCAGCAAGTGGCTCAGAGCCACAAACTCAGAGAGTAGCCTTTTCGGCCATGAGGTTGCGCGACCTCCCGTCGGTCGACGAGCTCGCACGGGGCAACGGGGATCCGCGCGCCGTCGAGGCGGCTCGCTCTGTACTCGGACGCGCGCGTGAACAGATAAGAGCCGGCGGGAACCCGGGTGATCTCGGCGCACGACTCGACGAAGAGCTCGCCACCGTGCGAGCTCCACACCTGCGCCGCGTCATCAACGCGACAGGCGTGATCGTCCACACGAACCTCGGCCGTGCGCCCCTCGCGACGACGGCAATCGAACGCGTTCGTCAGGTTGCTGCGGGCTACTCCAACCTCGAGTACGACCTGACAGCCGGAGGACGAGGCTCCCGGCAGGAGCACGTGACGATGATCCTCAGGCAGCTCACGGGCGCGGAGGCCGCGCTGGTCGTGAACAACAACGCCGCGGCGGTGCTGCTCGCACTCGCCGCTCTGGCCGAAGGACGGGAGGTGCTCGTCTCGCGCGGCGAGCTGATCGAGATCGGCGACGGCTTCCGCATCCCGGACGTGCTCGAGCGCTCTGGCGCGCGGCTGCGCGAGGTCGGAACGACGAACCGCACTCGGGCCGCGGACTACGAATCGGCGATCGGACCGGAGACTGCAGTGTTGCTGCGCGTCCACCAGTCGAACTTCCGCGTGGTGGGCTTCACGGAGCAGCCCGCACTCGACGAGCTCGCGTTAGTGGCTCAGAGCCACAAACTGGCCCTTGTGGACGATCTCGGCTCCGGCGCGCTCGTGGACGTCGGCGACGAGCCGACTGCACGAGCGAGTCTTGCGGCCGGCGCCGACCTCGTCTGCTTCTCCGGCGACAAGCTGCTCGGCGGTCCCCAGGCGGGGATCATCGTCGGACGCGCCGAGCTGATCGAACGACTCCGCCGTCATCCGCTCCAGCGCGCGCTGCGCGCCGACAAGCTCACGCTCGCGGCCCTCGAGGGAACGCTGCAGCTCGCGATCGACGCGCCGGGCGAGATTCCCGTCGTATGGATGCTGCGCGAAGCCTCGGACTCGGTGCGAGCGCGCGCAGCACGACTCGCAGAAAGGCTCGGCGGCCAGGTCGAAGAGACGATTGCCCGCGCTGGAGGCGGCGCGCTCCCGGTCACCGAGCTGCCCAGCTTCGCGTGCGCCCTTGAGGAGGAGCTCGCCGAGCGACTGCGTCACACCGACCCCCCGGTCATCACAGTCGTGCGCGACGGACGAACGTTGCTCGACTGTCGCACGCTCAGCGACGCAGAAGCGGACGAGGTGGTGGCCGCCGTCGGCGCCGCACGGACATGAGCGACGTTCCTCCGGAGGCGAAGCTCTGGAATCTCCTACGCGGCGCGATGGCGACGAAAGCGCTCGGCATTGCCGCGGATCTGCGGATCGCCGAGGGCCTCGCCGCCGGCCCTCGTCCCGTGAGCGAGCTCGCGCAGACGTCCGGAGCCGACCCGGACACGCTCCAGCGGATCCTTCGCGCACTCGCGAGCGACGGCGTCTTCGCGGAGGACGAACCCGGTGTCTTCCGCAACACGGAGGCCTCTGAGCTCCTCGGACGGGACGGCTGGCCGGAGTTCGCGCACCTGTTCGGCTCCGTCTTCTACGAGGCGACGAGCACCATCGATCCCCATAGCCGCGAGGAGACGTTCACGCGCAGGTTTCCCGCTGACTTCTGGTCGTGGCTCGAGGCGCGCCCGAACGAGCGCGCGGCGTTCGACGCCGCTATGGCCGGGGGCAAAGGACGACATGCAGACCGGCTCGCAGGGCTCGACTGGCGTGCGAACGAGACCGTCGTCGACGTCGGCGGTGGCAACGGCGAACTGCTCCGCGAGTTGCTCGAACGTAGGCCCGAGCTCCGCGGGATCGTCTTCGACCTGCCGGAGACCGCCCGCGACGAATCGACTTTCGGAGATCGTATGGAGTTCGTCGCCGGAAGCTTTTTCGAGGCGGTGCCCGCAGGCGACTCGTACATCCTCTCCGCGATCCTTCACGACTGGAGCGACGATCGCGCGGACGAGATCCTGCGTACGGTGCGCCGGGCCGCGTCGCCCGCCGCGCGTTTGTTGGTGATCGAGAGCGTGGTTGCAGACGGAAACGAGCCGCAGGGATCGAAATGGCTCGATCTCCTGATGCTCGTCTTGGGAGGCAGAGAACGCACCGCCCCGGAATGGCGCGCGCTTCTCGCAGATGCGGGGTTTGCAGTCGACGAGATCGACGACGGTTTGATCCAGGCCTCATGCCGCTGACAGTCGGCACGGCTGGACACATCGACCACGGCAAGACGTGGCTCGTCCGCGCGCTGACGGGCAAGGACACGGACCGTCTGCCGGAAGAGCGTGCTCGCGGAATCTCGATCGATCTCGGCTACGCGCCTCTTGATCTGCCTGACGGACGCCGGCTCTCGCTCGTGGACGTGCCGGGACACGAGCGGTTCGTTCGGACGATGGTGGCGGGCGCGTCGGGGATCGACCTGTTCCTGCTAGTCATCGACGCGGCCGAGGGCGCCCGCCCGCAGACCCACGAGCACCTGGCGATCCTGCGGCTGCTCGGGATCGACCGGGGCGTCGTCGCCGTGACGAAGGTCGACGCGGTCGAGCCGAAGACGGTCGAGGTCGCCCTCGAAGAAGCGGGCAAGCTCGTGCCGGGCGCCGAGGTCGTCCACGTCAGCGCGAAAACGGGGGCGGGCCTCGACGAGCTGCGTGCAGCCCTCGCTCGAGCAGCCCACGCGGGCGAGCCCGAGGCTGCACCGACCCGGCTCTACGTGGACCGGGTGTTCACGTTGCACGGCATCGGCACGGTCGCGACCGGCACGCTCTGGTCCGGCCGGATCGGCGCGGGCACGGTCCTTCGAGTGGAACCGATGGCCCGCGACGTGCGCGTGCGGAGCGTGCAGGTGCACGATCGTGACGTGAAGGTCGCCGAGGCAGGGCAGCGCGTGGCGGTAGCGCTTCGGGGAGTGGAGCGGAAGGAGCTACGACGCGGTGATGCGCTGGTGGAGCCCGGCGCGTACCGGCCCAGCTACCGCCTCGACATCGAGCTCGAGGAGCTCGCGCCGATTCCGTCGCGCGTGCTCGTCCACCACGGGACCACCACGATGCTCGCGCGGGTCGTACGGGTTGGACCCTTCGCGCAACTTCGCCTGGACTCACCCGTGGTCGCCGCCCGCGGCGACCGGGTCGTCCTGCGCGCGGCGACAACCGTCGGCGGCGGCCGCGTCCTCGATCCGGCTCCGGCACGCCATGCAGATCGCGAGGTCTTCGAGAGCGCCGCCCGCGGCGAGCTCCGCATTCACGAACCGATTCGCGTCGACGGCCGCTGGACGTATTCGGACGAGTGGCTCGAGGACTTCCGGGCGAGCCTGGAGCAGCGCTTCGACGCTGCAGATCCCCTCGATCCCGGCGTGCCTGCGCCCAACGAAGCGTGGGCTCCGGACGTTCTGGCGCGCCTCGGCTTCGAACGGCGCGGTGCGAAGGTGTACAGGCCCGGCGCCGCCGGTTCGCTCGGCGGCCGCGGAGACGAGGCCGCCGCGCTCGAGTCTCGCCTCGGACTCGATCCGATCAAGGTCGACGACGCCTCTCTGGCGCGGTTCCTCGAAGAGACCGGCCGGCTCGTCCGTGTCGGCGACGGCTACGCGGTCTCACCCGAGGCATTCGAGCGCGCGAAGGCGTTGCTCGTACAAGAGATCGAGGCCGCCGATCGCATCACCCTCGCCCGCTTTCGCGATCTGATCGGCGCGTCGCGCCGCACCGCGCAGCTGCTGCTCGAGCGCTTCGACTCGGACGGCGTGACCCGACGCGTCGGCGACGAGCGCGTGCTGCGTCGCAGCTCTACCGAATCTCGAGCCTGAGGAGATCCGGCCTGCTGTAGTGGCCCGCCGGGTCGAATCGCTGTCGCGCCTTGTACAGCTGCTGCGGGTCGAGCTCGGCATAGAGGATCCCCTCCTCGTTCCAGAGCGGCCCGGCGAGGTAGCTGCCATCGGGACCGAGAATCGCCGACCCGCCGCGGCCGACCAGCTCGTCTCCGTCGGCGAGGGGGACGTCGTGCGGATAGCTGGAGGCCCGCTGGAAGACGCAGCAACTCAGGACGAACGCGCGCGACTCGCGCGCGATGTGCTTCATCGAGTCGTGCCACTCCTCGGAATCGTCCGCGGTCGGCGCGAGGTAGATCTCGACACCGTCTTCGTACAGAGCAGCCCGCGCGAGCGGCATCAGGTTCTCCCAGCAGATCAAGCCTCCGACCTTCCCGAGATCCGTCTTGACGGTCTCGAGGCCCTTGCCGTCGCCGAGTCCCCAGACGAGTCGCTCGTGATTCGTCGGCATCAGCTTGCGGTGATGCAGCGCGAGCTCGCCGGCCGGCGAGTAGACGAGCAGTGAGTTGTAGATCGTGCCGCGCTCGAGCTCGTTCGCCCCGACCGCGAGCCACACGCCGTGCGTGCGAGCGATCTCGGCCAGGCGATCGGAATCCGGGCCGGGAACGGTCACCGACTGCTGCGCGAGCCGCGCGAAGATGTCACGCGCATCGCCGGTGTCGTCTCCGCTCCAGCCGGCGAGATAGCGCACCCAACGGTTCGACGGATAGATGGGAATGAAGGTCTCGGGAAAGAGTGCGAGCCGCGCGTCCTCGCCGGCGACCTGCGCGACGAGGTGTTCGAGCTTGTCGATCGTCGCTTCGCGCTCGAAGGCGACCGGCTCGGCCTGGACGCACGCGACCTTGACCACGCCCTCCATTCCGACCAGCCTACGCCTTTCCCGGCGTCTATCGGCTAAGCGAGCGCGACTCGGTCGCCGACCCTGATCTCGCCGTCGTTCAGGATGTCGGCGTTCAGCCCCGCCCGATGGACGAGCGCTTTGATCGCGCCGGGCTGAGTCATCGACTCGAGATGCGCGCACGGCTCGCAGAGCTCGACTCCCTCGCACTCGACGTCGCCGATGCGGAACCGCTTCCCGACGAGCTCATTGACGTCGATGCCACGCGTGAGCACGTTCCGCCGCGTGGCGGCCGGCTCGATCGAGACCTCACCCTCGCTTGCGACCGCGTCCATCGCCTCGGCGGCGACCAGCGTCACGGCACGGCCCGGCGGCGCGTCTCCGTCCGCCCAGTAGTAACGGTTGCCTTCGAGCCCGCGGCCGGCGTGTGCTTGCACGCGTTCGACCGGCACCGGGAGCTCCCCGTGCTCGGAGGTGACGAAGATCGCTTCGACCAGCCCGTCCATGGCCGAGACCTTATCCGCCGAACCCGCCGCCACCCGGCGTCTCGATCGTCACGACGTCGCCCCCGGACAGGTCACGCGTCGTCTTCGCAGGGAGCGGCTCGCCGTTCAGGAGATTGCGGCCGGTGGCGCCCGGTTTCCCGCCGCGTTCCCCCTGTGGCGCGTAGGCGCGCCGCTCGCTGATGAGCGAGAGGCGGCAAGCTTCCAGCGCCTCGAGCTCACGTACCACGCCCTCGCCGCCGTGGTGCACGCCCCTCCCGCCGGATCCGCGTCGCAGCGCGTAGCGCCGTACACGCAGCGGATACTGGAGCTCCAGCGCCTCGATCGGCGTCGAAAGGGTGTTCGACATCGCCACGTGCACGCCGCTCGGCCCGTCCGCCTGCGGGCATGCGCCCTGACCGCCGCCGATGGTCTCGTAGTACGTGAACCGATCGTTGCCGAACGTGACGTTGTTCATCGTCCCCTGGCCCTGCGCCGGCACGTCGATCGCCCGACCGAACGCGCGCATGACCAGGTCGACGATGCGGCTGGATGTCTCGACGTTGCCCGCCGCGACTGCCGCGGGCGGCCGCGCGTTGACGAGGCAGCCGGCGGGCGCAGCGACAGTCACGGGCGCGAACGCGCCACCCGAGGCCGGTAGGTCGGGATCCACGAGGACGCGGACGACGTAAAAGCAAGCCGAGCGCGTAACGGCCAGCGGACAATTGAGGTTGCCCCAGTGCTGCGACGACGTGCCGTCGAAGTCGACGACGACGGAATCTCCGGCGACCGTCACCGCTGCCCGAAGGACGAGCTCACCCTCGATCGCCTCGAGGAGGTCCTCCGCCTCGAAGCGTCCGTCCCGGAGAGCGGCGATCCCAACCCGCATCCGCCGCTCCGAGTAGTCGTAGAGCTCTGCCATCGCGGCGACCACGCGATCCTGCCCGCGACGGTCGCAGAGCTCGGAGACGCGT
>JBKPTB010000068.1:0-11597 GCA_046735315.1 Actinomycetota bacterium
CGGATCGACGTTCCGTAGCGGTTGTCGAACGGCCGGTCGGAGCGGTGCTCGAAGTGTCGGACGTAACAGAACGTGCAGCGATGGACGCAACCCATGTACGGGTTCAGCGACCACTTGAAGCCCATGCCCTTGACCGGGTTCAGGGCGCTCTTGCAGGGCTCTTCGCGATACTCGGTCCGCATTGGCCTCTGCAGGCAGTATAGAACAGGCGTTCGTACAGCTCGAGGACGGTATTCGGCGGCTGACGCTGCCCCTCCCGACCGGTCCCAAGCACGTCCACTGCTATCTCGCGGACGGGACGCTCTTCGACACCGGCCTCGGGCTGGGAGACGCGCCCTGGGCCGAGGTGGAAATCTCGCAGATCGCGATCACGCACTTTCACCCCGATCACGTCGGGGGCGCAGAGACCGCGGCGCGAACCGCCGGGGCGCCGGTGCACCAGGGGGGCCTGGACTACGCGCAGTGCGAGCGAGTCTGGGGGAGCAGGGACTGGCCCGAGCGGATGGCCGCCTGGTTCGTGCGGCACGGAACGCCTGCGGCGGTCGCGGACGATCTGATCGCGCAGGGTCATGCGTTCGCACCGTTCATCCGCTACGCGGTCGATCCGGTGCTGCTGTACGAGGGCAGCGAACTGGACGGCTGGCAGGTGCTGGAGCTCCCCGGCCACGCGGATGGGCACCTCGGCTTTCTTCGTGACGGCGTGTTGATCGGCGGCGACCATTTGCTCCGTGCGATCTCTCCCGCGGTCGGCCTGTATCCGGACAGCCGCCCCGACCCACTCGCCGACTACCTCGCGTCGCTGGAGCGCACGATCGAGCTCGCGCCGCGAGTCGTCTACCCCGGACACGGTGAGCCTCTTTACGACGCTTCGGCTCGCGCGCAGGAGCTGATCCGCCACCACCGTCAACGGTTGGACGACACATCGGCCTCGCTGTCGGAACGGCCTCGCACCGCGTACGAGGTCTCGCTCGAGCTCTTCGGCCGGGAGTTGAGCCCGACCCAGCGTCGCTTTGCGGTCGCCGAGACGCTGTCGCATCTCGAGCGGCTCGTCCGGGAAGACCGCGCCGCGCGCTCGGGTGACGACAACCGCGTTACCTATACTTCTTCGTAGTTGGACGAAGACATCCCTCCTAGTACCAACGCCCACGGGGTCGGGGCGTGACGCTCTTCCTCGAGCTCCTCGCAGTCGGCGTTCTCATCCTGCTGAACGCCTTCTTCGTCGCGGCCGAGTACGGCCTCGTGACCGCGCGCCGGACGCGCATCGTCGAGCTGCAGCACCAGGGAAACAGGCGGGCTCGCGACGTCCTGCGCATCACCTCCGACCCGCCGCACTTCATCGCCGCGATGCAGCTGGGAGTGACACTCACCTCACTGGGCATCGGTGCTCTCGGCGAGACCGCACTTGCAGATGCGTTCGGGCACTACCTCGCCACCGTGCTCGCAATCGTGATCGCTTACCTGATCCTGACGTTCTTTCACGTCGTGATCGGCGAGCTCGTGCCGAAGGGGATCGCGCTTGGCCACTCCGAGGGCACGGCGCTGTTCGTCTCGGCCCCCGTGCGCGTTTTCTTCACGCTCTTTCGTCCGCTCATCTGGTTCCTCGAGGCCGCCACGGAAGTCGTTCTGGGCTGGCTCGGTCTCAAACCGCCGGGGGCCGACGACGAGGTTCTCTCCGAGGCGGAGCTGCGCATGCTCGTTTCTCGATCGACGCAAGGCGGCGAGATCGAACAACAGGAGCAGGAGATGCTCTACAAAGTCTTCGACTTCGCCGACAAGGAAGCATCGGACGTGATGGTCCCGCGGCCTGAGGTCGTCGCGTTGTCCGTCGATCTCCCGCCTGAGAAATGCCTCGAGGCCGTGATGGACTCGCCGTACACGCGCTACCCCGTCTACCGGGAAACGCTTGACAACGTCGTCGGAATCCTCCACGTGCGCGACCTGTTCTCGGCGTTACGCGAGCGCGGGATGCACGAGGTCAGGGTCGAGGAGCTCGTGCGGCCTGCGCACATCGTTCCTGAGACGAAGGATCTCGCCGCGCTGCTGACCGAGTTCCGTCGCACGAACCAGCACATGGCGATCGTCGTCGACGAGTACGGCGAGATGGAGGGAATCGTGACGCTCGAGGACCTGTTGGAGGAGATCGTCGGTGAGATCGAAGACGAGTTCGATCTTCCGGATGAATCCATCGAGCAGGTTGACGAGGACACCGTGATCATCGACGGAACGTTTCCGATCGACGACTTCAACGAGCGGTTCCACACCGACCTGCCGGCCGAGGACTACCACACGATGGCGGGCTTCGTGTTCGGCCTTCTGGGTCGTCAACCGGAGCGCGGCGACGACATCGCCCACGACGGCATGCGGTTCGACGTCATGGAGGTTGAGGGCTCGCGCATCCTCAAGCTCGCCGTGACGTTCGAGCAGCGACGCGACCAGCGCGATCGCGACGGCGCCGAGCGCGAGGAGCTCGAGGCCGAGCTCTTCGACGCCGACAACTAACAGGCGAGAGCGGCCTAATGAGTAAGCGCGGCGGCGAGCTCGTCCGCCGGTCTGGCCGCGCCACTCGCACGCAGCTCGTCTGTCCTCTCCGGGCCGAGAGACTCGTAGAGCTGCCGGCGGAGGCGCTCCTGCGTTTCCGACTCCTCGGGATCGACGGCCACTCCGATCTCACCGAACAGGTTCTCGGAGGCGCCGAGCAACTCCGCGGCGGCGGTCGCGCAGCTGTTCCCCGAGTGCCTCCTCCGGGGCAGCACCCTCGGTGATCCCGAGCGTGTGCGCGATCGTCGAGCCGAGCAAGGCCGCGTCGCGGACCGGTGCAAGGTCGACGAAGACGGCACCGTCTCTGAGCTCCCTGCCGAGCTCCTCGGCCACTGCGAGCGCGAGACGAGTCTTGCCGGTGCCGCCGGCCCCGGTCAGCGTGACGAAGGCGGACGTCGTCCTGGCGGAGCAGCGCGGTGACGGCGGCGGCCTCCAGGTGCCGGCCGATGAGCGGCGTCGGCGGCGACGGGAGCTTGATGCCCGGCGGCTCGCGAGGTTCGGGCGCTGCGAGTGAGGGGTCGTGACGAAGGATTCGCCGTTCGAGGTCTTGCAAGTCTGCGCCCGGCTCGACTCCGAGCTCTTCGACCAGGGCCTCGCGCGCGGCGCCGTAGGCCTCGAGCGCTTCCTTCTGCCGACCGCAGCGGTAGAGCGCGAGCACGTGCCGAGCGCGGAAGCGCTCGCGGTACGGCTCCTCGGCGATCAGAGCTTCGAGCTCGGGCAAGACCTCGCCGTGCCGACCCAACGCAAGCTCGGCCTCGTGCAAGAGCTCGAGCGCGCGAAGCCGGCGATCGTCGAGCCGCGCCCGCTCGGCCTCGGCCACCGGCTCGCCGTCCAGGTCGGCCAGCGGCGAACCCCGCCACAGACGCAGAGCCGCACGGAGCTCGTCGGCAGCGTCGTCCGCGTTGCCGGTTGCGAGCGCGTCGCCTCCTCGTTGCACGAGTCGCTCGAATCGCTCGAGGTCCAGTTCGCCGCGCTCGAGTGGCAGTCGATAGCCGGTGCCGTGGGTCTCGATTCGCTCGGGGCCAAGAGCCTGCCGCAGGCCGTGGACGTAGACCTGAAGCGATTGGACCGCCGAGCGCGGGGGGTCGTCTCCCCAGAGCTGGTCGACGAGCCGATCGCGTGAGACGACCTCGTTCGCGTTGAGGAGGAGCACGGCGAGCAGGGCTCGCTGCTTGGTGCACCGAGGCCGGCCGGGCCCTCCTCGTTCACGGCCTCGACCGGCCCGAGTAGGCGGAACTCCATGTCTTCGACCCCTCCTAACCGGACGCCAAGTAGATCTTAAGCGGCTGCATCGATGGTGCTCTAGACCACCCCCGAAAGGAGAGGACAGATGATCCACGCAGGAGACACCATCGAGAATCCGGTCACCGGCGAGCGACTCGTCTTCCGTAAGACGTCCCGCGAAACCGGTGGCCAGTCGGTCGTGATCGAGACGTTCGTCCAGCCGAACGGCTTTGTCGCCGCGGCTCATGTCCACCCGAGTCAAGAAGAGCGCTTCGAGGTGCTTCGAGGCTCGGTCGGCTTCAAGATCGGCCGCAAGAAGCTCGTCGCCGGGCCCGGTCAGCGCCTCACTGTTCCGGCCGGGACAGCGCATAAGTTCTTGGAACGCAGGCGAGGAGGAGGCTCACTTCGTGTGCGAGGTGCGCCCGGCGCTGCAGTTCGAGTCGCTGATCGAGACGATGCTCGGGCTGGCGACCGACAGCAAGACGAACCGGAAAGGGATGCCGAATCCCTTGCGGCTCGCAGTGATCGCGAACGCGCACTTCGACACGGTTCGCTTGCCGTTCCCGCCCGCGGCCGTGCAACGGCTGGCCCTGGCCATGGGTGCTCCCGTCGGCCGCCTGTTCGGCTACGGCGCCACCTACGTCCCCGCCGCCGCGGCGCCCGCGACGGCAACTGCGTAAAACCAGATGCGCCGTCGATTCATCATTGGAGCGCTCTTCGCAGCGCTGATCGTTCTCGCGCTGCTCGGCTTCGTCCTGCGGACGGGCCGGGCGGCCCTGGCCTAATCACCGTCGGAGAGGAGATGGACGCGCACGACATACTGACCACGCCGCTTCCCGCTTCATGGCTGTGTTCGCGTCTCGGCGTCGACCGAGGTGAGATCGACCGGCTCCGCCTGGCCGGCGAGCTTTTCGCCGTTCGCCCTGAAGGGGCCGAGGAGTGGCTCTATCCAGCCAGGCAGTTCGGCCCGGGCGGCACGGTTCCCGCCGCCGTCCGGGAAACCGTAAGGGCGGCCCGCGGCGCCGGGCTCAGCGAGTCGCGACTTGCCGCGCTGCTCAGACGTCGCGTCGGGCTCATGGGGGGCGGCCGTTTCCTCGACCTGCTGTTCGAAGGGAACGGGGATCGCGTGATCGCCGAGATCAGAACCGTGACCGCCGGTTCAGCCGTCTAGTTTGCGCGAGCCGAGGCTACGATGGCCCGCGCAAGAACTTCGATTGGGGAAGGAGCCTCAGTGAACCGCATCACGCTCGCGCTCGGGGTCGCGCTGGCCGCGCTCGTCGTGGCCGCTCCCGTGGCCGCTCGATCGGCCGCGGCGACGGCGACGACCGTCACCGTGACGATGAAGGAGTTCAAGTTCGTCCTGTCCAAGAAGACCGTCCCGCACGGCACGGTCACGTTCAAGCTCGTGAACAAGGGCAAGCTCATGCACGATTTCAAGATCTCCGGGAAGAAGAGCAAGCTCATCTCGCCTGGGAAGAGCGGAAAGCTGATCGTGACTTTGAAGAAGGGCAAGCTCTCCTACCTGTGCACCGTGGCGGGCCACGCGGCCGCAGGCATGAAGGGCAAGCTCACCGTCACGTAGCGAAAAACCGCACGGAGCTCCTTCGCGTACCCAGGCTCAATACCGCCAACGAATGCGAAGGAGCTCCATGATTCGACTCACTGCTTCCTCACTGCTCGTCGCTGCGATCGCTGCGATCGCCTTCCTGGTGCCGGCTCAGGGATCGACGGCGAAACTGTCCGGCGAAGTCGGGCCCGGCTTCTCGATCGAGGTCATGAAGGGGAGCAAGGACCTGAAGACGATCAAAGCCGGCACCTACAAGATCAAGGTGGAAGACAAGGCGTCGATCCACAACTTCCATCTCGTCGGGCCCGGGCTGAACAAGAAGACCGGCGTGGGTTTCACCGGCGAGCTGACGTGGACGATCAAGCTCAAGCCCGGCCGCTACACGTACCAGTGCGACCCGCATCACCTGAGCGGGATGCGCGGAACCTTCCGCGTTACTGCGTAACGGGAAGCTCTTCGATCCGGCCGCCTTCGATCCGGAAGGCGGCCAGGTCGTCCGTGTGGATCGAGTACACGAGGTACGGCTTCCCCTCCCACAGGCCGATGTTCTCGACATCCGTACGCGAGGGCCGTGCGGCCGCCGAGATGTGCGAGTGGAAGACCGCAAGCTCGTAACCGTCGTCCTCTGCGAACCAGATCTCAGGGTCGTCGAACTCGAGCTCGAAGCGGTACGGCGACGACGCTGCGTTCCGGCCCGGCTCGTACCGCTCGGCTCGCCCATCGCGCAGCAGCACCAGTCCGCAGGCCTCGTTCGGAACCTCTCGCTTCGAGTGCTCGACGAGCTGGGCCCGTACCTCGGCGGGGATCACCACCAGACCGTGCGCTCCATCGCCTGCTCGACGTCTTCTGCGTCCCAGAAGTCGGCGGAGAGATACTTCCAGCCGCCGTCAGCGAAAACCGCGACGACCACGCCTTCCTCCAGTTCGCCGGCCAGCTTGCGTGCGACATGGCCGACCGCTCCCGCGGAGACGCCCGCGAAGATTCCTTCTTCATCGAGCAAGCGCCGCACTTCGTGCACCGACTCCTCGTTCGAGACCAGCACCTTCCGGTCGAGCTTGGACACGTCGAGGATCGGCGGCACGTAACCCTCGTCGAGCGAGCGCAGGCCCATGACCGGGTCGCCGGGAAGTGGTTCGACGGCCGCGACGACGACGTCGGGGAACCGCTCGCGCAGGCGCTCTCCGGTTCCCATCAGCGTCCCGCCTGTGCCGAGCCCGGCGACGAGGACGTCGACACGATCGAGCGCGTCTGCGATCTCAGCGCCTGTGCCTTCGTAGTGCGCGCGCGGGTTCGCATCGTTGGCGTACTGGAACGGCATGAAGTAGCGCGGCTCACGTTCGGCGAGCTCGAGCGCGAGCCGGACGGCCCCGTTCGAGCCCTGGGCCGCAGGCGAGAAGACGATCGTCGCTCCGAACAGCCGCAGCAGCCGCTTGCGCTCCTCTGTCGCGTTCTCCGGCATCACGCAGGTGAGCGGGTATCCCTTCAGCTTGGCAACGAGCGCGAGCGAGATGCCGGTGTTGCCGCTCGTCGGCTCGAGCAGCTCGCGCCCGGGTTCGAGCTCGCCCGAGGCTTCGGCGGCCTCGATCATCGATTTCGCGATGCGATCCTTGATCGACCCGGTCGGGTTCTGTCCCTCGAGCTTCGCGTAGAGCTGAACGTCGCCGACCGACTTCAACTCGACGAGCGGGGTATTGCCGACGAGCTCGAGGAGGTTCCGCGCGACGCGCGCGCTAGCCACCGGCCATTGCCGGCAGCAAGATGACCGTTTCTCCGGGACGAACCTCAGTGTCGATGCCGTCGCGCGTGCGCACGTCCTCCCCGGCGACGTACACGTTCACGAACGGGGCAAGGTCGCCGTCTTCGACAATCTGCGTTCGCAGCGAGGGGAAGCGTCCAATCAGATCCTCGAGCAGGTCGCGGACCGTGTGACCCTCGGCGACGACCTCACGTTCGCCGTTGACCTGTTCACGCAAGGTCGGTGGGATCCGGACTTTGGTCATGCGGGCTCCCTGGCCCCTGCGCAGAACTCGACGTAATCGATGTAGTCCGTGATCGTCGGATGCTCCCCGCAGACCGGGCAGTCGGGATCGCGCCTGATCTTCACCTCGTTGAACTCCGCCGACAGCGCGTCGAAGAGCAGCAGCCTTCCGATCAGCGGTTCGCCGATGCCGAGCGCCAGCTTGAGGGCTTCGCTCGCCTGTAGCGACCCAATCACCCCGGGAAGGACGCCGAGCACGCCCCCCTCGGCGCACGACGGTGCGAGCTCCGGCGGCGGCGGAGTGGGGAAGAGACACCGGTAGCACGGTCCTTCCTGGGGCTTGAAGACCGTGACCTGTCCTTCGAAGCGGTAGATCGAGCCGTGAACGACGGGAATTCCGTGCCAGACGGAGGCGTCGTTCACGAGGTAGCGCGTCGGGAAGTTGTCTGCGCCGTCGACGATCACGTCCCAGCCGTCGGCCAGGATGCGCTCGACGTTCTCCGAGGTGAGCCGCTCCTTGTAGGCCACGACCTGCACGTCGGGATTGAGCGCCTCGATGGTGCGCTTGGCGGAGTCGACCTTCGCCTCACCGAGACGCTCGGTCGAGTGGACGATCTGGCGCTGGAGGTTCGACTCGTCGACGACGTCGGCGTCGACGATGCCGAGCCGGCCCACTCCGGCAGCGGCGAGGTAGAGGGCAGCCGGCGAGCCGAGCCCGCCGGCTCCGATCAGCAAGACCTTCGAGTCGAGGAGCTTCAGCTGCCCCTGCTCGCCGACCTCCGGAATGAGGAGGTGGCGGCTGTAGCGCGCCCGGCGCGGCGCGTCGAGGCCGCTCTGCAGCTCGACGGGAAAGCCGTTCCGCTTCCAGTCCGTGAACCCGCCGGCGAGCGATGTCACGTCTGCGTAGCCCAGCTCGCCCAGCGTCTTCGCCGCGAAGACGGAGCGGTTTCCGGCTGAGCAGTAGACGACGATCGGCCGCGTCGGGTCGGGCGCTTCGCGTTCGATGCGCGACTCGAGGTGCCCGCGGGGCACGTGGACCGCGCCGGGGATGTGGCCCTCGTCCCACTCGCTCTGCTCCCGGACGTCGACGATGAGCGGCTCTTCGCTCTCGATGAGCTCGCGCGCGTGGCCGGCGTCGATCTCGTCGACCTCGGCCCGGACCTGCTGCAGGAGCTCTCGATAGGTTGGCATCGCTATAGGAAATATAGCTTTGCCTGCGTGAGCTAGCGTCGCTGCGAGATGAGCGCCCGCGTCAAGGTGTGGATCGTCGTCGTCGTGGCTGCCCTGGCCGCCGCCGGGACGGCGGTCGGCGTCACGCTCGCGACGCGGACGGACGTCCACCACCAGGTGAGCAAGCCGCCGCCGTTCGTGCCGGATCCGACCGCGCGGCCCGAGGTCGCGCGGCAGGTGCGTGAAGCGCTCCAGGCCTGGCCGGCGGGGACGGCGCGGCGTCTGAGAATCCTCGCGGCCCGCTATCCGGGGAGCGCTCTGGTGCGCCTCGAGCTCGGCCTTGCGCTCGCGTTCTCCGGCCAACAGGCGGACGCCACCCGAGCCTGGCGGGAGGCGGAGCGCGTGCAGCCGGACTCGCCGTCGGCGGTCCGAGCGCAGGATCTCAGGCACCCGTCCGGCGCTCCGGGCCTCCCGCCGTTCGTTCCCAGCTTCGTCCAGGCGACGGGCCCGGTCGAGGCGCATCTCTTGCGCGGCGCCGGCTACCAGCAGGCTCTGAGACCCGTCTCCGCGGAACGGGAGTTCCGCGCGGCCGCCCGCTTGGCGCCCAACGATCCGGAGGCCCTGACCGCCGCGGCGGTCGGCCTCTACGACAAGGACCGTCCCGCGCTCGCCTTCTCGCACCTCGGCCCGCTGGTACGACGCTTCCCCCGTGCCCAGACGGTCCGTTTCCATCTCGGCCTACTTTTGATCTACTTCGGAGATCTTGCTCGTGCCCGTCGAGAGCTGGCCCAGACCCAAGCGGAAGGTCCACGAACCCCGCTTGGAAGACGGGCCGAAACGCTTCTCAAGGCCGGTCGAAAGCCCTAGGACCATCTGCAACAAAAATGAGCCGTTCGGCCTATGGCGCTCGTCGGGACCAGCTGGCACAGTGCGGCATCGCTAAAACGCCGGTCCTGGAGGGGGGAACGGAGTGAGCGCAACCGAGGCACCCGTAGCACCACCGAAGGGCGTCGTCGATGTTCTCGAGACCGACGATGCAAGAGCGCTACTGGAGGTCGGCCGAGAGAACGGGCATCTGAGCGCGGACGAGATCGCCGTCGCGCTCGACGAGCTCGACCTCGAGCCCGGTCAGATCGACGACTTCTACCACGCGCTCGAAGAGCTGCAGATCGAGGTCGTCGCGCCCGAGGCTGAGGAACAAGAGCAGCCCGCGGAGCAGGCCCGAGAGGTCTCGACCGACGCGCTCCAGCTCTTCCTGAAGGACATCGGCAAGGTCGACCTGCTCACCGCGGCACAGGAGGTCGAGCTCGCCAAGCGGATCGAGCGCGGCGACCATGGCGCGAAGCAGGAGATGGTCGAGGCGAACCTGCGTCTCGTCGTCTCGATCGCGAAGAAGTACCGCAACCAGGGCCTTCCGTTCCTCGATCTGATCCAGGAGGGGACCATTGGACTCGTCCGCGCGGCCGAGAAGTTCGATTACCGCAAGGGGTTCAAGTTCTCGACCTACGCCACCTGGTGGATCAGGCAAGCCGTTGCCCGGGCGCTGGCCGACAAGGCGCGGACGATCCGCATGCCGGTCCACGTCGTGGAGAAGCTGAACAAGATCGTCCGCTCCGAGCGCAAGCTCCGTGCCGAGCTAGGGCGCGAACCCACCGCCATCGAGATCGGTCGGGACCTCGACCTCACCGGCGAAGAGGTGGAGCACATCCGGCGCAGTGCACAGACGCCGGTCTCACTCGAGAAGCCGGTCGGCGACGAGGACGAGTCGGAGTTCGGGCACTTCATCACCGACGAGAACCTGCCGTTGCCGGACGAGGAGGCCGAGATCACGATGCGCAAGGAGACGCTGCGCAAGATCCTCGGCACACTCTCGAGCCGTGAGCGCCAGGTGCTCGAGCTCCGTTACGGGCTCGACGGCCAGCATCCCCGCACGCTCGACGAAGTCGGCCGGACGTTCAACGTCACGCGCGAGCGGATCCGACAAATCGAGAACCAAAGCCTGAAGAAGCTGCGCGCGCTCGCCGACGCCGTGAAGCTTCGCGACGTCGCGTAACGCGAGTTTGCCGCCGGCACGGCGGTGCATACAATCGAATACATGGGCAGGAAGCTTGTCGCCATGCTCGTCGCGACAGTCGCAGCGGCGATTCTGGCCGCCCCGGTACTTGCCGGACACCAGCACCAGAAGAGCGGTTCTGCCCGGAGCGGCTCCGCGATCGTCGCGTCCAAGCTCTAGGCACTCGGGTCGTAACTAAACTCGCGGACCCGTGAGCGCTTCGCCGATGACGCCCATCCAGTGATGGATGCCACGTGGTTGGAAGAGCTGCGCGAGTTCGTCGCGATCCCGAGTGTCAGTGCCGACCCGGCGCACGCGGACGATGTGCGCCGTGCCGGGGAGTGGGTGCGGGACTTCGTCAAGCGGGCGGGCGGCGAGGCGGAGCTCGTACGGCAGGGGCAAGGGGAGATAGTGATCGGCGACCTTCCGGCGAACGCGAACGGCGCCGCAGCACCGACCGTGATGATCTACGGACACTTCGACGTCCAGCCTCCTGCGCCGCTCGAGCTCTGGGAGTCGCCGCCGTTCGAGCTCGCCGAGCGCGACGGTTGGTACTACGCCCGCGGTATCGCCGACGACAAGGGCCAGCTCTACACGTTGCTGAAGGCGGCTGAGCTTCTTCGCCAGGAGGGCGCGCTCCCCGTGAACCTGCGGGTTGCGTGCGACGGCGAGGAGGAGATCGGCGGTCACTCGATCGTCGACTTCATTCGAGACGACGAGCGCGGCGCCGACGCCTGCATCATCTTCGACGGCGGGATGACACGTGCGGACCGTCCCGAGTTCGGACTTGCAACCCGCGGTCTCGTCGGTTTCCACATCAAGGTTCGGACCGGCGAGCGCGACCTGCATTCCGGCTACTACGGGGGCGCGGCGCTGAATGCGATCCACGTGCTCGTACAGGGTCTCTCGGCCGTCATCGCGCGCGACGGCCTGCTCCCCGACCAGCTTCGCATCGGGCGTGAGCCGTTCACGCAGGTCGAGGTGGACAGCATCAAGTCCTTGCCGACCGGCTGGGAGATCCTCGACGAGGCGGGGGCAACGCCGCTCGACGCGAGGGCCGAGGAGGA
>JBKPTB010000069.1:0-11752 GCA_046735315.1 Actinomycetota bacterium
ATCTCCGTCCCTGCTGCAGCTCGCCGGGGCGGCGTGCATCCTCGCCGGGCTGGTCACGGCGACGGTCCGCCGACGGTCCGTTCAGGTTCCCGAGCCCGAGCTGGCAGGTTGATCCTGGCAAACTCTCCTTGTGCCCATACCAGCAATACTCGCCGGCCTCTCGCCCGCGATCACGCGGCGCCAGCGTCCACGCTCGCACTTAGGAAGGCAGACCAGCCTTGCTGCGCGCGAGCCCGGCCGCTGGCTTGGTGCTCGCGACCGAGAGACTCGGCAGCATCACTGGCAGGGGCACTGATGCACCAAGCCCAAGGCGCCATCGGGTTCACGCGCACGCCGTCGGAAGACGATCCTCGTCGCGACCCTCAGCTGCTCGTTGCCCTCGAGCGCATCGCACCGGGCACGGATCTACGTCAGGGCATCGACGACATCATCCGGTCGCGCGAGGGAGCGCTGATCGTGATCGGCGATCCGCACGAGCTCTCGTTTCTCTTCTCCGGCGGCATTCGCCTCGACATCCCGTTTACGGCCCAGCGCGTGTACGAGGTGGCCAAGATGGACGGGGCGATCATCGTCAATCCGACCTTGACGAAGCTTGCGTACGCGAACGTTCAGCTGATGCCGGATCCGACCATTCCGTCGGACGAGACCGGTACGCGTCATCGCACCGCCGAACGGGTCGCCAAGCAGACCGGGGCGCTCGTGATCTCGATCTCCCAACAGCGCGCCACGATCTCCGTCTACGTGGGGGCCACTCGCTACCAGCTGGACGCCGTCCACGAGGTGCTGGCCAAGACGAACCAGGCACTCGCGACTCTCAAGACCTACGGCGAGCGGCTCGAACAGGTGCTGACGCGGCTCACTGCTCTCGAGTTCCAGAACGCCGTCATGCTCGACGACGTCCTCGTCGTCCTGCAACGGGCGGAGATGACCACTCGTATGGCTGCCGAGATCTCGCGCGACTGTGTTGAGCTCGGCTCGGAGGCGCGCCTCATCCAGATGCAGCTTCACGAGCTCGTAGGCGACGTGCCCGCGGATCGCGCGTCCGTCGTCTATGACTACTACGCGGACGGTCCCGGCCCACGCGCCGAGCTCGCGCTCGAGGGCCTACACGCCCTGCCCTACCGCCGGCTTCTCGAGCCCGAGCGCCTGGTCGAGCTGCTCGGTTATCCACGAGACGTGAATCCGCTCGACTACGCCGTGTCGTCGCGCGGCCTGCGGATCCTCGCCCGGATCCCGCGGCTGCCCGATGGAGTGGTGAAGAAGGTCGTCCAGGAGATGGGCGACCTCGAGGCGATCGTGCGTGCCTCCCAGAGGGATCTCGAGGCGATCAGCGGCGTCGGCGCCGTTCGGGCACGGGAGATCCGCGAGGGTCTCCGCCGTCTCCAAGAGCACAATCTCGTCGACCGGTACTTGCAGCTATAGGGCGCGCACGCGGTCTCGCCGCGGCATTCGCCGTCTTCGGGCTGTACTGGGGCGGCTGGGCGGCGTGCCTGCCGGCGATCCAGGAGCAAACAGGCGCGAGCGAGGCCCAGCTCGGCCTGGCACTGCTCTGCGTCGCCTTGGCCGCGCTACCGGCGATGCTCGCGGCGGGACGGCTGGCCGACATCTTCGGAGCGCGCCTCGTCCCCATCGGCCTCGTTCTGTTCGGCGCCGCCGCCACGCTACCGGGGCTCGCCAGGTCCTTTCCTCAACTAGCCCTGCTGATGCTCACGGTCGGGGTGACGACAGGTGTCCTCGACATCGCCATCAACGCCCACGCGTCGAGGATCGAGGCCGTGCATCGCGTTCGCGTGATGGACGGGCTGCATGCCGCGTTTTCATTCGGCGTCCTCGTGGGGGGGATCGGCTCGGGCCTGCTGCGACGAGCCGGTGCCCATCCCTCCTGGATCCTGGGCAGCATCGGGGTCCTCGTCGTGCTCACGGCGTTCGTGAACCGCGACTCCTCGGTCCCGGTGACGTCGGCCCCGCGGCGGGCGCCGATCGCTCGCCCTCTGCTCGTAGTCGGCTTCGTGCTCGCGCTCGCGTTTGTCGTGGAGAGCGGCCTGGAGGGTTGGAGCGCGCTCTTCCTCGAGCGCGAGCTGGACTCGAGCCCGGCGATCAGCGGTCTCGGGCCGGGGCTGTTCGCCGGGGCCATGGCAACCGGCAGGGTCCTCGCCCAAAAGGCCGAGCGCACCTCCGTCGCAGGCCGGATGCTGTTCGCCGGTCTAGCGGCGGCGGCCGGCCTCGTTCTGGTGGCGACGGCACACCAGCCAGCGGTGGCGTTGACCGGGCTGGTGATCGCCGGGGCGGGCCTCGCGCTGTCGGCGCCGACCCTATTCGGGCTCGCCGGCCGGATCGGCGGCGAGGGAGGTCGCGGGTCGGCGCTCTCGACCGTGGCGATCCTGGGATATCTGGGCTTCCTGGCAGGCCCGGCCCTGATCGGAACGGTCTCTGGAGCCTCCAGCCTCCGCGGCGGCTTTCTCTTCCTCTGCGCCGTGGCCGTCCTCCTGGCCGCCTGCGCCCCGGCCCTCCGCCGGACCGTGAGCGAAACCGGCGGTTAGCAGGGATTTCGCTAAAACATGGCCATTTCCAGCGGCTTTTGGTAGACTTGTGTACTCCGGCCGGCGGAAACACTCGCCGGCTTCGCGGTCACATAAGGACGAAAGGGGCGGGCTTGTACAAGGTCGGCGACAAAGTGGTGTATCCGCACCACGGAGCAGGGACGGTCGTAAAGAAGGAAAGGCGTGAGGTTCTCGGCGAGAAGCGCGAGTACCTGACCATCAAGATCCTGCACAACGACATGACCGTCAACGTCCCTTCGGAGAACGCCGACGCGGTCGGCCTCCGCAAGGTGATCGGCGAGGACATGGTCAAGGTCGTCGTCAAAGCCCTGACCGGCGGCGGGACGCAGATGCCGAAGAACTGGAACCGCCGTTTCAAGCACAACCGCGACAAGATGAAGACCGGGGACATCCTCGAGCTCGCGGAAGTCGTCCGCAACCTCTCGCTACGTGACAGCGAGAAGGGCCTCTCCACCGGAGAGAAACAGATGTTCGTCAAGGCCAAGAAGATCCTGGCCAGCGAGCTCATGTACGCAAAGGACATGGACGAGGAGGAGGCTGCCGAATGGCTCGACGGCGTTCTCGTCGGCAGCGCTTCCAACGGTGCCTCGAACGGTCGGAAGAAGACTGCAGCGAAGCCGACAAGAGTCGCGGCGAAGACGGCTACGCCCGCCGCGCGTAAGACCGCTGCGAAGCCGAAGCCGGCCGCGAAGTCCAAGCCGACGACGAAGGCGCGCGCCTCGTCGAGGTGAGCGTCTGGGCCCTCCTCGCCGCTGCGGGTAGCGGGGAGCGGCTCGGTGCCGATCGGCCGAAGGCGTTCGTTCGTCTCGGCGAGCAGCCGCTGCTCGCCGAGAGTCTCGGGCGTCTGGACGCGTCGGACTGGATCGACGCGATCGTGGTTGCCGCGCCGCCCGGGTGGGAGGAGCCCTCGATCCTCCTTGCCGAGGAGCTGGGTTGCAGCAAGGTCAGCTCGTGCGTGACCGGCGGTGAGACCCGGGCAGAGTCGGTCAAGCGCGCGCTCGACGAGGTCCCGGACGATGCGGCCGTCGTCGTCGTCCACGACGCGGCTCGCCCGTACCTCGAAGATGCTGTGATCGAACGCGTGTTGGCGGCGCTCCAGGAAGGTTGGGACGGCGCCGTGCCGGTGGTGCCTCTTTCGGACACGGTGAAGCGTGTTGAGGGAGAACGTGTCGTCGAGACGTTGCCGCGGAGCGAGTTGCGTGCCGTGCAGACGCCGCAAGCATTCGTCGCGGACGTTCTTCGGGACGCCTATGAGCAGGGCGATCTGGCTGGGGCGACCGACTGTGCGTCACTCGTCGAGGCCCGTGGGGGTCGCGTGAAGATCGTTCCCGGCGATCCGAGGCTTGCCAAGATCACCGAGGCGGCGGACCTCGAACGCCTGGCACCGTCGACGTGATCGCCGACTACCACATGCATCTCCGGAACGGACGCGGAGAGATCGCGCACGACACCTGGTCGGTCGAACCGTTCGTGGAGGCGGCGCGCGTCGCCGGCGTCGACGAAATCGGGTTCACCGAACACGTCTACTACTTCAAGCAGACGCGTTCGCTCTGGACCGTTCCGTACCAGGTGGAGCGCTGCGTGTACGACTTGGAGCACTACGTGGGGGCAATCGTCGACGCGCGCAGGCGGGGGCTGCCCGTAAAGCTCGGCCTCGAAGTCGACTACATCCCGGGTCGCGAGGACGAGCTGCGCGACCTCCTCGCCCCGTATCCGTGGGACTACCTCCTCGGCTCAGTGCACTTCATCGACGGTCTCGCGGTCGACGGCGAGCCACGCCTGCTCGATGCGGTCGGCGTGGAGGAGGGCTGGCGGCGCTACTTCGAGCGTCTCGAGGCGGCGGCACGAAGCGGGTTGTTCGACTCGCTTGCTCATCCCGACCTCGTCAAGTTCTTCGGCGAGCGTGCCGACTTCGACTACGCGCCGGTCGCCGACGCGATTGCCGAGTCCGGTGTGGCGGTCGAGGTTTCGACCGCCGGGTTGCGCAAGCCGGTCAGAGAGTTGTATCCGGATCCCGAGTTCCTGGCCGCGTGCCGTGAGCGCGGCGTGCCGGCAACGCTGGCCTCGGATGCGCACTCGCCCGATCTCGTCGGCCGAGACTTCGACCGCGCGGTTCGGCTCCTCCGGTCCGCCGGCTACGAGACCGTGACGATCTTCGAGCGGCGCGAAGCCCGGCAGGAACAGCTCGGTTGAGCCTTCGCGTCGGGCTGGGAGTCGACGCGCACGCCTTCGCCGAGGGCGTGCCACTCGTACTCGGCGGCGTCGCGTTCGAGTCGCGGCGCGGTCTGGCGGGTCATTCGGACGGGGACGTGATCACGCATGCGTTGATCGACGCCGTGCTCGGAGCTGCAGGTCTCGGCGACATCGGCTTGCTCTTTCCGTCCGATGCGTCGACGCCGTCCGGGGTCTCGTCGCTCGATCTCCTCCGTGATGCCGTTGCGCAGGTGCGCGAAGCGGGGTATGCGGTGGTGAACGCGGATTGCGTCCTGGTCGGGGAACAGCCGCGGATCGCGGCTCGTCGCGGAGAGCTCGAGCGCGTGTTGGGCGGGATCGTCGACGCGCCTGTGAGCGTCCGGGCGACGACGACCGATCGTCTCGGATTCACCGGCCGCGGCGAGGGCCTCGCCGCGCAGGCTGTGGCACTCGTGGAAACGACCGGCTAGCGGCGCTTACCCTTGCGCGCCCGCTCGAGTTGCCGGCGCATCTGCCGGTTCTGGGCGATGTTCTCCGTCTGGTCGGCGGTTGCGTCGAGGTAGGCCTGTCGCTCGGATGCGCTGAGCCGCGAGAGCGCCTGCTGGGCGCGCATCGGGTCCTTCGCGACTCCAGAACGCTCGAGCTTCTTGACGGCGCTCGCGAGCTCGGGATTCTGCCGTTCCAGTGCGGCCTGTGAGGCCTTCTTCATCAGACGCCCGACGAGCGGAAGCTTCATCAAGCCCGTCACGATCGGCCTGAGGTAACGCCCGCCTTTGATCCGGCCGAGGGCGGCAAACGTTCCGAGCACGACGAGCAGACCGCCGAGAACGTAGAGGGGGAAGAGGTAGAGCCAGATCGACGCGCTCACGGGCGGATCGTAGCCGGTCGGGTTCCGCCGCCGTCCCGAAGTCCGGCATCCCCTCTGTGTCGGACACGGTCACGGAAGTGTGACTTTCGTTCCACAGGGGGCGAGCTGGACGAGTCCATCCCGGGCTAGGGATTCGACCGCCTCGCGGTCGAGATCACCCAATGCTCGCTCCGACTCAGCGACCAGGCGCAAGGTCTGGGCGCGGCGCTGCCGGAAGGAGCCTTCGTAGCGGGATTGCTTCCGTAGGGGCTCGTACCGCCTACCTCGGGAAGGGCAGCCGGCTGCAAGCGGGCAGGCTCCGCAACGCGGAATGCGGGCCAGACAGACGCTCGCCCCGAGATCCATCAACGCCTGCGCGGCCACCGGCGAAAACCGGTGGCCGGTGCGTTCCTGGACACGGTCCACATTCGTGTCCACGGGCAGGACGTCGCGGCCCAGCGCAAAGTTCCCGACTGCCGCGGCAGTGTAGGGCCCGATGCCGGGCAACTCGGTGAGATCGTCGGGCCACCCGTCCGCCGCGATTCGTTGCGCGGCCCGGTGGAGGTTCAGGCCGCGCCGGTTGTAGCCCAGTCCCTGCCAGACCCGAATGACCTCCGCCGCCGGAGCTGCTGCGAGTTTCTCGGCGGACGGCCAGCGGTCGAGCCAGTCGAGGTACCGCGGCACGACCCGCTCGACCTGAGTCTGCTGGAGCATCACCTCCGAGACGAGGATCGCGTACGGGTCTCGCGTGCGCCGCCACGGCAGGTCGCGGCCGTGCTCTGCGAACCAGGCGAGTAGGACGGATTCCACGGGCCCGGACTCTAGACTGGGCCGCAGATGAAGAAGGTCCGTTTCGCTCCAAGCCCGACTGGCTCCCTTCACGTCGGGAACGCCCTCAGCGCCGTCGCCAATCGCACACTCGGCGACTGGATGCTGCTTCGGATCGACGACACCGATCCGCAGCGAAACGTTCCCGGCGGCGAGGAGGAGATCATCCGCGATCTCGACTGGCTCGGGCTTCAGTGGGACGAAGGGCCGGTACGACAGACCGAGCGCCAGGATCGCTACCGCGAGGCCGGTGCTGCGCTCGGCGAGCGCTTCGACGGCATCACCCTGCTCCGGGAAGACGGCACTGCCACCTACCATCTGGCCAGCGTCGTCGACGACGCGGACTTCGGGATCACGCACATAGTCCGGGGCTTCGACCACCGCCCGAACGAGGAGCTGCACCGTCGCCTCTTCGAGGCCCTCGGCGCGAGACCGCCGGAGTTCATCCACCACGGACTGATCCTCGGGGTGGACGGCAAGAAGCTGGCGAAGCGTGCGCCCGGTGCCACGGTCGCGTCGCTGCGGGAGGACGGCATTCCAGGCGAGGCCGTCCGACGCTACCTCGAGGAGCTCGGCATTCCCCAGCACGACGTCCATTACGACCTGCCGCGCATTCGGCGACTTGCGATCGAAGCGATCGAGGCCATGACCGACGAGGAGCTCGCGGAACGAGCCGACGCACCAGTCGAGGTAGTGCCTGCACTCCGCGGGGCCCGTGACCTCGAGGAAGCGCGCGCGTACGCGAAGGCGATCCTCACCCCGCCGGAACCGGCCAAGGGTGAGTCGCCGGAGACCCTGGAGCGCTTCAAGGAACTGCTTGATCGCTCGAACGGAACCGTCGACGCACGTGCGCTCGTACGAGAGCTCAAGGCGGTGGGTGGGAACCTCCGTGCGCTGCGTGTAGCGCTCACCGGCGAGGAGCGCGGACCTGAACTGTGGACGGTCATCGCCGCTCTGCCGCGAGACGAGGCGCTTCGCAGGATCGATGCGGCTCTATGACACGCTGACACGCGGGAAGCAGGAGCTTCCGCCCGCGCCCGGCCCGGTCCGCATGTACGCGTGTGGGCCGACGGTCTACCAGCGCATCCACATCGGCAACGCTCGGCCCTTCGTCATCTCGATGTGGCTGCGGCGCTGGCTCGCCGAACGCGGGTACGACGTGACGCTGGTGGAAAACATCACCGACGTCAACGACAAGATCTACGACGCCGCGCCGGGAAAGAGCGCCGCGCTCGCTGCGCAGGCGTCGCAGTGGTACCTCGAGGACACCGAGAGGCTCGGCCTGGGCCGCCCCGACCAGGAGCCGAAAGCGACCGAGACGATCCCGGAAATCGTGGAGTTGATCGAGGAGCTCGTCCGGGACGGCTTCGCCTACGAAGCCGGCGGCGACGTCTACTTCCGCGTCGCACGCTTCACGGACTATGGGCGTCTCTCCGGCCAGCGGCTCGACCAGCTAGAGGACGGCGAAGACCCGAGCCCGCTCAAGGACGATCCGCGCGACTTCGCACTCTGGAAGGCGACGAAGGAAGGGGAGGACACGTCCTGGGACTCACCCTGGGGGCGTGGCCGCCCGGGCTGGCACATCGAGTGCTCGGCGATGGCGGAGAAGTTCCTCGGCCCTCGGTTCGAGATTCATCTCGGCGGGCTCGACCTCGTCTTTCCGCATCACGAGAACGAGCGGGCCCAGTCCCAGGCCGCCGGGCGAGACTTCGCGCAACTCTGGATGCACAACGGCATGCTCGAGTTCGTCGGCGAAAAGATGTCGAAGTCGGTCGGAAACGTCGCATCGCTGCACGACGTGCTCGAACGCTGGGGGCCCGAGACGATCCTCGTCTACTTCCTCACTGGCCACTGGTCGAAGCCGATCGATTTCTCCGACGAGAGTATGGAAGCTGCCCGGGCCCGGGTCGAGCGCTTCCGTGAGGTCTTCCGAGGCCCCTCGGAGCCTGCTCCCGCAGGGGAGTGGGAGCGTTTCACGGCCGCGCTCGAAGACGACTTCAACACCCCGGAGGCGCTCGCGGTCATGCATGGCTGGCGCGATCACGATCTTCTGCGGCGGGCGCTCGGACTCTTCGGGCTCGCCTCCCTGGCTGAAGAGACGGAGGCGCCGCCGGAGGTCGTCGAGCTCGCGAAGCGACGCCAGGAGGCTCGCGCCACCGGCGACTGGGACAAGGCTGATCGCCTCCGTGCGGAGATTGCAGCGGCCGGTTGGGTTGTTCGCGACGTCGGCGCCGGCTTTCAACTCTTCCCGCAATGACGCGAGACCAGGTCTACGGCAGGCGTCCCGTGCGGGAGGCGTTGCGCGGGCACCGAGAAGTGCTGGAGCTCTGGGCGACGGAACGCGCGGTGAAGGCAGAGCCCTGGTTGCAGGGCCTCGAGCGTCCGCGCGTGCAGGTCAAGCCCGAGCGCGAGCTCAGTGATGCCGCAGGCACGCGCGACCACCAGGGAGTGCTCGCGTGGTGCGAGCCCTACAAGTACGCGGACGGCTGGGAGTTGGCCGCCGTCGAACGCCCTCTGCTGGCGTGTCTCGACCAGGTCACGGATCCGCACAACCTCGGCGCAGTCATTCGCAGCGCCGAGGGCGCGGGAGCGACAGGCGTCGTCGTCCCGGCATACGGCTCGGCGACCGTCACGCCCGCGGTTGCGCGGGCGTCCGCGGGAGCGGTCGAGCATCTGCCGGTCGCCGTGGTACCGAACCTCGCGCGCTACCTCGCCGAGGTGAAGCGCGGCGACCTCTGGATCTACGCAGCCGCCGGCGATGCGAAGACCTCGATGTGGGACGCGGATCTCGGCGGCGGTGTCGTGCTCGTCTTCGGCGCCGAGGGCAAGGGTCTGCGGCCGCTCGTGCGCAAGACGTGCGACGACGCGGTCTCCATTCCTCTGGGTGGCAACGTCGATTCGCTCAACGTCAGCGTCGCCGCTGCGTTGCTGCTGTACGAGGCGAAGAGGCAACGGAACGGTGCGGGCTGATGGCTGAGCCGACGCTCTACCTCTTCGACGGACACAACCTCTTCCACGCGGGCGATTACAAGGATCTCCGGCAGCTGAGGGATGAGCTCGCGAGCTTCGTGGCGCTCAAGGGCGCGCGTGGCTACGTCGTGTTCGACGGGTCCGGGGCCGACGAGTCCTACGGTCCGTTGGAGGTCTGCTATGCGAAGAACGCGGACACGATGCTGGAACGCCTGGCTGCCGAGAATCGAGGGGCTGAGGTCGTCTGCCTGGTCTCCTCCGACATCGCGGTCCGAGGGACGTCGGGACAGGAAGTGCAGAAGCGCTCCTCGGCGACCTTCCTCAACGACCTCGAGGCTGTCTCACACCGCGACGAGCCGCCCCACCATCTCCGCGAGCTGCTCGATTCCGAGACTCGGGAGAAGCTGGAGCGGATGCGGCGCGGGGAGACCTAGAGCGAACAGTCGGCGGCGCTCGCCCCGGCCGCTTCCGGCAGACGCTCGAGGAGGCTCGCCAGCTGCTGGAGCTCCTCGCTGGTGAACCGCTCCTCGAAGAAGGCGTGCACCCCCGCGATGTGCGACTCCGAGGCTTCCTGCAGCCTTGCTCGTCCGTCGGCCGTCAGGACGGCGTAGGTGACGCGGCGATCGCTCGCGCACGACGCGCGCTCGACCAAGCCCGCTCGCTCGAGCCCCTCCAGGAGACGCGTCACTCCGGACGCGGTGAGGAGGAGCTGCTCGGCCAGGTCGACCCGCCTCATGCGCCCTTCGTCGGCCCGGGCCAGATGGAGAAGTGCCTCGTAGTCGTTGATGGTCAGCCCGTGGTCGGCCACGAGCTGGGCGCTCAGCTCCCGCGTTGCCGCGGCATGGCCCCGCAGGAGCCGTACCCAGGCCTCCAACGCAGAAGCTTGTTTGGTCAACACTTGACTAGACAATCTTTCCTCGCTATAGTTGCTTGCAGAGTCAATAGTAGCGCACTCAAGGAGGAGTGTAAATGAGCATCACGACAGACACCAGGCAGAGTCTGCCGGTCGGGACCTGGGTCCTCGACCCCGTTCATTCCACGATCGGGTTCGAGGTCAGCTACCTCTCCGGCGCCTTCCGTGGGCAGTTCCGCGAGGTCAACGCCCGGTTCGACACGGGGACGACCCCTGTCCTCGCGGGCTCGGCCAAGGTCGCGAACGTGGACGTCAAGGACGAGAACCTCGCCGCCCACCTGCAGTCCCCCGACTTCTTCGACGCCGAGCGCTACCCGGAGCTCAGCTTCGAGTCGAGCGAGATCGACCGCGACGAGGACCGGATCACGGTTCGCGGCGGCATCAAGATCAAGGGCGTCGAGAAGCCGGTCGAGCTGACCGGAACGATCACCGAGCCCATCACCGACGCCTACGGGCGGGAGCGGTTCGGGCTCAAGCTCGAGACGACCGTCGATCGAACCGAGTTCGGCGTCAGCTGGAATCTGCCTCTCCCGGACGGGAACCCCGCTTTGGCCGACGAGGTCAAGCTCACGGCCGAGCTCTATTTCGTCAAGGAGTCGTAAGAGGCATGAAGGTCCTTGCGATTTCGGGCAGCCTCCGCCGGGACTCGTACAACACGAAGCTCCTCCGCGCGGCGGAGGAGCTTCTGCCCGGCCACGTGGAGCTGGAGCTCTACGAAGGCTTGAAGGAGGTGCCTCCCTACGATGAGGACGACGACGGATATGCGACACCCGCGCCGGTTGCCGCTCTTCGCCAAGCCATTGCCGATGCCGACGCGATCCTCATTGCAACGCCCGAGTACAACGCCTCGATTCCGGGTCAGCTCAAGAACGCGCTGGATTGGGTTTCCCGTCCGATTGCTACGAACACGCTGAGGAACAAGCCGGTGGCGGTCGTCGGCGCCAGCACAGGTGCCTTCGGCGCTGTCTGGTCGCAGGCGGAGCTTCGGAAGGTACTGGCCACGATCGGCGCCCGCGTGGTCGAGGGCGATGTCGCAGTCGGCCATGCGCCGACGCGCTTCGACGAGGACGGATACCTCGTCGATGTCGACCTTCGCGAGCAACTCGGCGAGGTCGTGGACGCGCTGCTGGTCGAGGCAGACGCGCCAAGACTCGTAGCCGCCTAAAGCGGATTCCGACGGCATAGGCTGGCTGCATGGCCGAGTCTGCCGTTGAGCGGTACCTCGTCCTCGGTTTGCGGGTCGGTCGGCATGTCG
Organism: Actinomycetota bacterium; assembly: GCA_046735315.1. Lineage (GTDB taxonomy): Bacteria > Actinomycetota > Thermoleophilia > Gaiellales > Gaiellaceae > 3-1-20CM-4-69-9. Next base: position 11,568 of record JBKPTB010000069.1, read on the forward strand.
AAGGGATTGTCGACGCCTACTACGGTCCCCCGAAGCTGGCGACTGCCGTCGAGGAGGAGCGCCCGGTCGACCCACTGGCGCTGGTGTCCGACGCCGAGGGGCTCCTCGACGAGCTGGAAGACGGCTGGTTGCGCGACCAGGTGCGTGGTTTGCGCACCTACGCCGGCGTGTTGGCAGGCGAATCC
>JBKPTB010000070.1:0-9127 GCA_046735315.1 Actinomycetota bacterium
GGTTGGCCTCTCCTACGCGACCGGTGTGAACCGCCGGCGGTGGAGAGCGGCGAAGGCCAACACGATGAAGCCGATACCGCTCAGGAGCAGTGCGACTCCCACGACGATCCCGAACAGTCCGAGCCGGTCGGCCATGTAGGACGTGTTCAGTGCCGTCGACAGCGCGGTTTCCGTGACCCAGAGGTCGCGGGCACCGTTCGCGACGGGCTGCTTCGTGGCCTTGTCGATCAGCGCATACTGAGGGTTGCTCGTTGCGCCGTCGGGCGTCAGCTGTGCCTTAGGCGTGCCGGGCTTCGCGACGAATCGGCCCATCTGTGCGTAGGTCAGGCCGCCGGTCGCCTCCAGCGCGTGGATCCGCATGTACGTCGCGAACGCACGTGCCCTCGGCCCGCTGTTGATCTCCTTACCGGCGACTGACACCGTCGGCAGCGAGATCACACTGATGTCCAGGCCTGCCTTCTTGGCCTCGGCGGTGATCGCCGCAGGAGTCATGTCGGCGCTGCCGACGATCTTCTCCTGCTTGAGGCTGTCGGTCACCGTCGACCGGCCACTGAAGCCCATGACGATTGCGACGACGCCGAATGTGACGAGAATCGCGCCGGCCGTGAAGCCGCCCCACTCGAACAGCTTCCGGAAGAACTCGCTCCTCGCACGGACTGCCTGTGTTACGCGGCGATCAGCGGTGATGGTGCTCATGACTGCCTCCAATCCTGTGGGTGGTTCCGGGTTACTCCGAAGTCAAGTGCCTCCAGCTCTGTGCGCCATCCGCGGCGAGCCGCGGACTTGCCGGGATCGCCCCGCGATCTCGTTGCGGCTAACTACGGAGCGTGCGAGCATTCGACCCATGGCCGCCCAGGCGGAATCCCAACGGTTACGGGCCCTCCTCGAGACGGGAATCGCCCTCAATTCCGAGCTTTCCCTGGACGCCGTCCTCGAGCGGATCGCCGAGGCTGCGGCGCGCGTCACAGGGGCCCGCTACGCAGCGCTAGGCGTTATCGACCGGGCCGGGACCGGCCTCGAGCGTTTCGTCACGCACGGGATCGACGAAGTCACCCACGCAGCGATCGGAGACCTTCCCCGGGGCCGTGGGATCCTGGGCGTGCTCATCCGCGATGCGCGCCCGCTGCGGCTCCACGACATCGGCCAAGATCCCCGCGCGGTCGGATTCCCACCGAATCACCCTCCCATGCACAGCTTCCTGGGCGTTCCGGTTCTCCTTCGCGGAGTTGCGTACGGAAATCTCTATCTCACCGAGAAAGACGAAGGGGACTTCACGGACGAGGACGAGGAAGTGGTGACGCTTCTTGCCGCCCAGGCCGCAGTCGCGATTGAGAACGCCCGGCTGTACCAATCCGCGACGGAATGGTCACGTCAGCTCGAATCCCTGAACGAGATCGGTGGTGCCCTCGTCACCGAGCTGGAGTTGCCTCGGCTGCTCGATCTCGTCGCCAGGCGGCTCCGTGAGCTCATCGATGCGCGCCTCGTCACGATTGCTCTGCCCGTCGGGGAGGAGCTCCGGATCGAAACCGCAGATGGTGAGGGCGCCGAGCAGTTCGTGGGCATGGTCTTTCCTCGGTTCGACTCGAAGACAGGTCGCGTGCTGGAACGCGGGCACAGCGAGCGGGTGGACTCGCTGCTCGAGGATCCCGAGGTCCATCAGGACGCAGCTCGACACATGGGTGCGCGGACCGGGCTGTACGTCCCGCTGGTGGTGCGGGATCAGGGTATCGGGGTGCTCGTCGCCCACGACAAGCTCGGCTCGGATCAACGCTTCGACAGCGGAGACCTTCGGCTGGCCGAGCAGTTCGCCGCCCGAGCAGCGGTCGCGGTCGATCTCTCGCGACGCGTTGCCCGCGACGCATTGCGACGCGTGGTGGCAGGTCAGGAGGTGGAGCGGCGCAGGCTTGCGCGCGAGCTGCACGACGAGACCGGGCAGGCACTGACTTCGATCCTCCTCGGGTTGCGTACTGTCGAGGAGGCCGGCAGTGGAGACTCAGTCAAGAAGTCGATCGGCGACGTCCGGCAGCTCGTCGTGACGACACTGCAGGACGTCAGGAAGCTAGCCGTGCAGCTTCGGCCCAAGGCGTTGGACGACTTCGGTCTCGTTCCCGCGCTCGAGCGCCTCGTTCACACGTTTGCCGAGGGAACAGGCCTCTCCGTGGACCTCGAGACGCAGTTGGGTGAGGAGCGGCTTCCGGGCGAGGTCGAGACGACGCTGTACCGCATCGTCCAGGAGGCATTGACGAACATCGTCAAGCATGCCGAAGCGCAGAATGTGAGCGTGCTCGTCGTTCGCCACGACAGCTCCGCTACGCTCGTGGTCGAAGACGACGGACAAGGCTTCGATCCATCGACGACTCGTGACGACGGAATGGGACTGCTCGGCATGCGGGAACGGGTCGAGCTTCACGACGGCAAGCTGAAGATCGAGGCATCGCCGCGGGCCGGGACGACGCTTGCCGTGGAGATGCCCCTGTGATCAAGGTTGTGCTGGTCGACGACCATGCCGTCGTCCGTAGCGGCCTGCGGCTCCTACTCGAGGCCCACGACGACATCGAAGTCGTCGGGGAGGCCGGGAACGCCAAGGATGCGATCTTTCGGGCGCGTGCCCTGAAACCCGATGTCATGCTGCTCGATGTCGTCATGCCCGGCGACAGCGGGATCGACGTCCTTCCCGACCTCTTGAAAGAGTCCCCCGACACCAAGGTCCTCGTGTTGTCGATGCAGGACGATCCGAGCTATGTGCGGGAGGCGTTCGCCGCAGGAGCGAGCGGGTACGTCTTAAAGGAAGCCGCTGATGAGGAGGTCGTATCCGCAGTGAGGGAGATCGCCGACGGCGGGCGTTACGTTCATCCGGCTCTCGGGGCGCGCTTGGTCGCCGCCGAGGCGCAGGAGAGGGCCGCCGCCGACGCCGATCCGCTCTCGGAGCGCGAGCGCGAGGTCTTGCGTCTGCTGGCCCTGGGTCATACGAACCAGGAGATAGCTCAGACGCTGTACATCTCCGTGCGCACGGCCGAGTCACACCGCGCGCACATCATGCAGAAGCTGCGGCTTTCGTCTCGCGCGGAGCTCGTCCGCTACGCGCTCTTGCACGACCTTCTCACCGAGGAGCCCGGCTAGGTCGAGAGGGCTAGGCGTTCGCGCCAGACGTTCTGTCGAAGAGCACGAGGACGGCCAAGTGCTCGTATGCCGAAAAGCGGTGGTCTGCACCGGCTTCGACGAAGACCGCGCTGCCCTCTCGCACGGAGACCCGTTCCCCTTCCACCTCGAGGACACCTGTGCCCTCGAGCACGACATAGACCTCGTCGTCTTCATGGGGCTGCTGGCGGTCCGGCTCTGGAGCGACCAACACGTAAACGCCGAGTTCTAACCCCGGCGATTCGTGGACGATCTCGTAACCCCCGCCGGCCTGGACGAGCTTGTCCTGGACGGCCCGAATCTCGAACGCGTGCACGACAAGAACCTACTTGATGGGTCTTGATTCTTTCGGTCGCGGTCTTGGTCGTGTTCCACGAGCTCGGTGCGCGATTGGGACCAGTCACCGGTCAGGGACTCGTCTCGCCGCGAGGCCCTCATCGTCGTCACGGGGACGGTGGGCACGACTCTCGCGCCCGGGGGGGTCCGTGCCCTCGTTCACTGGCTACTCGGTCTCGGAGGCGTTCGGACAGGAGTGCCGGCTAGCCGGCGATCTGCGGTTTTACCGCACCTCATCTGCACTGCACCCCGGATGCGCAGGGGTGAGCGCCAGCGCATTCTTTGCTCATGTTCGGGAGAAGCTACGCGGTGTACTGGAGCGAGGGCGAGGGGCCTCGCCATTCCGGCAAGGCTCAGCTTGGCCGGCTTCATCTCTTGCTCAAGGGCGGCCTCGGAGCTCGCCTGGCAGTGGCACGTGACGACATCGAGTCGGTCGACTACCAGGGCAGGGAAATTCATCTCGGGCGACACAACCAGCCGGCCGTGACGATCGGCAGCCTCGACGGCCCGGGGGCGCTGCTCGAGCTCCTCGAGCTCACATCCTGCCTCGGCACGTAGCCGCGGCGCACCAGATCCGGGCCTACTAGCCGGTCTTCAGGGTCTTGAGGTACTCGACGAGTGCCTTCAGCTGCTGATCGGGAATTATGCCGCCCCAGTGGGGCATGGAGACGATCGGCGCTCGGCCGATCACACTCCCGCTCCGGATCACGTCGATGATCTTCGCGTCGGTGTTGAACTCCTTGAAGAAGTCGGCGCCGGAGAGCGGGGGGATCGACTTGTCGGGCGATTGCGGGTTGGGAACCCCTCCGAGCCCATTGGGGCCGTGGCAATTGATGCATCCGTAACGCTGATAGAGGAGTGACCCTTCCACCGCTTGGCCCTGCGCCGTGATGACCGGCGGAGGAGTCGCGCCCGGCACGGACGGGAGACCCGCCCGGATGTAAGCGACGAGGTCGGAGACCTGCCGCGCTGAGATCACCTGCCCCCAGACCGGCATGTAAGGCTTCTTTGGATTCGTCGATTCGCCAAGCCCGTGGTTGATGATCAGTTTCAACTGGGCGACGGTGAGCTGCTTGCCGATCACCGAGAGTGCCGGCACATCGGAGGAAATCCCGCCGCGGCCGCGTTCGCCGTGACACTGGGCGCAGGCGAATTGCGTGAAATCGTGCCCGCCAGCTGCGACGCTCGCGCTGACGGACGTGGCGCCACCGTTGGGCACGGTTCCGACGACCGTCACGGTCCTGGTCACCGTCTTCGTGCCGCAGCCGGCCGCCGCGGCTGCAACGATGGCCGAGACCAGCACGATCAATGCTGACCGGAATGCCATGGTCGCGAGCCTACTCCCGAGCCGCGCTGCGCGAATCCGTACTTATCCGCGAGCAATCCGCTTACTCCTGCGGATGGCATCGGCGCCCGGCAGAGCAAGCATCGAGCGCCAAAGCTAGGAACTCAAAAGCGAGAGGATTCGATGGTGCGTCGGTCGAGCCGTCGTGTGCTGATAGCGGGAGGCGGCGTCGCCGCACTGGCGGCCGCGCTCGCGCTGCGGGCTCTCGCCGCGGATCGCGTGAGCGTTGAGCTGCTCGCACCCGAACCCGAATTCTGGTATCGGCCACTGGCTGTCGCGGAGCCTTTCGGCCTAGGCCAGGTCAGGCATTTCGACCTCGCCGAACTGGCTGAGTCGACGGGTGCCTCCTTCCTCCTGGGCGCAGTGACCGCCGAACATCCCTTACGACCACCTGGTGATTGCGTGCGGCGCGGTTCCTACCCCGGCGGTGCCCGGCGCGATGACCTTCCGCGGCCCGGCGGATACGGAACGGATTCGCAACCTGCTCGATGAACTCGTTGACGAACACGTTCGGCGGGTGGCCTTTGCCGTTCCCTGGGGAGCGGTTTGGTCGCTACCAATCTATGAGCTCGCTCTCATGACTGGCACCTTCCTTGGCGAAGGGGGGCTCGACCATGTCGAGCTCGTGGTTGTAACGCCTGAGGATGAACCGCTGCAGCTCTTCGGCCGGGCCGCGAGCGATGCGATTCGCGAGCTGCTCGAGCAGCGGGGAATCGCGGTCAAGGCCGGTGCTGCTCCCGTCGAGCTGACCGGCGGTGAGCTACGCCTCGTCCCCGACGGACGCATCCCGGCGGATCGCGCCGTCTCTCTGCCCCGACTGCGTGGAGTACGCATCGAAGGGGTACCTCAGACCTTCGAGGGCTTCATACCTGTCGACACGCATGGTCAGGTGTCCGGGCTGGCAGACGTCTTTGCTGTCGGAGACATCACCAGCTTTCCCATCAAGCAGGGCGGGATCGCTACGCAGCAGGCCGATGCCGCGGCCGAGATGATCGCGGCCGCCGCCGGCGCTGATCTCGCGCCGCAGCCCTTCAGGCCGGTCCTGCGCGGGTTGCTCCTCACCGGGCGGCGACCCCGTTATCTCAGGCATGAGCTCGCAGACGGCGGCGAGGTGTCCTCGGCAGGCACGGAGCCTCTTTGGTGGCCGCCCGCCAAGATCGTCGGACGCTACCTCGCACCACACCTCGGCGTTCTTGCGGGTCAGTCCGTCATCCGCAGTGCCACGGCCGGTCGAATCCGCGTGGCCGAGAGCGCCGGCGCGACGGTCGCGAGCAGCGATGCGGCTACTGTCGCGAAGAGCAGCACGCTCAGTTGCCCCACGGGAACCATGAAGTTCAGATCGCCCATCGCATCGGAGCGGGCGATGATCGTGTACAGGGTCAGCAGCGACAGGAGCACTCCGATCACCGTCCCCTGAACGGCGATGTAGCCGGCTTCGATCGCGAAGCTCCGCCCGACCGACCGTGCGGGGAAGCCGAGTGCGCGCAAGGTCCCGATCTGACGCCTTCGCTCCCGCACGGCCCTGATCATGATCACGGCGATGCCCGCGATCCCGACCAGGAGGCCCATGGCCAGATAGCCCTGGAAGAGCTGGAAGATCTGATGTGTCATCGAGAAGGCCTCGTCCATCAACGCCGAGATCGAGAACGCCTCGGCCCCATTGCCGATGAAGCGGCTCTGAAGACGCGCCGCGAACGAATCGACGTTCGTGCCGGGAAGGAGCGAGACGTACGCTCGGCTGAAAACGAGGCGAGGGCCGAACAGCTCCCGCGCCCCGCGCCAGCCGTAGAGCATCCCGTTGTTGATCAGGTAATCAGGGGAGGCGATCGCGGCGACCACGACCTCGCGCGTCCGGCCCGAGACGGGGTTGATGAGGTTCAAGTGATCTCCGATCCTGACGGTGAACCCAGGCGGACCGCCCTTCTGGAGAAATTGCGGATCGGCGATGATCAACCGCGGGTTCTTCAGCACGGCTAGCCAGGCCCGCCGATCGGTCGCGTACGAGCCTCGATCCTCCAGCTTCGGCGCGCCCAGGTCGAGGAGGCGCCGGTCGAACCCGGTCAGTGGCCAGAAGTGCTCGTCGGGGGAGTTCGACAGCGCAAAGCTCGCGTTCGTCCGCGCCAACGGTGCCACCTTGCGCACCCCCGGCGTCTGCGCGAGTTCGGCGGCCGGGATCGGATTCGCGTCGTTCGATCTGACGAACACCTGCGCTCCGCCGGACACGTTGGCGCTCGCGGTGCTCACCTGCTGGTCGATCATGAACGAGATCGAGGTGATGAAGGTCAGGATGAAGACGACGAGCGCGTACATCGCAACGGTCAGTCCCGTGCGCCCGCGACGTGCAAGCGGGTATGCGAGACCCAGACGTAGCGAGAGCACGCGGGCTCCGAACCTGCGCAAGGCCGAGGCGAGCCTGTCCTGCTGCAAGGTCACGAACGCTACGCCGCCGGCAGTCATCACGATGCCTTGAGCGACATACATCATGATCGACGCGCCTTCGGCCGAGTCCGGGAACACCGCGAAGACGATTGCTCCCCACACCACGGCAAGCCCGGCGATCACCGACGTCGCGGTACGACCCGGCACGATCCGTGCCAAGGCGGGCGCGAGCCCGGCAATGAGCAGGGTCGGGCCGAGCAGCAGCCCGAAGGGCTCCTGCGACGCCGCGGCCGTCGTTGCGCAGAGACCACCGATCACGGCTGCCGCCAGTCCGACATACAGCCAGCGCCGCTTGCGCTGCGCGGGCGGTTCCGCAATGTCGCGAATGGCCCGGATGATGTTCAGGCGGCTCACCCGGATGCTGAGAACGACGATCGTCACGACGGCGACGACGAACGACACGGTGAAGGACTGCACCAGGCTCGGTGCCTTCACCGTGAAGAACAGATCAAACTTGCTGTGCTCGGAGCTGAACGCCCTTTGCGAGACGGAGACGAGGAGACGTCCGAGACCGATGCCGACGACCGTCCCAAGGAGCGTCGCCGCCAGCGCGTAGATGAAGCCCTCGGTGGCAAACGCACCGACGAGTGAACCTCTGCGCATGCCCACGGCGCGGGCCATGCCGAGCTCCGGCTTGCGTTCGGCGGCGAGCATGACGAAAAGGTTGATCAGGAGCAGCAGGCCTGCAAAGACACCGAAGCTGCCCATCGCGGTGAACATCTGTGTGAACCCCTTGCCCGTCTGGTCGGCCGTGTCCAGAAACTGCTGCTTGATCGTCAGCACCTGAGGGTCGAGCCCACCCGCGGCCCGCAGGATCGAGCTCTTCACCGTCTCGCTCAGCGCCGCGCCGTTCTCGATGCCGCCCCGGTTCGAGACGGCGACATACCACGAAGGGGGTGCGCCCACGTCGAGGCCCTCCGCGATGATCGCGTTGAACATCTCCGGCGAGAGGAGCACGTTGCGCGATTCCTGCTCGTTGTCGAGCGAGAAGCCGGCCAGCCCCAGCCGGGGGAGGATCCTGTCGACGGTGACGGTGCGTGGCCGCCCGTAGACCCACACGTCCATCTGCGCCCCGGGCCGCACGTCGAGCGAGCGGGCGAGGTCGTCCGTGATCGCGACATGTCCGGCCGGCGGCGTGCCTCCGCGAATGCCGGTCGTGGCGGGCGCCGCCCCGAACAGGCGTGCTTGCTCGAAGTCCAGTCCGACGACCTGGACGTTCGGCGTCGTGCGCAGGGAGTCGCCCCAGCCCGCGGTAGCAGCCGCGTCGAACGTCGCGAACGAGATCACGCCGTCGACGGTCGAGCCCGGCAGAGCGCGCAGCCGCTGGCCGACGGCATGCCATTCGCTTTCGGTACGAGCGAGAACGAGCTCGTCGACCGGCCCGAGATGCTGTCGTGCGACCTGCCGGATCGACGAGTCCATCGTGTCGCCGACGACTGCCGAGCCGCTGATGATCGCGGCGCCGAGGAGCGAGCCGAGAATCACGAGCAGCGCCTCCCGCGGCCGGCGCACGGCGTTGCGGACCGCCATCCGCCGCAGAATCGGGCGGCGCAGGAGAATGAAGAGAAACGGAGCTGCGACGAGGAAAGCGATGAGGAGCAGGACGGTCATGCGACCGCCTCCCCCACCTCCTGCCGGGTCGGGCCGACCAGCAGCTTGTCCTCGACGAGCCGGCCGTCGCGAACCGTGATCAGCCGGTCCGCGTGAGCGGCGATCGTCGGATCGTGAGTGACGAGGATGATCGTCAGACCTTCCTCGTGCAGCTCACCGAGGAGCTCGATCACCGCAGCGGCCATCTCGGAGTCGAGATTTCCGGTGGGCTCGTCCGCCCAGACGATCCGCGGCTTTCCCGCCAGCGCACGCGCAACG
>JBKPTB010000071.1:0-8674 GCA_046735315.1 Actinomycetota bacterium
CCCGAGAAGTCGACGAACGGCGAGATCTGGATCTGCTTGTAGAGCGCCGTATCGCTCTGCCCGACACTCGTGACGACGCCGATCTGGATCCCGCCCGGGAAGAGCGACGGATAGCGCTTCGACTGCGTCCCCGCGGTGACGATGACGTCCCCTTGTCGGACGTCCGACTCCTTGGCCACGTAGTCGAGCACGAGCGAGCCCTCGCCCTCGCCGTGACGGATGAGCCCGGTGGCGCCGGTCTTCTGATCGCGTGCCGGCACCGCGCTGCTCTCGTCGGTCAACAGCGTGACGTGCGCAGCGTTTCCGGTCACGTCCGCCACCCGTCCCACGAGCCCGTCCTGGGTGACGATCGGCGTGTCCTCCTTGATGCCCTGGTCGGAACCGGCGGCGATCACGACCTGCTGGTCGAACTCGCCGGACCAGGAGATGATCCGCGTGTTCACCGGCGAGTAGTCCTGCGGGAAGAGCGGACTGTCGATGAAGCGGAGCTGCGAGCGAAGCTCCCGGTTCTGCTCCTGGGCGAACTTGCCCTGCAAGGCCTGCTGGCGAAGCTCGTTCACCTGTTGTCGCAGGCGTTCGTTCTCGCTCTTCGCGTGCACGAGTCCACGGAAGTAGCCGTAGACGTCGCGGAACGGCCGCGCCACCCGTTCGGCTGCCACCTCGAACGGTCGCAACACGGTCACGCCGGCGCTCTCGACCTGGTGCAGAGCCCCCGTCGACGAGGCGCGGAAGGAGAACGTGATCAGGATCAGCGAGAGCAAGACGAGGCCCCCCACCACGGCCCGGCGCCGAAGGCTCGAACGGCTGCGGGAAGGGAAGGGCTGGGGTCTCGGTCTCGATGCGGACGAGCCCAGGACCGCGCTCACACTGCGGTTACGAGCCACGAGAGAAGCTAGGTTAGCGCGAAGGTCTAACGGCGGTGATTGTTCCGCCGGGCCTTGGCGCTCCGATGGATCGCCTCGAACTCCTCCAGGCTGCGCCCGGAGCCGACGGCCACGCAGGTCAGCGGGCTCTCGGCGAGATGAACCGGCATCTGGGTCTCGTGTCTCAGGCGCTCATCGAAGCTCGAGAGAAGCGCGCCCCCGCCCGCCAGGACGATGCCCCGATCCATGATGTCCGCGGCGAGCTCCGGCGGCGTCTTGTCGAGAGTGGACTTGATCGCCTCGATGATCTGCTGCACGGGCTCGTCGAGCGCGCGCCGGACCTCCTCGGAGCTCAGGACGACCGTCTTCGGCAGTCCGGTGAGCATGTCGCGCCCGCGTACCTCGGCCTGCAGCTCCTCGCGCATGTCGTACGCGGAGCCGATCTCGAGCTTGATCTCCTCCGCGGTCTGCTGACCGATGAGCAGCTTGTACTCCCGCTTGATGTGATTGATGATCGCCTCGTCCATCTCGTCACCGCCGACTCGCAACGACTGCGACACGACGATGCCGCCGAGTGAGATGACCGCGACCTCGGTCGTACCGCCGCCGACGTCGACGATCATGTTCCCCGTCGGCTCGGCGACCGGAAGGCCCGCACCGATCGCGGCCGCCATCGGCTCCTCGATCAGGTACGCCTGACGCGCGCCTGCGCTCAGCGTCGCTTCTTCGACTGCACGCTTCTCCACACCCGTGACACCGGAGGGAACGCACACGACGACGCGCGGATGCGCGAAGCGATGCTGATGCACCTTCTGGATGAAGTGACGCAGCATTTGCTCGGTGACGTCGAAGTCGGCGATGACGCCGTCCTTCAAAGGCCGAATCGCCGAGATCGTGCCGGGCGTGCGCCCGAGCATCCGCTTCGCCTCGACGCCGACGGCGTGGACCTCACCCGTGCGCTGGTCGATCGCGACCACCGAGGGCTCGGAGAGGACGATGCCGCGGCCGCGCACGTACACGAGCGTGTTCGCCGTTCCGAGGTCGACCGCCATGTCGCGACCGCCGAATCCGCCGAGATTGTCGAAGAGACCCATCGGGGGCGAGTCTACGTCAACCGAAGCCGTATACCCCCGCGAAGCGTTCGGCGAGGAGCCGGATTAGTAGTGCAACGGGCAACCCGACGACGTTGAAGTAGTCGCCGTCGATACCGCGGACGAGCGCCGCGCCGCGACCCTGGATCGCATAACCACCGGCGCGTCCCTCCCACTCGCCGGTTCCCACGTAGACGCCGAGGTCACGTGGGGTGAGCTCGCGAAAGCTGACGCGAGTCTCCTCGTGCTCGAGCTGTTCCCAGCCCGCCGTGATCAGACAAAGACCGGAGACGACGGCGTGAGTCTTCCCGCTCAACTCCTCGAGCATCCGTTCGGCGTCGGCGGCATTCTTCGGCTTGCCGAACACCCGGTCGCCCAGGACGACCGCCGTGTCGACGCCGAGCACCGGCCGCTCGTCTGCCAGCTCGACGACCGACTCGGCCTTTCCCCGCGCATGCGTTCGCACGACTTCCACCGCGTCGGACCCATCAGGCCACGTCTCCTCGTAGTGCGGCTCGACTACTTCGAACGGAATGTGCAGCTGGTGCAGGATCGCCTGGCGCTGGGGCGACCTCGAGGCCAGCAGAAGCGGGGGCTCGGGCGGCGCATCAGCCACGCTTGCGTACGACCCAGAGATCCTCGCTCGGCCACTTCTGCCCCCACTCGGCGGTGACAGTCTCGTAGTAGCCGTGGTCCTCCGCGTTCGACGGCGCGTAGACCTCGACGAGACGTTCGACCTCGAAACCGGTCTCGTGAAGAAGGTCGATCCAGTCGCCGTGGGAGAGGTGGTACTCGGTGCCCTCCTCGTCCGGCCAGCTCATCCGGTACATCCCCGCTTGCGGACGATGCAGCTGCTCGTCAGCGTGACCGGGACCATCGGGAAAGCAGAGGTAGGCGAGCACCGAGTTGGTCAGAAAGACGAGCCGGCCGTGAGAACGCAGCAGCCGAGCCGCCTCGGGAATCCACAGTTTCGGATCGGCCCAGAGGGAGGCCCCGTATTCGGAGAACGCGAGATCGAAGGACGCGTCGGGTAGTGGGACTTGCTCGGCTGCAGCCTCGACAAGAGGGAACTCGACTCCTGTTTCGCCTTGCATTCGCCGTGCTGTCGCCAGCTGGGCCGGGGTCGGATCCACCCCCACCGGCCTCGCCCCCCGCCTGGCGAGACGCGCCGAGAAGTACGCGGTCCCGCAGCCGAGCTCAACGACGTCGAGCCCTTTGACGTCGCCAAGCGGGGAGCCGAGATCCTCCTCGCGAACGCCGAAGACACCCCACGTGATCTCCGTCGCGGCCCATGACTCGGCTGCGCGCGGATCGGTGTACTCGGCGTTCGTCCGCGTCCAGTCCGCGATGTTTCCCGCCACGGATTCGGGCAGCTCAGACGAACTCATCGTCAGAGAACCAGAGCGCGACCTCCCGCGCCGCCGACTCGGGCGAGTCGGACCCGTGCACGAGATTGTTCGGCATCGCGACGGCGAGGTCCCCCCGGATCGAGCCGGGCTCAGCGTCTGCCGGATTCGTCGCGCCGATCGTCTTGCGCAACGTGGCGATCGCACCCTCGCCTTCGACCACGAGCGCGAGCGTGGGCCCCGAAGTGATGAATTCCACCAGCTCGCCGAAGAACGGCTTCTCGCGGTGCTCGGCGTAATGGGTCTCCCCGAGCAAGCGGTCGACGTGGACCAGCTTGCCGGCGCGCAACGTGAATCCTCGACGCTCGATGCGCCCGAGGATCTCTCCGGCCAGCTTCCGCTCCACAGCGTCCGGCTTGATCAGGATCAGTGAACGCTCGACCGCCATCGAGCGCACGAGTCTACTCCGAGCGTCGCCTCCGCCTTGGCGGGCGCACCTCGAAGGTCGGGAACTCCACGGCCGCGGGCTCGACCGGCGTTTCGCAGTACGGGCACACCTGCCAGAGCGCCTCCAGCGGCGCCTTGCAGTTGACGCACGCCTGCTTGAGCTTGGTCGTGCAGACCGGACACACGAGGAACTCGCTCGACACCTCGGCCCGGCAGACGGGACAGTAGAGATCGCGACGCGCGAGCCGCTCTTCCATGGCCTTGATCTCGAGCTCGCGCTCGCGCACGTCTTCGAGATATTCCGGCGGCCGGAAGAGCATGTAGACGAGCGCCCCGAGGTAGGGGATCACGAGACCGATCGCCACCGCCGTGGCGATCAGCACCGGATCCTCGATACGCCGCTTCGCGTCCTTGTAGACCCAGTATCCGACCGCCAGCCAGAAGGCGACCAGGAAAAACAGGAGCAGGTTCAGGATGACGTGCCAGGTCCCTGACGCGAAAAAGTCATGGATCCCGCTGAACGTGCTTGCGATCACAGAAGGATTCTTCCTATTAGGTACCCGGCGAGAAACGCAAGGCCGACGATCGCTGCGAGCACGAACGCCGCGAACGCAAGGACTGTCAGCCTGTCGCCAACGTTCGCCATCGTACGCCTTCATCCTTGGCGAGATCGGCCAAGAGGTAAAGAGAGCCGGTGACGAGCACCGGTCCCCCCACCCCTCGGGCACTGCGGAGCGCCTCGGCCGGATCCTCGATCGCCTCCACCCGGCCGAAGTAGGGTCGCGCCCGCTCGGCCAGGTCCGCCGCCGACAGAGCCCGTGGATTGCTCGAGGACGTGGCGACCAGCCGGTCTCCGAGCGCCGACAGCGCTGCCAGCATCCCGTCCACATCCTTGTCCGCAAGGATCGAGGCGACGACGACGTAACGCGCGCTGGGCAAACGAGGCAGGACGTAGCCGAGACCGGCGAGGTTGTGCGCACCGTCCCAGATCTCGAGCGGCTCGTCGCTCACCCGCTGGAGCCGGCCCGGCAACTGCACGTCGACGTGGCCGTCGACCGGGCGTCCGAGAAACGACTCCGCGGCGGCCATGGCAAGAGCGAGGTTGCTACGCCCGGCGATGACGACGGTTTCCGCACCGTTCTCGCGCGCGAGCTCCCCCCACTCCGGCTCCCCGATCACCACCGTGGCCCCGGGCTTGACGACGGCGAGCTTCTCGGCGGCGATCGCTTCGCGGGTCGTTCCCAGCACGTCCGTGTGGTCGAGCGCGACGTTCGTCAGGACCTGGACGGGCGAGCGTAGGACGTTCGTCGCGTCGTGGCGGCCGCCCAACCCAGCTTCCACGACGGCGATGTCCACGCCCGCCACGGCGAACTCGGCGAGTGCCGCAGCGGTCAGCACCTCGAACTGCGTCGCGTGCACGCGCTCGGCCTCGGCCCGAACGCGCGCCACGGCGCCGTCGAAATCCGCCTCTCCCCCTCCGACCCGTATTCGCTCGCTCCAACCCCGCACGTGGGGCGACAGGTAGGCGCCGACCTTCAGGCCCGCATCGCCCAGCAGCGTCTCCGCGATGCGCGTGACGCTCGACTTCCCATTCGTGCCGACGACGTGAATGGACGGGTAACGCAGTTGGGGATCGCCGAGCGCTTCGAGCAGAGCCCGGATTCGTTCGAGCCCGAAGCCATCGTCGGGCCAGGGGCTCAACGACTCGACGTAGGCCGTTTGGCTAACCGCTGATGGCATCGAGCTCTCGCCGGTAACGGGCGAGCTTCTCGCGTTCCGCCTCGACCACCTCGCCCGGCGCGTTCTGGACGAAGCGCTCGTTGGCCAGCATGCCCTCGGCACGGGCGATCTCCCTGTTCAGCCGGTCGATCTCGGCCGAGGCGTTGCCGTCGCCTGCGACCCGGTCAGGACGAACGACGGCCTCGAAGATGCGGCGCTCCTCACCTTCGAGCGCGACCCGGACGCCGCTGCGGCGAAAGATCTCGGCGGCCTCCTGGACGCGGTCGAGGGCATCCGCGTCCGCGGCGTACGTGTCGTCGGCAGTAGGCCAGTCGCTCACGATCAGGCGAGCGTCACGCTCCGGCAAGTGCGACCAGACCTCCTCGGTCACGTGGGGCATCACGGGATGCAAGAGCTTCAGCAGGCGCTCGAGCGCGGCGAACGCCGTAGCGGTCGCGGCCGGGTCCTTGTCGTACAGACGAGGCTTGATCGACTCGAGGTACCAGTCGCAAAAGTCGTCGAACGTCAGGTGGTAGAGGGTCTCGACCGCGTGCGCGAAATCGAAGTTCGCAAGGTCCGCCTCCAGCTCGCGTTGCGCCTGCGACAGCCGGGCGAGCATCCAGCGCTCCTCGAGCATGCGCGGACGCTCCTCGACCGCTGCCTCGCCGGCCTGAAGCAAAAGGCGGCTTGCATTCCAGAGCTTGTTTGCAAGCCTGCGCCCCTCTTCGATCGCTCCGTAGGAAAAACGGGCGTCTTGCGTGGACGAGATCTTCAGCAGGCCGTACCGCGTCGCATCCGCGCCGTGTTCCTCGATCACGTCGACGGGGTCGATTCCCGTGCCGAGCGACTTCGACATCCGCCGGCCGTCGGGAGCGAGCACGGTCGTGTGGATGATCACCGTCCTGAACGGCACCTCGCCGAGCAACTCCAGGCCGGAGAAGATCATCCGGTTCTCCCAGAGGCGGATGATCTCGCGAGCCGTCGTGTTCAACGTCCCCGGGTACCACGCCCGCAGTTCCGGCGTGTCGTCCGGCCAACCGAGGATCGCGAACGGCCAGAGTGCCGACGAGAACCACGTGTCGAGCACGTCATCGCTTCGCTTGAGCTCGGTGGACTCGCACTCGGCACATGAGGCCGGTGTGGACTCGTCGACCGTAATGTGGCCGCTCGGACATTCCCAGAGCGGGAGGCGATGTCCCCACCAGAGCTGCCGCGAGATGTTCCAGTCTGGGGCGCTTTCGAGGGAGTCGATCGCAAACTTGTGTTGCGATTCGGGGACGTAGAAGACCTTGCGTGAGCGGAGCGCCTCCAACGCCGGTCGCTTGAGCTCGGTCATCGAGCACCACCATTGCAGCGAGATGAGCGGCTCGATCCGCGACTTGCAGCGCTCGCAAAGAGCGACCGTATGCCGGTACGACTCGCGCTTCTCCAACTGGCTGTGCTCGCGCAGCCACTCGAGGATCCGAGCCTCGGCTTCCTCCTGCGTCAGCCCCTGGAGCTCGCCGGCATTTTCGTTCATACGACCGTCCGGCCCGATGACCATCGGCTCGGGCAGCCCGTGGTCGCGGCCGATCTCGAAGTCGAGCGGGTCATGGCCGGGCGTGATCTTCAACGCGCCCGTTCCGAACTCCGGATCGACACGCTCGTCGCCTATGACAGGGACCGGGCGCTCGACGAAGGGCACGATCACCTCACGCCCGATCGCGTCACGCCAGCGCTTATCGTCGGGGTGCACCGCGACGGCGACGTCGGCGAGGATCGTCGGCACACGCGCCGTCGCGATGGTCACTCCCGGACCGCCGTCGACGAACGGGTAGCGCACGTAGGTCAGAGCGTCGTCGACCTCCTCATGGACGAGCTCCAGGTCGGAGAGCGACGTCTCGTGGAACGGACACCAGTTGATGATCCGGTTGGCCCGGTAGATCCAGCCCTTGCGGTACAGGTGAACGAAGAAGCGATAGACGGCGTGCACGTATGCGTCGTCCATCGTGAACCGCTCGCGGCGATAGTCCATCGAGGCACCGATGCGACGGAACTGGGTCATGATCGTGCGTCCGTACTGACGCAGCCACTCCCACACGACCTCCTCGAACCGCTCCCGACCGAGGTCGTGTCGCGTTTGGCCTTGCGTTGCGAGGTGCTTCTCGACTGCGTTCTGCGTCGAGATGCCGGCGTGGTCGTAGCCCGTAAGAAATGCCGTATTGAATCCGCGCATGCGATGCCAGCGCACGAGCGCGTCCGCGAGGGAGAGCTGGAGCGCGTGTCCCATGTGCAAAGCACCGGTGACGTTCGGCGGAGGATGGGCGACGACGAACGTCGGCCCACTCGCGTCGGGCTCTGCGTTGTAGAGGCCCTCGTCCTCCCAGGTGCGCTGCCAACGCTCCTCGACACCTTCGGGCCGGTACAGGGATTCCATCTCGCGCGCGATCCTAGCCTCGCTCTAACGGCCGGTCGCGTAACCCTGCATCCCGCGGGGGTTCGCGGCACCTCGCAATTCGCCGTCCGTTTTCTGGACGGCAGTGACCCGACCGAGCGACCATTCGGGTGCGACGGTGACCTCGTGGCCGCGGCCGCGCAAGGCCTCGACGACGTCAGGTCCGAAACGGCCTTCGAGCTCGAGCGACCGCCGCCGGAAGCCACGAGGGTAGAAGGACGAGATCAGGTGGTCGGTGCCGAACTCGGGCGCGTCAATCGCCTCCTGGAGGTTCATTTCCCGCTCGAGATGACGGAGGAGAACGTGAAACGCCCATTGCTCCTGGTGATCGCCCCCCGGCGTGCCCCAGGCGAGCCAGGGCCGGCCGTCGCGCAAGGCGAGGCCGGGTGACAGCGTCGTCCTCGGACGGGTGCCGGGCCGGAGCGACGAGGGCAGGCTCTCTTCCAGCCAGAACATCTGCGCGCGCGTGCCGAGCGGCCAACCGAGTGCCGGGACGACGGGCGAGCTCTGAAGCCAGCCCCCGCTCGGGGTGGCGGAGATCATGTTGCCCCACCGGTCGACCACGTCGAGGTGGACCGTGTCGCCGCGGGTCGGCTCGCCGGCTCCCGCCATGGCTCCCGACTCGACGAGCGTCGGCAGCCGGCCGAGGCCGGGCTCATAGTCTGCGGACGCGCTCTCGGTGACGAGCGCACGGCGGCGTTCGTTGTAGTCCGCCGACAGGAGCGTCATGAGCGGTACATCTGCATCGCCGTACAGCGCATCGCGGTCCGCGAA
>JBKPTB010000072.1:0-16988 GCA_046735315.1 Actinomycetota bacterium
AGCGCGAGCTCACGCTGCTGAAGGACGCATACGCGCGAGCGTTGGCGGACTCGTCGTTGCAGCTGGTGACGATGACCGGCGAGCCGGGGGTCGGCAAGACGCGACTGATCGCCGAGTTCCAGAGCTTCGTCGACGACCAGCCGGAGACCGTGTGGTGGCGTCAGGGTCGGTGCCTGCCCTACGGAGAAGGCATTACGTTCTGGGCGCTCGGTGAAATCGTCAAGGCTCACGTCGGCATTCTCGAGTCGGACGGTCCGGAGGAGGTCGAAGCGAAACTCGCAGCCGCGATCGACACACTCGTCGAGGAGGAGTCTGATCGCGACTGGTTCCGCACGCGGCTGGCACCGCTGATCGGGGCTCAGGCGACCGAGCCGACAGTCGCGCGCGAGGAGCTGTTCACTGCGTGGCAGCGCTTCCTCGAACTGCTTGCCGCGCAACGGCCTCTCGTGGTGGTGATCGAGGACCTGCATTGGGCCGACGCGGCACTGGTCGAGTTCCTCGAGCATCTCGTCGACTGGGCGAGCGACGTTCCCCTCGTGCTGTTGATCGCCGCACGCCCAGAGCTGTACGAGCGTCATGCCGGTTGGGGCGGCGGGAAGCGGAACTCGGTGACGATCTCGCTCGGGCCGCTGAGCAACGAGGAGACTGCACGGCTAGTCGCGTCGCTCGTCGGTCGCTCGGTGCTCCCTGCCGAGACGCAAACCGCGCTGCTCGACCGCGCGGGCGGCAATCCGCTCTACGCCGAGGAGTTCGTGCGCATGCTCGCCGAGCGCGGGGCACCCGACCCCGAGACGCCCCTGCCTGAGACGGTACAGGCATTGATCGCTGCGCGGCTCGACACACTTCCTCCAGAACGAAAGTCGCTGTTGCAGGACGCTGCCGTCGTCGGAAAAGTGTTCTGGACCGGCGCGGTTGCTGCGATCGGGACCGTCGACGAGCGCGCCGTCAAGGACGGCATGCGTGAGCTCGTGCGCAAAGAGCTCGTGCGTCCCGCGCGCACGTCCTCGGTCGAGGGTCAGGAGGAACTGGCGTTCTGGCACGTGCTCGTTCGCGATGTCGCGTATCAGCAGATTCCCCGCGCCGCCCGCGCGGAGAAGCACCGCGCCGCCTCGGAGTGGATCGAGCAGCTCGCCGGAGAACGGACTGGCGACCACGCCGAGATCCTGGTGCACCATTCGCAGCAGGCCCTCGAACTCGCCAAAGCGTCAGGCAGCTCGGATCTCGAGCCGCTCGAGGACAGACTCCGCCGCTTCCTCCTCCTGGCCGGCGAGCGCGCAGCTCGACTCGATGCCCAGCAGGCCTACGACTACTACGTGCGAGCCCTGACCATCACCCCACCCGAGCATCCGGAGGGTGCGAACGTGCTCGAGCGCGCGGGCCAGGCCGCCTTCGATGCGGCTCGTCTGCAAGAAGGACGGGAATGGAACGAAGAGGCCATCCGGGCGTACCGGGCGAAGGGCGACGTGCAGGCAACCGGCCGAGTCATGTCGTTCCTCTCGAATCTCGAATGGACCCTCGGGGAGGCGGCGGAGGCCAACCGGCTGTTGGCCGAGGCGATCGAACTGCTCGAGCGCGAACCTGCGGGACCGGAGCTCGTACGCGCCTACGGTCGAGAGGCGGGCGGCCACATGATGGGTGGACGAACGCGTGAGTCGCTGGCCGCCGCGAACAAGGCGATCGCCCTGAGCGAGCGCCTGGGAGTGACGGTGGAGGTGCTCTTCGCGCGTCAGGTTCGTGGCATCGCCCTCTGCGAGCTCCATGGGAGAGAAGGGCTCGACGATTTGCGCGACGCGCTTGCACGTGCCCTCGAGTCCGACCGAGGCCAGGTGATCTCGGTCGGGTACAACAACCTCGGGCATTTCCTCTGGCTCCTGGAAAGCCCTCGCAGTGCCCTCGAGATCAAGCGCGAGGGGATGGCGTTCGCAGCGCGCCGCGGGCTCGCCGGGCTTGTTCGCTGGTCGCAGATGGAGCAAATGTGGATTCTCTTCGACCTCGGCGAGTGGGACGAGGTGCTCGCGATCGCCGCCGAGCTCGACGAATTCCGCTCAGACGGCACGAGCGGTCACATGTCTGCCATCGTCCCGACGTTCCAGACCTTCGTGCTGGCGCTTCGTGGACAGTCCACCGAGGCGATTGATACGCCTGATGGATTTGTCTTGCTCGGCCGGCAGATCTCCGATCCGCAGATTCTCGTTCCTGCTCTCGCCGCCGCGGCGCTCCTCGCGCATGCTCGGGGCGACGAAGGGACCGCGATCGCGGCGATCGAGGAGCTCGAACAGGTCACGCGCGACGGGCCCGACTGGAGCCGGCTCCTTCAAGCGGGGCCGGTGGTCCGCATCTGCATGGAGCTCGGAAGGCTCGACCTCGCCGAGCGGTTCCTCGACCGGCCGAATGCGCGCGGCGCGCGGCTCGAACATGCGAACGTCGCATGCCGAGCGATGGTCGCGGAGGAACGAGGCGAGACGGACGAGGCCGCAGCGCTTTACGCCGATGCGGCGCGGCGCTGGCAGGACTACGAGTTTCCGTTCGAACGCGCACACGCGCTGCTCGGCCACTGGCGTTGCACGGGAGACGCGGAAAGCCTGCGCGAAGCGCAGACCATCTTCGACCGACTCGGTGCGGTCGTTCCTCAGGCGACGGCCGAAGAGCCGCCGCGCGCAGCCAGACGCGCGAAGTAACCGGCCGGCGCGTCTCGGAGGCCGAGGATCGACTGATCCAGGGTCTTGACGAGTGCGGCGCGGTCGCCGTGCAGCAGCGTCTCGACGAGTGCACGTCTGATCACATCCGGATCCGGATCTCCTGTCAGCCGGTCCTGGAGCTCCGCTCTCGCGCGAGGTGTATCGCCGAGCAGAATCGCGGCACGGACCGCTGCTGCCCAGAGCCCGTCGTTCCCGCCGAGGAGCGCCGCCAGTGACTCTCGCAGCTGCTCCGCCTGGAAGGGACCGTCCTGGAAGAGGGAGAGCTCCCAGCGATCCAGCGCCTCGCCGAGCTCCGGGTCCTCGTCCGCGGCGGCGAGTCGAGGCAGAAGATCGAGCGCGAGCCCGGCGCGGAACGAGTCGAGCCGGTCCGGCTCTCCTTGCGGGCGCGTCGCTGCGATCGGGAGCACCGGACGGATGCCGTACGGACGCCAGTCGAGCCGCTCGAAGAGAACGGGGCCGGCCGCGATCGGCGCAGCGGTCGCAAGGCGGATCGCCGTGACGACGTCCGCGAATTCTCCCGGTGCATCGGGCGGTTCCGTCGCGCCCGACTCGAGCGCGCGCTCGAGCTCGATCACACAGAGGCGGTCGGGCTCTTTGCCGAAGTCGGTGGGCAGCAGACCGTTCGCCTCCGGCCAGAGCTTCGCAAATTCGCCCGTCGCTGCGACGCGAATTCGAACACCGTTGCCGAGGTCGATCGTCGCCCCGCCGGTCGTGATCC
The DNA here is from genome assembly GCA_046735315.1 of Actinomycetota bacterium. Classification (GTDB taxonomy): domain Bacteria; phylum Actinomycetota; class Thermoleophilia; order Gaiellales; family Gaiellaceae; genus 3-1-20CM-4-69-9. The sequence continues at coordinate 3,418 of JBKPTB010000072.1, forward strand.
CGATCACCGGCGCGACCGCTCCGTACTGGTGACCTTCGCCGAACAGCGCGCTTTCGAGCTCGACGTACGCGCGCGCGAATGCGGCGTCGTCCCAGTCGAAGCCTCCGCACAGCTCGGCCGTGCTCATCAGCAGGGGCAGGAGCACACTGCCGAAGAGCGCTTCGTGCTCGTCGGCGCGCGGGCCTGCATGGGCGCGCGCGAAGATCGCGGCGGCTGGTGTGCGTTTCAGTTCGTCAACCGCCAGCTGGGCATCCGGCCGCCGACGCAAGGTGTGGGCGCGCGTCTCGATGAACGGCTTCACGAGCGGCCTGTACTCGTAGAGCGCCGGACGGTCGTAGGAGCTGTGCTCCTCGAACGCAAACGGCAGCTCGGCGCCGCGCTCGAGCTCCTGCAGCAGCGCACGGAACGACCCCAGCGCGAACGCCTGAAGTGTCTCGAAGAGGTGCGGAGCGCGCACGACCACAACTGCGCTTACGCCGTCTTCGGTTCCTCTCCTCTTTGACACGTGGGACACCAGTAGGCCATCCGGGCGCCGTCTCCCTGCGGCCACGACCGAATCGCAGTGCCGCAGCGCGGACAGGGGCGGCCCTTGCGGCGATAGACCTGTCCCGTGCCTGGCACCCCGTCGAGGCGACCGCGCATCAGCCGATGCGCTTCCTCGAGGGTCGCTCGCAGCTCGGAGTCCGAGACATCGGCGAGACGCCGCCAGGGCGACACACGCGCTCGCCAGAGCGACTCGGCCTTCCAGAGGTTGCCGATTCCGGCAACCAGCCGCTGGTCGAGCACCGCGTCGCCGACCTCGCGTCCCTGGTCGTGAGCGCGCAGGCGCCTGAGCATCGTCTCGAAGTCGGGCGGCTCGGCGAGGATGTCCGGGCCGAGTCGCTGCGCGACGCCGCGGTCGAGCTCGAGGACGGCACCGTTGAACATCGCACCGACGTACTCCTCGCCCCGCAGCACGAGCCACGGTTGCCCGAAGATCGGCGCGTCCCGGCGGAAGACGCGCCAACGTCCCTTCATGCGCAGGTGGCTGCGAACCACGAGGCCGCCTTCGAAGTGGAGCAGCAGGTTCTTCCCGATTGCCTCGACGCTCTCCAGTCGGCGACCGTCGAGCCGCGGCGCGAGCTGCTTTACGGCTGCGCGTGGATGCGGCGTCTCGACCTCGAGCTCTTGCCCGACCAGTACCTGCAGTCGACGTGCGGCGCGGTGAAGGGCGTCCCCTTCGGGCATGCTGCGAAGCGTATGTCGCACCGCCTTCGTGCCGCCGCCGCCGGAGCCGTGGCTGCAGTCGTCTGGGGCTTGCAAGAGCCGCTCGATCAGCGCGTGTTCGGCTGCGACTACTCGGACGTCGAGTTCCTCGGTCGCGGCAGCCGGCCGATGGGCTTAGCAGTGCATGCCGTGAACGGCGCGCTGTTCGGCGTCGCGTTCGACGCGATCCGGCGGCGCGTCGACCTGGATCAGAGACGGTTGGCGCTAGGCCTGGCTCTCGCGGAGCACGCCGCACTCTGGCCGTTCATCGTCTTCGTCGATCGCGGTCTGGTGACGAGCCCGCGCGCGTTCGCGCAGGCGACCTACCGGCACGCCCTCTTCGGCGTCCTCCTGGGCCGGCTCAGCGGCCCGGCAGGAACTCCAGAATCTTCTGCCTGAAGGCCTGTGTAATGACACCCCGCCCCTCTGGATCTCCCTTACGGAGCGCACGAACGAGCGCACGTGCCTGATCGGCCCGGATGTGCGGCGGAAGCGGCGGGACATTCGGATCGCAGACGGCGTCGATGACGAACGGACGATCCGCCTGGAACGCCTGCCGCCACGCGTCTCCGATGTCCTCGGGCTGCTCGACGCGCACGCCGGCGAGCCCGATCAGCTCGGCGAACTCCGCGTAGCGAATATCCGGAATACGCTGTGTCATCGGGTTCATCGGATCGCCCTGAAGGGCGCGCTGCTCCCACGTGACCTGGTTCAAATCGCGGTTGTTGAGCACGAGCACGACGAGCCGTGGATCGGCCCACTGCTTGTAGTACTTCTGTGCGGTGATCAGCTCGGCCATCCCGCTCATCTGCATCGCGCCGTCCCCGACGAGCGCTACGGCGGGTCGCCGCGGATGGCAGAACTTCGCCGCGATGGCGTACGGCACTCCGCAGCCCATCGTCGCGAGCGTTCCAGAGAGCGACGCCAGGTGCCGCGGACCGAGCTTCAGGTCGCGCGCAAACCAGTTCGCAGCCGAGCCGGAGTCGGCGCTCAGAATCGCGTCGTCCGGAAGGTGGTCGTTCAGCTCCCAGAAGAGGAGCTGGGGATTGATCGGATCTGCGTCCTGGTGCGCGCGGTCTTCGAGGAGCCGCCACCACTCCTCGACTTCATCCTCGATCTGCTCTCGCCACGAACGATCCTCCTTGCGCTGCAGCAGAGGCAGCAGCTCGCGCAGCGTCTCCTTCGCATCCCCGACCATTGGGCACTCCATCGGATAGCGGATCGAGAGCATCCGACCGTCGAGGTCGATCTGCACTCCGCGTGCCTGTCCAGGCTTCGGCAGCCACTCGGCGTACGGGAAGCTGGAGCCGACCATCAAGAGCGTGTCGCACTCGTCCATGAGCGTCCAACTCGGTTTCGTCCCGAGCAGTCCGATCGAGCCGGTGACGAAGGGAAGCTCGTCTGGCACGACCGTGCGGCCGAGCAGGGCTTTCGCGACCCCTGCTCCAAGAGTCTCGGCCGTCTCGATCACCTCGTCCCGGGCGCCCAGCGCTCCCTGGCCGACCAGCATCGCGACCTTCGTACCGGTGTTCAGGATCTCTGCAGCCTGCTGAAGCTGATCCCGCGCAGGAATCACCCGCGGTCTCGTGTAGCCGGGGCCCGAGATGACTGCACCGTGCTCGCGAGGAGGTTCCTCTCGAGCCGGCTCCTCGGCGAGGTCGTTCGGAATGATCAGCGTCGTGACGGTGCGCTGGTCGAGCGCGATGCGATGCGCCCGGTCGATCAGATGCCGTATCTGCGCTGGGTCGACCGCCATCTGGACGTACTCGTTCGCAACATCCTTGAAGAGCGTGAGGAGGTCGACCTCCTGCTGATAACTGCCACCTAGACCCAGCCGCGACTGCTGTCCGATGATTGCCAGGACTGGCTGATGATCGAGCTTCGCGTCATAGAGCCCGTTCAGGAGATGGATCGCGCCAGGCCCTGAGGTCGCCAGGCAGACGCCCACCTCTCCGGTCCACTTCGCGTGCGCGCAGGCCATGAACGCCGCTTGTTCCTCGTGGCGGACCTGCACGAACTCGAGGGAGTCCTTGTGTCGCTCGAGCGACCCGATGATGGCATTGATGCCGTCGCCGGGATACCCGTAAATCCGTCGAACGCCGTTCTCGACGAGCCGTTGCAGCAGGAAATCGGCCGTCGACATGCTCATGAGCAATGCGTAGCCGCCGTGCGGCCGGTTGAAACCCTCAGCCGGGCTTAGGCGCGGAGAACGGCCCGGCGTGGGCCGGCGAGGAAACCGGCCTCGAGCAGCAGCGGCATGATCTCCGTCTCGCCTACCGGCTCGCCGTCGAAGCGCTCGACCGCAAGACGCTTCTTCACGCCGCCGTGCTTGACGTGTTCGACAAGCGCTGCAAGGGCGGTTCGAAGCCACGCTTCCTCTGGATCGCGAAGGGGCACGAGTGAGCGGCCACCGCGTTCGACGAAGAGCGCAGGCTCGCCGCCGAGCAGAACGACGTACGCACCGGCGACGCGTGCGGCCCGAGCACCGGCACGCTTCGGCCACGGCAGCGAAGCGCCGTACGGCTGCGCCGGATCGGCAGCCGGCAAGACGAGCGGTTCCGGCTCCTCGTCCTCGCGCGGCCGAAGCTCACGCAACCGTTCGACCGCGCCGGGCAACGCGAACTGAGCGCCGCCGAGTCCCTCGACGAAGTACCCGCGGCGGCAGACGCCCAGCGTCTCGAGCGCGCGGAGCTCGCCGTAGACAGCACCGTAGCCGCCCGGAATCCCTTCGCCGCGTACGCCGTCGCGCGTGACGATGCCCTGCCGTTCGAGCATGAGCTCGGCCAGCGCACGCGGGTCGGAGCGACCGGAGAACAACCTGTCCGTCAGCGACCAACGTCCCTGGGTCGCGGTGATCCCCGCCGAGCGCTGTCGGGAGAAGCGCCGCGGGCGTCCGCGCTGCTGGCGGGGCGCCTGGTAGCGACGTCCTGCGCGGAGCGGCGTCCAGGCGTCGTTCGTCACCTCGCCGGCCCAGACGAGATCCCAGAGCGCCGGCAGCGCCACTTCGGGCTCGAGGCCGGTCGCGCCGACGAGGTCGTGCCAGAACTCCGCGCTACGGCCCAGAGCTTCGCGGATCTGGTCGTGCGCCTCCTCTTCGGGACGCGGCGCCGCTCCGGGGCGGCCGAGCGCCGGCGCGTCCTCGCGGAAGTACACGGCCACACGATCGAGCCCGGCGCCCGCCCACACGAGCTCTCCCGATGCGCAGAGCTGGTCGAGCTGTCCCGGGTTGAAGCCCGGAACGCGGCGCGGCAGGACCTCCGACTCCCAGAGCGAGACGGGGAGCGAAAGCCCCTGGAGCGGAACCAGGGCCTCGCGCAACGTGGCCCGCCGGTCGACGCCGTGCCAATGTGGCAGGAAGCGGCCGAAAGCAGCTTGCTCCGCCGGCTCGACCTCCTTGCGCAGCGCCGCGAGCGACGCGCGTCGGAGCCGTCGCAGCACGTCGGGGTCGCACCACTCCCGCTCGGTTCCGCGCGGACGCAGTTCTCCGCGGACGAGCTTCTCGTCGCGTTCGAACTTCTGCAGCACAGGAGCGATGTCCCGGCCGAAGCGCTCGTTCGCGTGAGCGGTCGTGAACGGCCCGCGGCCGCGGGCGTAACGGAGCACGAGCTGCTCGAGCGACTCGGGCCCGCCCTCGAGGAAGACCTCCGGCAGTCCGCCGGGAGGCATGACGCCGAGTGCGTCGCGATAGCGGCCGGCGTCTTCCGCGGCGATCAGTCGTTGCTCGCCCGCAACGCGCACGAGTAACGCGCGTCGCTCCCGCAGGAGTGTCTGTGCAAACCCCTCGTCGTACTCACCCTCGCGCAGATCGCCGCGCAGGCGCAGGAGATCGTGGAGCTGATCCGCGTTTCTGGGGGAGCCGCGAAGCTGCGCCTCGACGTCTTCGACTGCACCTTCGTCGAGCAGGTCGCGGAGCTCTTCCTGCCCGAGCAGCTCGCGCAGAAGATCGCGGTCGAGCGACAACGCCTGGGCCCGGCGCTCGGCCGGGGGCGTGTCGTCTTCGTACATGTACGTTGCGATGTAGTCGAAGAGAAGCGCCGCCGAATAGGGCGAGGCCGTCGCCGTCTCGACGTCCACGAGATCGAGCTCGCGTGTGCGCAGCCCGGTGAGCAACTTCTTCAGGGACGGCAGATCGAACACGTCCTGGAGGCACTCCCGGTAGGTCTCGAGGATCACCGGGAACGACCCGTAGCGCCGCGCGACCTGCAGCAATCCCTGCGCCTTGAGGCGCTGCTGCCACAAAGGCGTGCGCTGATCCGGCCGGCGTCGCGGGATGAGTAAGGCGCGCGCCGCGTTCTCGCGAAAGCGTGCGCCGAAGAGCGCGCTTTGCCCGACTTCCTGCACGACGAGCTCCTCCACGTCCTCCGGAGAGATGACGATCTCGTCGATCGGCGGCGGCGCATCCGCATCCGGCAGATGCAACGCGATCCCATCGTCCGACCAGATCGACTGCACCTCGAGCCCGAGCGAGTCACGAAATCGTGCTGCCAGTGCCAGCGCCCAGGGCGCGTGAACGCGAGCGCCGAACGGTGTCAGGACGCAGAGCCGCCAGTCGCCGATCTCGTCGCGGAAGCGTTCCACGACCACGGTCCGGTCTGACGGAATCGCGCCGGTCGCGGCAGCCTGCTCGTTGAGGAACGTGAGCAGGTTGTTCGCCGCTCGCTCGTCGAGCCGGTGCTCCTCTGTCAGCCGCGCGACGGCGACTTTGTGGCTCTGAGCCACTAACTCGCGCGAGGTCTTGCCGATCGCCTCGCCGAGCTCGAACGGACGGCCGACGCCCTCGCCCTTCCAGAACGGGACGGCGCCGGGCACCCCCGGTGCCGGCGACACGAGCACGCGGTCGCGCGTGATCTCCTCGATCCGCCAGGTCGAGGCACCGAGCAGGAACGTCTGCCCCGCACGCGCCTCGTAGACCATCTCCTCGTCCAGCTCGCCCACGCGGCCGCCCCCCTCGACCAGGTAGACACCGAAAAGGCCACGGTCCGGAATCGTCCCGGCGTTCGTCACCGCCAGCCGCCGCACGCCGCTGCGACCGCGGATGACGCCGGCGGTGCGATCCCACACGATGCGCGGCCGAAGCTCGGCGAACTCGTCGGACGGGTAACGGCCCGCGAGCATGTCGAGCACGTTCTCGAGCTGTGTGCGGGAGAGGTCGGCGAACGGGTACGCCCCGCGCACGAGCTCGTGGAGGTCCTCGACCGAGATCTCCTCCTCGGCGGCAATCGCGACGATCTGCTGGGCAAGGACGTCGAGCGGGTTTCGCGGAATCACCGTCTCCTCGATCCCACCCTCGAGCATGCGCTTCACGACAACCGCAGACTCGAGCAGGTCGGCGCGGAACTTCGGAAAGATGCGGCCCTTGGAGACGGCGCCGAGCTCGTGCCCCGCACGACCCACGCGCTGCAGGCCGCGAGCGACGGACTTCGGCGACTCCACCTGGATGACGAGGTCGACGGCACCCATGTCGATGCCGAGCTCGAGCGACGACGTGGCCACGAGACAGGGAATCTTCCCCGCCTTCAACAGCTCCTCGATCTCGACGCGCTGCTCTCGTGCGATCGAACCGTGATGCGCGCGCGCCATTTCTCTCTCCGCCAGCTCGTTGAGACGGAGAGCGAGCCGCTCGGCGAGGCGACGGTTGTTGACGAACACGATCGTCGAGCGATGCGCTTCGACCAGCTCGAGGATCTTGGGATAGATCGACGGCCAGATCGACTGCTGCGACCCTTCGTTGAAGACGCCTTCCGGATCCGAGCCGGGCTCCCGCATGTCCTCGACCGGCACGACGACTTCGAGGTCGAGCTCCTTCGCCACGCCTGCGTCCACCAGTTGGATGTCGCGGGCCCCAGACACGAAGCGGCCGATCTCCGCCATCGGCCGCTGTGTTGCGGAGAGACCGATCCGCTGGAAGGGCTCGTCGACGAGTCGTTCCAGCCGCTCGACCGAAAGCGCCAGGTGTGAGCCACGCTTCGTGCCGGCGACGGCATGAACCTCGTCGAGGATCAGCGTGCGAACGCCCTTCATGTTCTCGCGCGCGCGCGAGGTGAGCATTAGGTAGAGCGACTCCGGCGTGGTGATCAGGATGTCGGGCGGGTTGCGCAGCATGGCGGCCCGCTCTTTCTGCGGCGTGTCCCCGGTGCGGACGCCGATCCGAAGCTCCGAGTGCAAGCCGGCGAGCGGCCCCCGGAGGTTCCGTTCGATGTCGTAGTTCAACGCCTTCAGCGGCGAGACGTAGATCAGCCGCAAGCCCTGCCCGGGCTCGGGGTTCAACTTGTCGATCCCGTACAGAAAGGCCGCCAGGGTCTTGCCGGACCCGGTTGGTGCCTGGATCAGCGTGTTCTGCCCGCTCGCGATCGCCGGCCAACCCAGCGTCTGAGCCGGGGTCGGGGCGCCAAACGCCTGCTCGAACCAGGCGCGGGTCTCGGCGCTGAAGACCGACAGGGGGTCCACCCCTCCAGCCTAGTCTGCCCCTACTTGCCTCCGTAGACGAAATAGAGCGTCAGAACGATTGCGAGCAGAATCACGAAGATCACGCCCAGGAAGAGCGTGACGCCCGTAATCGCGATCAGCGGCGTGCGCTCGCTCTCGCCCTCGGCTGCTTCCTGCTCGAGCGCTTTTGCCGTCTCGATCGGATGCTCGACGTCATGGAGGACATGCTTCGCCTTGTCGAGCGGCTCGGCCATGCCTTCACCTTACCCCCGCGGCTGATTGGCTACGCAAGTGCACTGCGACGTGGTGGTGACGGGTGCCGGGACGGCAGGATGCGTCCTCGCCGGAAGGCTGAGCGAGGATCCGGCCCGCACTGTCTGCCTGGTCGAGGCAGGCCCGGACTACGGCCCGTACAGCGAGGGACGCTGGCCGGAGGACATTCTCGACGGACGCTGGCTCGCACTCGATTCGCATCGCTGGGAGCGAAGCGACGACGAGGACAGGTCGCAACTGCGGGCCCGCATCCTCGGCGGGTGCTCCGCACACAACGCGTGCGTGCTGCTACGGGGGACAGACGCGGACTACGACGAGTGGGGACCGGGCTGGACCGCCGCCGAGCTCGCGCCCTATCTCGACCGCGCCGAGCGGACCTTCCGGACCCGCCTACTTCGGCGTGACGAGCTCTCGCCGTTCATCGCCGCGTTTGCCGACGCTGGTGGGGACGACACGATCGTCCATCCGGTGAACCTCACCGAGGACGGTGTTCGTTGGCACGCAGGCTTCGCCTGGGTCGATCCCGCGCGTGACCGGGCCAACCTGACGATCCGGGCCGACACTCTCGTCGACCGGGTCGTACTCGAGGGATCGCGCGCCGTCGGTGTAGCCACGTCAGCGGGTGAGATCCGGGCCGATACGGTCGTGCTCGCCGCGAGCGCCTACGGCTCGCCTGCGATCCTCCTGCGAAGCGGGATCACCGAGCTACCGGTCGGCGAGAACCTTGCCGACCACGTAGGCACGGGCATGGCCTGGGAGCCGACCCCTGCGCTGCGCGGCGATTGGGACGACTGGACGCGCGATCACATGCTGTCGATGGGCGGTATCACCGTTCGGGTTGGCGATCTCTTCCTCTTTCCCGCCGTCGATCAGGAGTACGAGCTCAGCGCGGCCGTGTTCGCGATGAAGCCCCGGTCGCGCGGACGTGTGTCGCTGACGTCGACGGATCCGCGCGCGCCGCTCGCGATCGACCACGGCTTTCTCTCGGACGAAGCGGATGTAGCGGTACTGACGGACGGGTTCGAACGTCTCCGCGAGGTCGGTGCGTCGTTGTCGCACTACGCCGCTCGGGAGACGCGTCCGGGCGCGCACGTCGAAGCCGAGGCGTACGTGCGCGCAACGGCACGCGGTTTCTTCCACCCCACCGGAACCTGTGCGATGGGCGCGGTCGTCGATCAACGCGCCCGTGTCTACGGGTACGAGAATCTCGTCGTCGCCGACGCCTCGATCATGCCGACGATCCCTCGTGCAAACACGAACCTCACCACTGCGGCGATTGCCGAGAAGATCGCGGAAATGATTTAGTGTCGGTATGGCCACGACCGCGAAGCCGAGCGCACTGCACTTCACGGGCAACGACGAGGCCGACGCTCTCCTCGCACAGAATCCGCTGGCACTCCTCATCGGCTTCGCGCTCGATCAGCAGATCACGGTGCCCGCAGCCTTCAGCGGCCCGCTGAAGCTGAAGCAACGCCTGGGAACGCTCGAGGCGCGGGAAATCGCACACGCCGATCCCGGCGAGCTCGAGCAGGTCTTCCGCGAGAAACCGGCCATCCATCGCTTTCCGGGGTCGATGTCGAAGCGCGTGCGAGAGATCGCGGCGATCGTGGACGAGGACTACGGCGGGAAAGCCGACCGAATCTGGACCGAAGCAAGCGACGGCGCCGACCTGCGGCGCCGACTGTCGTCGCTCCCTGGATTCGGCCCGATGACGGTCACGTCGATTTCCGCTGTGCTCGCGAAACGCTTCGGCGTCGACGCGGCGCAAGAGCTCGTCCCGAACCACCCGACGCTTGGGGATGTCGATTCGCCGGAGGCGCTCGAGGAGTATCAGGCGAAGAAAAGAGCGCATAAGGCCGAGATGCGCGCAAAGAAAGGCTAAAGGGCCACACTCTTGTGGTTCATCGCGATGAGGCGATGAGGCCACCTGCCGCCGTCCACCGTCCTTAGATGGCGGTCGCACGTACGAGCGCCGCTGTTAGACGGTGACGCTGACCGGTGAGGCCGCGATCCACAGGGCGGTAAGGAGAAACACGGTGCAGCCGACAGAAAGCATCGTCAGGCGCAGCCGCGGCGACTTGAGCTTGGTGCTCATGCCTGCGAAGAACAGCGCCGACGCGAAGAGGACGACGCCGAGCACGTAGTTCGATGCTCGTTGGAGGTTCCGAATCGCCTGCGCGGTGTAAAGCGCCGCTCGTGCGTCGAGGTGCTCAGCCTGCGCGCGCGCTTCGAGGTGGTACTGCGGGATTGCAAACGGCGTCAGGGCCGCATTGGGATTCTTGAGCGGCCTGGTCGCGACCCAGGCCTCGACAGCCGGTCTGAACTCCTTGCGAAAGCGCTTGAAGTAGAAGTCCGCCAGCTCCGTCTGCTTCTGCGCGTAGGCATTGACCCATTGGGTAAACGTCGCTACATCGATTTCGGTCTGGCTGTTCGCCAGCGCCGCAGCCTTGGCGGAGCTGATTCGGAGCGCATTCGCGCGCGCCCCCGCCTTGGATTGCTCTCCGTTCCATCTCGTCGATTGGTAGCCGCTCCAGGCCGTTGCGACGGTTGCGACCGAAAGGAGCACCGTCGCCATTAGCTCGAGGCGGTCGCGGCTCCGCTCGGGCGCGGTCACGACGGCAGCGCCCTTCCGAGCGGGTCGCACGGCAGCTGCACCTGCGCTCCGACCGCGCCCAGCGCCTCGTCGACCATGCGCAACGACCTCTCCATGGCGACCGGCTTCAGACCCCCGACACCGGAATGGAACGGATTGTCGAGCCCGTACAGCAACAGCATCAAGACCGTGATCACCGAGGTCACGGACCCGATCAAGAGGCCCTGAACGACTGCACGCTCGCCGCGGTCTGCGAAGAAGAGACTGAACACGAAGATGACGGCCGCGATGAAGAACAGCGCGATCCACAGCGTGGTCGGAATCACTCCGACGGCACCGTGGATACGATCCCGGCGCGCTTCTTCCCGCGCCGATGTCTGGTCGAGCCATTTGTCGTAGGCAGACTGCTGAGCCGGAGTCTGCGGATGCACCGTCTGAAGGGTCCGAAACAGCTTGACGCTCCACGGGTTGATCTCGTCGCCCAGGGTGCCTACGCGCATCCTTTCCCATTCGGCGTTGACAACCGATCGCCCGTAACAAACCAGCTCGCCCGACAGCTCGCCGGCAGCCGGCCGGGGGAAGAATTGTGCGTTTTCGACCTGCTGTACGAGAATCAGCGCCTCCTGCTCCGCGCCGCTTCGCGATTGGTCGTAGCTGGTAAACGCGAGGAAGACGATGAACCCGAGCAGCACTGAGAAGCCTGTCGCGAGGACCCCGAAGACGCCCGCGGCGCGATCGCCGTCCTCGAAAAAGCCTCCCACCGGCGCGCGACGACGCACGAGCAATAACACCGCCACCGCCACCGCAGACACGGCCGCGGTGATGAGGAATGCCCAAACGACGTTCATCGCCGCCCGTCCGCAGTCATGCGTCCCTCTCTCGGCCCGACAGCAAGTGGCAACGGGACTTACCTCCATTTTCAGCCCGAGCTATTTCGACCTGAGACTCCCGCACGATCAAACTTTGCTTGACAGGAGCGGCCCTCACCTCATGCGGATGGTGTGACTCGTCGCAGTTACCGACGCACGGCGCCGATACATCGCGCTGACAGACGCGCTCAATCGACTCCCTTTGCAGCTCCAGCCCCGCCCGCCCGACACGGCTGACCCGCACGTAGCCTATGGCCCTGTCTCCCACCGCGACGCGTCCAGCGGTAGTCGCAGAAAAGGGCGCACAAGGCGGAGATGCGCGCGAAGCGGCAGGCGTAGCCCCCTTTTCATTCCTTTCTGGGGGCGCCGCGCGGACGTGAGCTTCTATAACGTCTGGCACGTCCTCATCCGGCAGCGGCGGCAAGCCGGCGAGTAGCCTGTTCTGGCCACGAGCAGGCGGTTTTGCTCGCGGAGCAGCTCGTTCCCGTCTCAGGGGCCACGTGGCCTCGCGCGAGTCCCCGGGCAGCGGGATCTTCTCGCGGCGTCGGCCGCGACTAGCGACGGAAAGGCACCTGTGCGGTACCGCCCTAGGGACAAACGTCGCGATACTGCCGGTGACCGAGGAATTCGGTCCATTCACCGCGACTGAGGTTGCGGTGGGCGATGCTGCAGGCTTTTGCTGCCCAGTCCGCGGGATCGACGCTCCACACGATGCCCGCGCCTGATCCGAAGACGCCGAGCACGTGTTTCCCGTCCGGGAAGTAGTGGACGCTCCCGCCGGTGTTCGACACAGGCAGAGGCGCTCCGATCAGCTTGCGCGTGTCGACATCCCAGAGACGAAGCTTTCCATCGTCGCTCAGAGTCACGAGCGTCCTGCCGTTCGGTGAGAAGTCGAGCGAATCGACGCCTCCGTTGTGGCCGGTGAGGGGTTGTCCTACAGGGGGCGCCGCCCATGCGCCTTGGAAGCGATGTGTCGGGTCCAGCTTCGAGAACACGACTCTGCTTGAAGTGATGCCGACGGCCACGAGCTTGTCGTCCCTCGGCGAAAACCGAACCGACAGCGGGAAGCCGTCTTTGAGGCTCGACACGATGAGCTCGTCGGCGACGTTCCAGATGAACGCGCTCCCGAAGTTCCCAAACTCCGCGGTCGCGAGCAGCTTTCCGTCTGAACTGAAGTCGAGATCGTTGATGCTCCCGTAACTGACAAGCTTGTGGGTCTGCCTGCCGGTCCGGAGGTCGTACAGAGCGACGATGGCGTCGGAGCGCCCGATCGCCACGGTCATGCCGTCCGGGCTAAACGAAACCGCTCCAGCACGATGATTTCCAAACGGGATTCCGACCGGGAGGACCATGACGATCTTCCGCTCCGCGGTGTCCCAAATGACTGCCTGTCGAGTGCCGGTCGCTGCGATGAGGTTTCCGTCAGGACTGAAGGCAATAGCAGTCACGTAGCCGAGCGGGCCGCGGAGCGCAGGGCCGACCGGGCGAGTCGCCGCATTCAAGAGACTGACTCGATCGCGCCGAGGAGAGACGGCGAACATGGAGCCGCTCGGGCTGACCGCTGATGCGGTCGATGCACCACCGAAGTACGAGCCATACCGAAAGGGCTCTCCTAGCCGGCGTGCGCCCCCGAGGTCCCAGAGGATGACGATGCCGTCGAACCCGGCGGTGTAGAGCGTTCGTCCGTCCGGACTGAACACCACCGCCTGCGCCGCCGCGGAGTGTCCCGTCAGCGTCTCGCGCAATGCATGCGTGCGAAGGTTCCAAACGGAGATCGTTCCGTCCTGATCTGCGCTCGCGAGCTCGCGCCCGTTGCGACTGAAGCTGACCGCGTTGATCCTTCCGGTTGCCCGCCCTGAAAGCCTCGTCGTCTTGCCGCTGTCCAGGTCGACGAGAATCACGGTTCCATCCCTCTGGCCAAACGCTGCTTGGTCCGACGCCGGCGACATCGCTGGAACTCCAGCGACGTCGAACGTACGGGCAAGCCGCAGAGTGCGAGCGTTGAGAAAGAGTGACCTGTGGTTACCTGCGGCGACGAGCACGAAGCGGCCGTCGGGCGTATACCCACCGAGCCGCCCGCCGGGTATGGGACGTGTCCGCGCGAGGGCGCGGCCGGTTTGCGCCCCGCGAATGACGATCACTTCGGACCGACCGTCTGACCCGCC
>JBKPTB010000073.1:0-11757 GCA_046735315.1 Actinomycetota bacterium
CACGCCCATGACCAGGCCCATGTGGTGCTCCACGAGCAGGATCGTGAGCTCGAAGTCGCTGCGCATCTGGCGGATGAACGTGCCGAGCTCCTGGACCTCCTCGTGACTCAGCCCGCCGGCCGGCTCGTCGAGCAGGAGCATTCGCGGCCCTGACGCGAGCGCGCGCGCGAGCTCGACCCGCTTTTGCGTCCCGTACGAAAGCTCGGAGGCGCTGCGATATCGGACCGAGTAGAGGTTGACGTAGTAGAGGACATCGTCGACGCTCTGGTCGCCGTGCCTCGCGTGCGCGCCGACGAGGATGTTGTCGAGCACGGACATCCCCCGGAAGAGCTCGACGTTCTGAAACGTGCGCGCGATCCCGCGGCGGACGATCCCGCTCGGCGACGTCTCGAGCAGGTCGCTGCCGTCGAAGCGCACCTTCCCGCTGTCCGGGGTGTACAGACGCGTGATGACGTTGAACGCGGTCGTCTTTCCGGCGCCGTTCGGGCCGATGAGTCCGACGATCTCTCCCGCCTCGACGTTCAGCGAGACGGCGTCGAGCGCGACGATGCCGCCGAAGCGCTTCGAGACCTGTTCTACCTCCAGGAGAGGCAAGGGCCGCATACCCTAAAGAGCGGTGGCACGTCATCCAACCGTTCAGCGTTTTCAGGATCGTCTCACGGAGCTCGGGCTGGAGGTCGAAGTGCACGAGCTGGCCGCCTCGACGCGCACCGCTGCCGATGCGGCCGCCGCCGTCGGCGTGGAGGTGGGACAGATCGTCAAGTCCCTCGTCTTCGTCGATGGAGCCGGGCCCGTCCTCTGCCTCTGTGCCGGCGACCGGCGAGTCGATACGACGAAGGTCGGCCCTGACGTCCGCCAGGCGACCGGGGACGAGGTGCGCGAGGCGACCGGCTTCGCCATCGGCGGCGTTCCCCCGCTCGGCCACGACCGGCCCGTGCGGACCGTCGTCGACTCGTCTCTTCGCCGCTTCCCGACAGTCTGGTGCGCAGCGGGCACGCCCAATGCAGTCTTTTCGGTCTCGACCGAGGCGCTGATCGGCGCGATACCGGACGCGACCGTCGCAGACGTTTCCTAGCCCACACACGCGAGTGCAGGGTTTTCCGCGTCCCGCGGGTCTACTCGTCGAGGGGGCGCGCTTCCCGCGGCTGTCGACCTGCTAGGAAGTCACAGCCGCGGCAGCGCCTCCTCTTTTACGCCGTGTCACTTGATCAGAGCGGCGGGTTCCGTGATCGGTGCCCGGCACGTGAAGTTCTCGCAGACGTACACGGCCGGTCGGTCGTCGACGTAGTCCTTGCCCTTCAGAAGCGGCACGTCTTCGCTCGGGCCGAAGGCGACGACCACGTTCGGGTCGAACGGCGCGAGCGCGGCACGTGCGACTTCCGAATCCGGCAGGCCGACGACTGCGATCTCCCGCGGCGGCGAGAAGTGGAGATCGAGCGCGGTCAGCGCATGGCCGAACGCGGAAGGCGCCCGTGGAAGAGCGCGAGCGACGTACCGGAACACGCCGACTGCCAACCGCTCGAGCTCGGCGTCGCCCCAGATGCGCCCGAGGCGCAGCAACACGTAGGCGAGCATCGAGTTGCCGGACGGCGTGGGATTGTCGTCGAAGTCCTTCTTCCGGCTGACGAGCCGCTCGCCGTCACGGGGCGTGAGGAAGAACCCGCCCTCGTCCTCGTCCGCGAAGAGCTCCACGGCGAGGAGCGCCAGCCGGCGCGCTTCTTCGAGCCAGCGCAGCTCGCCGGTCGCGACGTGCAACTCGTAGAGCCCATTGGCGACGTCCGCGTAGTCCTCGAGCACCCCACCGTGCTTGGCCTCTCCGGCACGCCACGTCCGGAAGAGCCGAGCTTCTGGGGTCGAGAGCGGACCGAGGAGGAACTCGCCCAGCGCGCGTCCCGCCTGGAGCAGGTCCTCCCGCTCGAGCCGGCGACCGCTTTCTGCGACAGCGGCGAGCGTCAGACCGTTCCACGAAGCGATTGCCTTGTCGTCACGCAGAGGTTTCGGCCGTTGCTCGCGCTCGGCGAACAAGTGCGCCCGCGTCTCGGGCTCGAGGGCCCCGCGAAGGATGAAACGACCGTGCTCGAAGGGCTGCAGCAACTCGCCCGGGACGCCGTCGTCCTCGGTCCACGTGTACGTGAGGCCCTCGACCCCGTCGGTGTCGGCGTCCTGCGCCGACGCGAAACCCCCTTCGGGCAGACGCAGCTCGCGCAACATGTACTCGAGCGTCTCCTCGGCGACCTGGCGGTAGCGCTCGTCACCGGTGACGAGCCAGCCGTGCAGGTACGCCGGAACGAGCAGTGCGTTGTCGTACAGCATCTTCTCGAAATGCGGGACGAGCCACTGTCGGTCGACCGAATAGCGGTGGAAGCCGCCGCCGAGCAGGTCGTACATCCCGCCGAGCGCCATCGAGTCGAGCGTCTTGGCCGCCATCTCCACCTCGCCCCGGCGCAGCAGGAACTCGAGCACGGATGCGGGCGGGAACTTGGGCGCATTCCCGAAGCCGCCCCAGACCGGATCGAACTGCTGGCGAAGGCCGCGCACGGCATCGGTGAGAAGTGACGAGGTAAGCGGCTCGCGCGAAGGCTGGGCGACCGTGCGCAGACTCTCGACGATCGCCCCCGCATCTCGGTCGATGTCCGCCCGGCGTTCCCGCCACGCATCGGCGATCGCCTGCAGGAGCTGGCGGAAGCTAGGCAGTCCGTGCCGCGGCTCCGGCGGGTAATAGGTACCTCCGAAGAATGGCTCGCCGGACGGAGTCAGGAACACGGTCATGGGCCACCCCCCGTGTCCGGTCAGCGAGACGACCGCATCCATGTACACCGAGTCGAGGTCCGGCCGTTCCTCGCGGTCGACCTTGATCGAGACGAAGTGCTCGTTCATCAGCGCCGCGGTCTGTTCGTCCTCGAAGGACTCGTGCTCCATGACGTGACACCAGTGGCACGCCGCGTAGCCGATCGAGAGCAGGATCGGCTTGTCCTCCCCTCTCGCGCGGGTGAGCGCCTCCTCGCCCCATGGATACCAATCCACAGGATTGTCTGCGTGTTGCAAGAGGTAGGGGCTCGTCTCCCCCGCGAGACGGTTCATCGCCCCACCGTAGCTACATACGAGCGCGCCGAAAGAGCTCTACGCCGACGGTGATCACGGCGGCGATGCCCAACGCCAGGAGCAGCGCGTAGATCGGTTGTTTCTCGAAGGTGCGGCCGCCGAGATAGCCGAGCAACGCCCCGTAGCTCGCCCAGAGAATGGCGGCGATGAAGATGTACGGCGCGAACCGGGTCGACCAGCGCAGATGCACGAGTCCGGCGGTGAAGGTCGTCGCCGTACGGCCGCCCGGAACGAAGCGGGCGACGATCAGCACGTAACTGCCCCGCTCCTTCAGGAAGCGGTCCGCCCAGTCGAGCCTGCGCTTTGCCACCTCGCCGCTGAAGAAACGTTTGACGACCGGAGTGCCAAGCCAGCGCCCTGCGGCATACGACGTGTTGTCTCCTGCGAAGGCGCCGAGCGCGGCGACGGCGATCACCCAGCCGAGTGAGAGCTGTCCGCGCGCCGCCTGGATCCCGCACACGATCACGGCGGTCTCACTCGGTAACGCCGGGATGACCGCGTCGCCGAGGCAGATCCCGAAGAGGATCGGATACGTCCAGACAGATCCCGTCAGGAAGTCGATCAGGTTGTTGAGGAATGCCAGCAGCACCTAGGCACTAAGTCTCGTATCGTCGCCCGCGTAATGAGCACAGTGTTCGCGCCGCTCGAGGAAATTCGGGTCGTCGACGTCAGCAGCTCCCTCGCCGGTCCTTACTGTACGGAGATCCTTGGGGCGCTCGGCGCCGACGTCGTCAAGGTCGAGCATCCCGAGCGCGGGGACGAGGCACGAGCGTGGGGAGCGCCGTTCTTCGAGGGCTCCAGCGTCATGTTCTACGCGGCCAACCTGAACAAACGCTCTCTGGCGCTGGATCTGAAGCGCGGACGCGACGTGCTGCTGCGGCTTGTCGACTCCGCGGACGTCTTCCTGCAGAGCCTGAGGCCGGGCACCGCGGCGCGACTCGGGTTCGGTGCGAAAGAGCTACGCGAAAGAAGACCGGATCTCGTCTACTGCGACATCGGTGCGTTCGGGCGAGCCGGACCGCTCCGCGACCGCCCCGGCTACGACCCACTGCTGCAGGCCTTCGGCGGAATCATGAGCGTCACGGGCGACCCCGACCGGCCCGGCGTCCGCGTCGGCGCGTCGATCGTCGACCAGGGGACCGGAATGTGGGCGGCGCTCGGGATCCTCGCGGCACTCCTTTCCGGCGGAGGGCACACCGTAGATGTGTCGCTCTTCGAGACTGTTGTCGGGCTCTTGCCCTACCAGCTGACCGGGTATCTCGCGGGCGGAGGCACGCCCGGCCGTTACGGCACTGCCTTCCCGTTGATCGCCCCGTATCAGGTCTTCCGAACGCTCGACGGCGACTTGATGATCGCAGCTGGAAACGACGGGTTGTTCGCACGCCTTTGCGGCGCCCTCGACCTCGATGCACTCGCCGCGGACCCACGGTTCGCGACGAACCCCGATCGGGTTGCGCGACGTGAGGAGCTCGCGGCGCTGCTCGGCAAGCGGATCGAGGGCGAACGGCGCGACGACGTCCTCGCTTTGCTCGAGGAGGCCGGCGTCCCCGCGGCGCCGGTCAACGACGTCGGACAGGTCGCGGACCACGACCAGACCGCCGAGCTCGGGATGATCCAGCGACTGCCGGAGGCGACGATCGCCTTCCCACTCTCGCTCGACGGCGAGCGGATCGTCCATCGTTCCCCTCCCCCACGCCTCGGCGAGCACACGGTCGAGATCCTGGCGGAGCTCGGCTATTCGGGCGACGAGATCGCGGGGCTCGAGGCAGACGGCGTGGTTCGCCGCGTAGAGTCGAGCGGGTGAACGACATCCGCGCGCTGCTGCAGCGGACGGCCGAGCTGGCGTCCGACTACCTTGACTCTCTCGAAAAGCGTCCCGTGTTCCCACAGGTCGCAACCGACGAGCTGCGTCGAGCTCTCGGCGGCCCGCTGCCCGAGACGCCGATGGATCCGCAGGAAGTCGTCGAGGGCCTCGCGAAGGCCGCCGATCCCGGCCTGGTCGCCACGGGAAGCGGCCGCTACTTCGGCTTCGTGATCGGCGGTGGGCTCCCGGCTGCGCTCGCGGCCGACTGGCTGGCGTCGGCGTGGGACCAGAACGCCGGCCTTTACGTCGGCGGTCCGTCGGCCTCCGTCGTCGAGCAGATCGTCCGGGACTGGGTCTGCGACCTGCTCGGCCTGCCCGGGCATTCGTCGATCGGCATCGTCACCGGCACGCAGATGGGCAGCGTCACGGCACTCGCGGCGGCCCGATTCCGCGTGCTCGAGCGGGCAGGTTGGGACGTCGGGCAAGACGGCCTCTCTGGCGCGCCGCGGATACGCGTTCTGGTCGGTGCGAAGCGACATGTCACGATCGACCGTGCGCTTCGGCTGCTCGGGCTCGGCGCTCCCGAGGTCGTCTCGGCTGACTCGCAGGGCCGCCTGGAAGCTGAGGCGCTGCGTGCCGCGCTTCGCGCTCACGACGGTCCGACGATCGTGTGCGCGCAGGCCGGGGAGGTGAACACCGGCGCCTTCGACCCGTTCGACGAGATCGCAGCTGCGGCGCAGGAACATGGCGCCTGGCTCCACGTCGACGGCGCCTTCGGCCTGTGGGCCGCGGCGAGCCCCGAGCTTCGCAGGCTCGTCCACGGCGCGGAACGTGCGGACTCGTGGATCACCGACGCGCACAAGTGGCTGAACGTTCCATACGACTCGGCGCTCGTGCTCTGCTCGGATCCCGAGGCTCATCGCGCGGCGATGACGACGAGCGCGTCCTATCTGATCCAGGACGACACGGGCACCGTCTACGACCAGGTGGACTGGGTGCCGGAGTTCTCTCGCCGCGCGCGCGGCTTCGCCGTCTACGCGGCTTTGCGTTCGCTCGGCCGCAAGGGTCTGGCCGAACTGGTCGAACGAACGTGCGCGTGCGCGCGCCGGTTCGCCGAAGGAATCGTCGAGCTACCCGACGCAGAGCTGCTGAACGAGGTCGTCCTCAACCAGGTCCTGTTCCGGTTCGATTCGGACGAGCACACAGACGCCGCGCTGAGGCGCGTGCAGGAATCGGGCGACGTGTGGATGAGCGGTACGACGTGGGACGGGCGACGGGCGATCAGAGTGTCGGTCTCGAACTGGCAGACCGACGACGAGGAGATCGACCTCGCGCTCGAGTCGTTCCGGCGAGCGGTTCAAGCACCCGCCCACGTGCCCGCGCGGTAGACCTGGCCCTCGAGACGACGCCCGAGCACGCTCTCCAGCCATTCGGAGGTCGCCACGAGCGTGTCCAGGTCGATGCCGGTCTCGACGCCCTCGCCAGTGAGCAGATACACGAGGTCCTCGGTCGCGATATTGCCGGTCGCGCGTGGCGCGTACGGGCAGCCGCCGAGGCCGCCGCAGGATGCATCGAACAACGTGGCACCGGCGTCGAGAGCTGCGACCGCATTCGCGTAGCCGGTGTTGCGCGTGTTGTGCAGGTGCACGCCGCGCGCGCCCGTCCGCTCGACGAGCCCGCGTACCTGACTCGGCGTCGCCACGCCGATGGTGTCGGCGAGGACGAGCTCCGTCGAGACGAAACGCGCCGCGATCTCGGCGACGACTCCCGGATCGACCCGGCCCTCGAACGGGCAGCCGAACGCGACGCTGATCGTCAGCGTCACGGGCAGCTCTGACCGGGCGACCACTTCGGCCGCCGCGGCTTGCGCTTCGTCGAGCGACTGGTTCGCGTTGCGGCGGCTGAAGCTCTCGGTCGCCGCAAGCGTGAAGTTCACGCGATCGAGCCCGGAGGCGGCGAGCCGCTCGTAGCCCTTGACGTTCAGGGCAAGACCCGCGTACTCGGTTCCCGCTCGCCGGTCGATCGCGGCGACGACCTCCTCGGCGCCTGCCATCTGCGGAACCGCCTCCGCTCGGACAAAGCTTGCAGCCTCCACCCGCGGGAGCCCCGCCCTCGCGAGGCGATTCACGAACTCCGCCCGCAGCGCCGGCTCGAGCGTCTCCGACTCGTTCTGCAGGCCGTCCCGCGGCCCAACGTCGCAGATCGTCACGCGCATGAGCTAGACCGGATGCTCGAGCTGCCGAAGGACCTGTCCCACCTCGCCCGCAAGCTGTTCCGCCACCTGAAGGTCCCCGTCCTCGAAGCGGCGACCGTTGTCGCCGTAGACCTCGACCAAACCCCAAGCGCCGTCGTCGCCCTCGATCGCGACCATCAGGAGCGCGTCGTATCCGAGCTCCTTCAGCAGCCGCACCTCGCTCGGATCCGCCTCGGGATCGTCCTGGACGACGGTGTACGGACGGCGTTCCTCGATCACGCGGCGCGTCAGCGGGTAGTCGGAGATCAGGTAGCCGTGCCCGAGGCGTTCGGCGCTGCCCGACCTCTGATACTGGAAGAGGTCGACGAGCAGATCGCCGATGACGCGCGAGATCGTGCAGGCAGGCGCAGCCAGTAGCTCGGCGAAGGTTCGAGCTGTCGTCCCGATGAGACCTGGTACCGACGTCTCAGCACGCAGACGTTCGGTCGCCGCGGCAAGGGCTGCTGGCTGGTCGACGCTCACACGCCGATCTTAGGGAGCCGTCAGTTGTCGAAGCCGGACGCGTCGACGCGCTCCGGATCGATGAGCACCTTGAGGCGCTGCTCCTGCGGATTGCGCCACGGATATTCGTCCTGTCCGATGTACTTCTTCGCGAGCTTGTCGATCTGGTCGTCGGCGCCCTCCTCCGTGATCTCCGTGGGACCGCTCACCGCGACCCAGCGGTAAGGATCGTTCGGATCGACGACCAGGAGCGAAGCGCGTGGGTCGCGTTCGAGGTACCTCGGCTTCGCGCGACCGCTCGCCGTGTTGAACGAGACCTTGCCGTCCTCCACGTCGACCCAGACGATCGTCGAATGCGGCGATCCGTCCGGCCGGAGCGTCGTCACGGTTCCCACAAACGGGTTCTCGTCCAGAAATCGCTTCTGGCTCTCCTTCAGCTTCGGCATCTCCTCACCTCCGGTTGTCCTCACGCAGTAACGCCCTCTGGCGTCAACGTCTTCCCGCGTGGCGTGCACCTACCCGTCGGCACGCCGTCGCAAGCGGCGGACCGGGCAAGTGGCTCTGAGCCACAAGCTCGATTCAGCGGCCCGCTTCCCTGATCCGATCGGCCACGTCGTAGGCGTTGACGCGCCGCCCTCGATACAGATCGAAATAGACGTCGCCCAGGATCCGACGAATCTCTTCGCGCCGTCGTCGTTCGGCGTCCTCCGCTTCGCGATGAGCAACGATCAGTCGGCGAAGATGAACGTAGCTCGGCTTCGGTAGCCCGAGCTCAGCGGCAGCAGCGCCGATCCGGCGGGAGATCTCCGCCATTGGCTCGGCCCGGTCGTCCAGCGCCCGTACCGCCAGCAGGATCTGCGGGTCGTACCGAGGAGCGATCTGAACCACGTCGGAAGCTTCCCGGCGCCAAGACGCCGTCTGTGTGGCGATTCAGAGCCGAAAGCTGCAAGTGGCTCTGAGCCACAAACTCCCCCCTCAATCCTGTCCGGGCTCCTGCCGATCCTTTATCGGTGCGGGCCATTGCGGTTTTCCTCGTGGTCATCGGCGGCCTCCTGGCGCTGGGCTTCGCCCGCCATGAAGAGCGCGTCCGCGAACAGGACCAACTCGCCACGGTCGCGAGCGATCTCGCCGGACGCAGGATCGGCGTTCGCTGTCCCGGTTTCCTCTCGAGCCTCGTCGACACGCGGGGCGAAGCGGGGCGTGTCCGCTTCGACGCAACCGGACGGCCCGCCGACCACACCGACCTGTCGCCTCAGACGTGCAAGGCGCTGCGGCATCTCGACCACGTCGACTTCACGTGTCTCGCGCACGGCAACTGCGGCTTCACGCAGTTCGACGCGGCGTGGGCCGCGCACACACTCGCGCACGAGGCATTCCATCTTCGCGGCTTCGAGGACGAAGGCGTGACCGAGTGCTACGCGCTCCAGAACACCGCCTTCGTCGCAGAACGCCTAGGAGTCCCGGCTCCGCAGGCGGAGAAGTTGCAGCAGTGGATCTACCACAGGGGCTATCCGAACGAGCCGCAGGAGTACCACTCAGCACGGTGCTACAACGGCGGGCCTCTCGACCTCCGGCCGAACGTCGCGAAGTTCCCCTAGACGCTACTTCACGACCGTCGGGATGTTCTTGATCTTGCCGCTGATGATCTCGGCGCGGACCTTGTTGACCGCGGCGACTTCGGACTTCGGCACCTTCGGGCTGATCTTGCCGACGCCGACACCGTTTTGCTTCAGGCCGAAGACGATGTTGCCGCCCTTGAAGGTCCCGTCGACGACGCTCTTGATCGCGAGGAAGACCGCGGTGTCAACTCGCTTCACCGCGCTCGTCAGGATGTGCGGGCCCAGGAACGACTGGTCGGCGTCCACGCCGATTCCCCACACGTGCTTCTCCTTCGCCGCGTCGAGCGCGCCGAGGCCGCAGGCGCCCGCGACCTGGAAGATGACGCCGGCGCCGGCCTCGATCTGGTTCAGGGCAACCTGCTTGCACTTCGTCTGGTCCGTGAAGTCCTGTGAGTAGCCGTTCAAGACCTTGATCCCGGGATCGGCCGCCTTCGCGCCGGCCTGGTACCCGGCGATGAAGCGGTCGACCGGAGGCTGCTTCTCGCCGCCGACGGAGCCGATGACGTCTGGACCGGGAAGGCGCTTCTCCTCGAGCCCGGCGAGGTAGCCGACGAGGTAGCCGGTCTCCTGCTCGCGAAAGAGCAGCCCCAGCAGGTTCGGCGGCTTGTGGGGCTCCTCCGTCTGGTCGACGTCGACGATCGCGAACTTCGACTTCGGGAAGTTCGTCGCCGCAGTGTCGACGGCCGTCGCCTCCGTGTAGCCCACGGCGATCGTGAGGTCGTACCCCTTCCGCGCGAGCGTGGTCATGTTCGGGAGATAGTCCAGCTGCGCGTTCGAGTGATAGACGGCCGTCTCGACGCCGAGCTCCCGCTGCGCGCGCAGCAGACCCACGTAGGACAGATGGTTGAAGCCGCGATCGTTCAGACCGCTGACGTCGGGAACGAGCCCGACCTTGAACGTCTTGCCACCGTGCGTCGTGGTGCCTGCCGAGGGCTTGGTGCCGCCGCCGCCTCCGCCGCAGCCGGCGGCGGCGACGACGACGACGACGCTGAGGAGCACGAACGATCTCTTCATCGAAGAACCTTCCGCTAAGGTTTGCGACTATGGGGCGAAAACTCTGAACGAGCCTACCAGCACGCACCCCACTCAGGTGACGCTTGCGGTCGTGTTCCAGGTCAGGAGCGGGGAACTCCAGGTGCTTCTGTGGCAGCGCGCGCGGCAGCCGTTCCGCGGAGCCTGGGCTCTCCCGGGCGGCTATCTCAGTCCCGGCGAGACGCTCGAGCGGTCGATCCGCGGGCACCTCGCGGCCAAGGTGGACGTACGCGAGCTCTCCCACCTCGAGCAGCTCGAGACCCTCAGCGATCCCAAGCGGTCCCCGAAGGAGTGGCAGCTCGCGACCGCATATCTGGGTCTCGTCCCGAGCGATCTCGATCCGGAGCTGCCCGGGGACACCGAGTGGCAGCCCGTCGACGACCTGCCCGACCTTGCGTTCGACCACCGTTCCATCGTGTTCGCCGGCCGCGATCGCCTGCGCGCGAAGCTTTCGTACACCAACCTCGGCTTTGCGCTCGCCCCCGCGGAGTTCACGATCTCGGAGCTCCGCGATCTCTACGCCGCGGCGCTCGGCCACGACGTCTCGGCGACGAACCTCCAGCGCGTGCTGCTCCGGCGGGACGTGCTCGAGCCGACCGGACGGCGTCGCGCTTCCGGACCCAGCGGAGGTCGTCCCGGCTCGCTCTTCCGCTTCAGGACGAGCGAGCTGGAGATCACCGATCAGTTCGCCGTGCTGCGCCCACCGGGACCTGCGCGAGTGCCCGACACGTAATCGTCGAGCATGGACCCGAGGGCGCACCCGGCTCGTAGAGTCATTGCGTGGCGGCCCGCCGAGGCGACGAGCGCGCCTGGATCCGGGGCGCACAGCAGGGATCCGTCTCCGATCTCGAGGCGCTGTTTCGGCACCACTGGCCAAAGGCGTACCGCGCCGCGTACCTGGTGGTACACGATTCGGGAGCGGCAGAGGACATCGCGCAGGAATCCTTCCTTGCCGCCGTGCGCGGCCTCGATCGGTTCGACCGTCGCCGCCCGTTCGGTCCCTGGCTGCACAAGATCGTCGTCAACCGCGCGATCGACTGGTCGCGCGCCCGCGCCCACCGCCGCGAGTCCGGCAGCGCTGCATTCGAGCTCCTGGCCGCACCGGCGCCTCCGGACAACCCGCACGCGCAGACGCTCGCGGCCGCCTTGGCGGGCCTGTCGCCCGAGCATCGTGCGGTGATCGTGCTCCGACATCTGCTCGAGTACACGCCGGGTGAGATCGCGGAGCTCCTCGGCCTGCCGCGCGGAACCGTGAACTCGCGGCTCCGTCGCGGCCTCGACGAGCTGGCCGCGCGTTTCGGCGAGGAGCTGACGTGACGCACTGGCGCGAGCCTGCACCAGGGGAACGCGAAGCCGGCGAGCGCAGCTGGTCTGTCGTGCGGGATGCGTTCGAGGAGCGCATTCCGGTGCCGCGCAAGCGCGACCGGCGTCCGCTCGTAGCGGGAGCGATCGCAGTCGTCGTCCTGGCTGCCCCGTTCTCGCCGCCAGGGCTTGCGGTGTGGGGG
>JBKPTB010000074.1:0-7061 GCA_046735315.1 Actinomycetota bacterium
GCTGCGAGCTGCAGCTCGGCGTAGCGAGGCAGCGCCAGCTCCCAGTGCCGCAGATCGGCTGGGCTGCTGACGATCTCGCGGAAGCGGCGGCCGGCGTCTCGCATCAGCATCCACCCGCGTTCGACGTCGACGTTGACAACCGCGGTGACGCGATCCGGCTTCAGCTCGAAGAGCTTGGCGGTCAGGGGCGGCTCGAACATGAAGCCTTTCGCGACCGCCTTGAAGTACAGGTCTTCGCTTGGGGTCGGGATGCGGATCACCGTCGACCACCATCTGACGTGAAACTGGTCGAGCTCGCCCGCGACGTCGGCGCGTTCGCGGATCCAGGCCTCGGCGCCGGCGAGCCACTCGGGCTCGGTCCAGCGTGGCTCCGAGACCACTAGTGGCCTCTAGCGCGGAAGCTCGATCGAGCGGAGGCCGCTGAAGTCGATCCATATTCGGTCGGGCGAACGAACGACCCGCATCAGCACGGCCTTGCAGTGTGCGCAGCGGACCACGGTGCCCGGTGCATCCATGTACACCTCGAGCCGGGCGACGATGTCGGCGGTGCCGCAGGTCCGGCAAACCTCCGTCGCGTTCGTCATCTCGACGCCGAAGAGCTCGAGCATCATGCCCCCGATCGCGTTGCCGTCGAGGCGCCGTTCGTCAGCCACCGGTCGCTCCAAAACGTTCGGTCCTGATCGAGAGGGGCGGGTACCCGAGCCCTACGAGCCCGTCGGCGGCCGCGTCGACGAATCGCGTTGAGCCGCAGATAAAGACGTGCGGCTGCTCGCCCGCCGGCCAAGCGACCTCTCTCAGCAACTCTTCGTCGATGCGGCGGCTGTAGCCCGCCCAGCCCGACGGTTGCTCGCGGGTCAGAGTTTGAAAGACCTCGAGTCCGTGACCGGCACGATCCTCGAGCTCCTGGCGGTAGATCACGTCCTCGAGCGTCCTCGACGAGTAGAGCAAGCGGATCGGTGTCGACCCGGACGACGAGCGGATCATTGCCATCAGCGGCACGACGCCTGAGCCGCCGCCGACGAGGAAGACCGGCCGACCGTCGTCCTCCCAGACGAAGTAGCCGCCGATCGGCCCGCGCACCTCGAAGCCGTCGCCCTCGCGCGCCTCCTCGACGAGGTAGGGGGACACCTCACCGTTCTCGAGTCGCTCGACGGTGATCGCCAGCGGCTCGCCGGGTGACGAGGCGATCGAGTAGCTGCGCTCCGCCTGGTAGCCGTCATCGGCGGTCAGCCTGACGTCGAGGTGCTGGCCGGGCCTGTGCCCGGGCCAACCCTCCGCGTCGAGCAGCAGCGTGCGAACCCGTGGCGTCTCCTGAACCGCTCCCGTCACCTCGGTGACGAGCCAGGTCAGTCGCCCCAGTACCGCTGTTCCAGCCACGGGTCGCCGAGGATGTGGTAGCCGTTGGACTCCCAGAACCCCGGCTCGTCCTCGTCCTGGAGCCGGAAGCCGCGAATCCACTTCGCACTCTTCCAGAAGTAGAGGTGTGGCACCAGCATCCTCGCCGGGCCGCCGTGCTCGGGTTCGAGCGGCTCGCCGCCGTAGTCGTAGGCGATCCAGGCCTTGCCGTCGGTGACGTGCTCGAGCGGCAGGTTCGTGGTGTAGCCGCCATCGCAGAAGGCGAGCAGGTAGCCGGCATCATGCTCGACCAGGCCGAGCAGCGTGTCCAGTGAGACGCCCCGCCAGACCGTGTCTAGCTTCGACCACTTGGTGACGCAGTGGATGTCGGTCGTCACCTCTTCGCTCGGCAGAGCCCGGAACTCTTCCCACGTCCAGCTCGCCGGCTCGGCACCGCCCTCGATCGTAAAGCTCCATTCCTCCAGCGGCGTGTGCGGCGTCGGGCCTGCAGACAGCACCGGGAAGTCGTCCACGAGGTGCTGCCCCGGAGGTATCCGGTCCGATGGGCCCTCGCTACGACGCCCGCGGAACCCGCGTGAGATCAGTGGCATGCCGCGACTCTCTCAGCTTGCGGCGAGCCCCGCAACCGTTGGCGGAACGCCTTCGAACGCCCCGATCTCCGCGAGCCGGCCGTCCGCGCCGACGGACCAGCCGTGCACCCGCTGCGCGTCGGCATCGAGGGCGTAGAGGAAGCGGCCGTTCGAGCTGATCGCCTGGTCGCGGATTCCCGCGTTGCCAAGGCGTGTCGACGCGGCTACCGCTTCGGCGAGCTGGATGTCGCCGTCTTCGCCGATGCTGTAGCTGGAGATCGTGCAGTCGCCGAAGTTCGTGACGAAGACGAACCGCCCGTCGTTGGTCACGGCGGCCCAGCAGACCTCGCTGCGCCCGTCGCCGACGGAGCCGCTGATCGGCTTCAGCTCGCCCGGCCCCGCGATCGCGTACGACGAAGCTGCGGCCTTGCCGTTGTCGCCGCCGAACGCCTCGGTGACGATCAGTGCGCCGCCGTCCGTGAAGTCGAAGCCATACGGCGTCTGGCCGGCGGACGGGATCGTCGACGGTCCCTCCGCATAGCCCGGCTCGTCGACCACGTAGGCGCTGATGCTGTTGGTGCCGCGCTCCGTGACGACGAGCGTTCGGCCGTCCGGGCTGAAGGAGATCTGGGCGCCGTCGGCGTCGTCGTCGCTCAGCGGGCGCTTCGAGTCCGCGAGCGGCTCGAGCTTCCCGGCCGCGATCGTGAACCCGGCGATGTTCGCCGAGCCATTGTTGAGCACGTACACCAGCCGCTCGTGCACTGCGATGCTGGTCGGCGTCGAACCGCCGGACGAGACTGTGTCGAGCAGCCGCAGGCTGCCGTGCTCGATGGCGAACAGTGAGACGTCACCGCTGCCGGCGTTGGCGACGAGCAGCCACTCCCCGCCTCCGGCGAGAACAACCGAGCTCTGCGAAGGCAGGTGCGGCTCACCGGTGCCGCGCCCGCCGGTCTCGTACGTGTCCAGGAAGCTGAGCGAGCCCTCGCCCGCGCGGTCGTAGGCGACGATCTCGTTCTTATCGGCGTCGTTCGTCTGAAGGTAGACGGCGCCCTGAGTGTCGTTCTGCATGTGTCTCTCCTTTTGCGACCCCTCGGTTCGTGAGGGTTCAGTCGCGCCGGCGGCGGAGGCGTTACACGCTGAGCCGAGCTTGTGATCAGATCACTTGGACCGGGTTCAGCGTCCGGCCGCCGCCTGGCGGCGCCGCAGCACCGTGTCGAGCGTGACGGCCGCGAGCAGGATGACGCCGGTGGTGATCAGCTTGATCGCGTCGGAATAGCCGACGAGGTCGATTCCGTTGGCGATCATGCCGATGATCAGGCCGCCGAAGAGCGCTCCGCTGACCCGGCCGCGGCCTCCGAAGAGGCTGACGCCGCCGATCACGGCCGCCGAAATGGAATCGAGCAGGATAGTGCCGCCGCCGGCGGTGAGATCGATGCCGTTGAGGCGAGAGGCGAGGATGACGCCTCCCATGGCCGCCATCGCGCCGGAGATCATGAAGACGAGGATCCGGATCAGCTTGACGTTGATCCCGGCCCGTCGCGCAGCCTCGGCGTTGCCGCCGACGGCGTAGACGTGCCGGCCGAAGGTCGTCCGGCTGGCCAGGTATCCGCCGAGCACGACAAGGAAGACGACGATCAGACCGACGAGCGGCAGCCCGGGGCGGGGTGTCGCCTGGTTGCAGACGTACACTGCTGCGAACGCCAGACCCCCGAAGAAAGCGACCCGGAGGACAGTGAGAATCAGGTTGCCGGTCGGGAGGCCTGCACGCAAGCGGCTGAAATACGAGCCGAAGGCGGCTGCCGCGAGTGCCACTGTGAGGATGATCGCGACGATCCAGCCCGCGTTCTTTGTCAGGACGTAGTTCGCGATGTCATTGATCTGCTTGTCCTGGATCCCGATCACGCCCTGTGTGCCGAGAACTTGCAGGATCAGGCCCTGGGAGACGAGCAACCCCGCGAGCGTGACCACGAACGACGGAACCCCGATGAAGGCGATCACCGATCCCTGAATCAGCCCGATCAGGAGGCCGGTCGCGATTGCGAGCGCGAGCGCGACCAGACCGGGGTACTGGTGTCCGGTTCCCGCCTGCTGGAAGTAGGCCACGGAAACCCCCGCGATGCCGCTGACGTAGCCGATCGAGAGGTCGATCTCCCCGATCAGCAGCACGAAGACAACGCCGATCGCAATCACGGTCACGCCGGCCGACTGCTGGATCAGGTTCTGGAAGTTGACCGCGCTGAAGAAGATGCTCGTCTTCGAGTTGAAGTAGAGCGCAATCGCGATGATCCCGATGATCACCGGCAGGCTGCCGACATCGCCGGATCTGATCGCGACCCAGCGGGCGCGAACGATCGCGCCGATGCTGTCCTGGTCTTCGGCGGCGGCCTGGACCTCGGCCGGTGCAGCCGAGCTCACGCTTTGACCTCGGTTTCCTCGGGCGCCGGCGCGCCGAAGGTGATGGCCTCGACGATCTCCCGTTCGTTCGTTTTGTCCTTCTCGTAGACGCCGACGTTGCGGCCGAGTCGAAGGACGGTGATCCGATCCGCAACCTCGAAGACGTCGACGAGATTGTGCGACACCAACACGACTGCGAGCCCCTGTTCGGCGAGCCGCTTGACGAGGTCGAGCACCTGGCGCGTCTGCGCGACGCCTAGCGCCGCGGTCGGCTCGTCGAGAAAGACGATCTTGTTGTTCCAGAGCACCGCGCGGGCAACGGCGACGGACTGGCGCTGACCCCCGGAGAGGGTTGCAACCGCTTGGCGGACCGAGCGGATCGTTGTCACGGAGAGGGATTTCAGGGTCTCTGCCGTCCGCCGTTCCATTGGCGCCTCGCGCAGCCGGAAAAGCGGATCGTGCGTTTCGCGGCCGAGATACATGTTCTGGACGACGTCCAGGTTGTCACACAGTGCCAAGTCCTGGTAGACGACCTCGATCCCGAGCCTCGCTGCGTCCTTCGGCCCGTGGATCGTCACCGGCTCGCCTTCGAAGAAGATCTGGCCGTCGTCGATCGAATAGATCCCGGCAACGCACTTGATCAACGTCGACTTCCCGGCTCCGTTGTCACCGACGAGCGCCATCACCTCGCCGTCACGAACCTCGAAGTCCACGCCTTTGAGCGCCTCCACCGACCCGAAGTTCTTGGCAACCTCGCGCAGCTCGAGAGTGGCTGTCGGTGTTGGTATCGCGTTCACCGGCAGGTTTTTACCACGGCGGAGGTGCTCCGAGCGGAGCACCTCCGCCGTAAGGGTCTTCTATTTGCAGTACTTCGCGTAGTCGCCGTTGCAAACCTGGCTCTTCTTCAGGAAGCCTTCCTTGAAGAGAAGCTTGTAGTTCGCCTTGGTGATCCAGACCGGGGTCAGCAGGATCGACTTCGTGCCGCTGACCTTGCCGTTGACGCCCGGTACGGGCTTCTTCTTGATGATCGCGATCGCCGCGGCGGCGGCAGCGTTCGCCTCCTTGCGGACGGACTTGTAGACCGTGCCGCTCTGCCAGCCGGCGAGGATGAACTGGACGCCGGTCGGCGTCGCGTCCTGGCCGGTGAGCGGAATCGACTTCAGGCCGTGAGCCTTCAGCGATGCGACCACGGCACCTGCGAGCCCGTCGTTCGCAGCGAGGACACCGTTGATCTTGTTGCCGTTGCGAGCGAGCATCTGATCGAAGATCGTCCGAGCCTTCGTCGCGCTCCAATCGGTCCACTGATCTCCGGCGGTTGCCTTGTTGAGCGTGCCGCTCTTGTAGAGCGGGTTCAGGATCGAGTCGTAACCGCTCTTGAAGAGCTTCGCGTTGTTGTCCTTGATGTCACCGTTCAGCTCGGCGATCACGGGGTGATTCGAGTACAGACCCCTTGCCTTGAGGGCGGCGACGAGGCCTCTCCCCTGCAACTTGCCGACGACCTTGTTGTCGAACGACACGTAGTAGGAGGCCTTGCTGCCCACGACGAGGCGGTCGTAGTCGATCACTTTCGCGCCGCGCGAGACTGCCAGGTTGGTGATCGAGGCGCCCGAGACCGGATCGAGCTGGTCGAGCAGGATCACCTTCGCCCCCTGCGCTAGACACTGCTGCGCCTGGGACTTCTGCTTCTGCGGATCCGCATGTGCGTTGAGCACGGTTGCGGCGACGCCTGCCTTCTTGAAAGCAGCTTTCAAGTACGGCGCGTCGAAGAGCGTGTAGCGCGTCGACGACGTCGTATCGGGGAGTAGCGCGCACGCCTTGATGGACGCGCTGCTTGATGTCGGCTTCGCAATCGCAGTCGAAGCTCCGGCGGCGACGATGCCGACGAGCCCGAGCGCGACAAGCGTCGCCACGAACTTACGGGAGACGTTCTTCAACCTGTCCTCCTTGTATGTGTGACCCTGTGGCACGTTCGTACCACACTCTGGATAGCCCTCTCAAGTTAGACCTCGCGGACAAGTCTTTGTTAGCGAAACAGCTCAGCGCTTCGAACGTCAAGGCGCCGATCACGAAAGTGGCCGCCGCATCTCATGTCCACGCCGCCGCGGGCCGGCGTGTTGATCGCGCACGCTTTCTTGCTGAACATTCGGATCTTCTGTATCGCCGAGGCGCTGACCCTCGTCTTCGCCCTCGCGATCGCTGTTCTGCGGGGGGCTGCACGGGCCAGTGCTCTTACTGTTCCGGCTGCTCGCCGTGCTCTACACCGACCTCTTTCGAGGGATCCCGATACGCGAGCCCCGCACGCAGCAGTCCCTGGAACGCATAATCGCCGCCGGGAGGCTGTTGATGGAGCGGTTGCGAGACCTCGGCCTGCGGATCGGCGAGCTGGACACAGGGTCGCGGAACGCGATCACGGACGTCCGCGGCGTGTCCGCCGGGCACGTCACCGTTCGTCGCGACGAGCCGGACCCGCCGGAAGGCCGCGGCGTGGCGCGGACCGGCGTCACGGCGATCGTGCCCGGTTCGCTTGGCACCCTCATCAGCCGGCCGATCGCCGCCGGCACGGCGGTGCTCAACGGCGCCGGCGAGTTGACAGGGTCGATCCAGATCGGGGAATGGGGCTGTATCGAGACGCCCGTGTACCTGACCTCGACGATGGCGGTCGGTCGCGTCTACGACGGCGCCGTGGCCGCGGCCGTCGCAGCAGATTCCTCGGTGGGAACCGAGAACTTCGTCATTCCGGTT
>JBKPTB010000075.1:0-20531 GCA_046735315.1 Actinomycetota bacterium
TTCCACGACATCGGCAAGATCGGTATTCCGGAGGCGATTCTCTCGAAGCCCGGCCCGCTCACCGACGACGAGCGGAAGATCGTCGAGAAGCATCCAGAGCTGGGGGAGAGGATCATCGCGCCGATCGACCGGCTCGAAGAGGTGCGTCCCATCGTTCGCCACTGCCACGAGCGCTACGACGGGACCGGCTACCCCGACCGTCGCGAGGGCGACGACATTCCGATCGAGTCGCGGATCATTCTCGTCTGTGACGCCTACCACGCGATGACAACCGACAGGCCGTATCGGAAGCGCCTCCCGCGGGAAGAAGCTGTTCGTCGCCTCGAGGAAGGCGCCGGCACGCAGTTCGACCCCGAAGTGGTCGACGTCTGCAAGCGCGTGCTCGCCGAGCTCTTCTAGCGCGAGCGGGCTCGCCCGCCTGTGAAGGCCTCGAGTCCCTCGCTGAAGCTGATGTAAGGATGCGCGGGTAGTGCAGCCTCGCGCTGCCGGAGCCGCTCCGCGTCCTCCAGCGCTCGTTGCCGGCTGCGGATGCTCTCCTGCTGCGCTGCGAGGCCCGCCTGGAGGCGCAACAGCTCAGCCTCCCGGGCGATCAGCTCCGCCTCGCGCGCCCGCACGCGAGTCTCGAGTTCGGCGAGCTCGCGCGTCTCTCCGTCCGCGTGTCGCCGCTCGGCGGCCGAGGCTCTCGCCTCCCGGATGGCAAGCTGCTGCTCGAGCTCGTCCAGCTCTTTCGCCCGCTGGACGAGATCGTGCGCCTGCGCCGCTACGTCCCCGCGCTCCTTCATCTGCGCGCTGCTCTCCGCGGGTGCCTCGATCTCCACGCGGTTGCGTTCGGCGGCGAGCTCTTGCTCGGCCGCCTCGAGTGCGGCGGTGCGCTGAACCAGGGCGTCCGTCGTCCGGGAAACCTCCGCGCGGGACTCCTCGAGCTCGCGCGCGCGGTCCCGCAGCATCGACGCGGAGTCTTCCAACTCCCGACCGCGCCGCTCGAGAGCCATTTCGGCTTCTTCGATCTCGAGCTCCCGGGCACGAAGCGCAGCCTCGCGCTCGTTGACGTCACGCTCACGCGGCGCGAGGGCAGCCAGGCGCTGTTGCACCTCGGCCTCGCGGCGCTTGAGAAGCTCCTCGGCGTATGCCTGGTCTTCGGCATACGCGTGGGGCCGTTCCGGGCGACGCAGACGAAGCGTTCGTCTGCCCTCCGAGTGCGTCTCCGCGTCCAGCTCTCGCGTCCGTCGTTCGACCTCCAGTTCCCGACGCGCGACGTCCGCAGCCCGCTCCCGCAGAGCGCGTTTCAGATCCTCGACCTCGACGAGCGCCTCGGCGCTCTGACGCTGATGCTGCTCCGCCAGCCTCCGCGCCAGCTCGAGCACCTGTTCCCGATCCGGGTCTACCGCCGGTTGCTCCCAGGCGGCCTCCCATCCGGGCGACTCCCACGAATCCCCCCGCTTCATTCCACAGAGCGTAGCGCGCTTCAACCATTGTTTGGCCGCTCCGAGCAGGGGAAAAGGAGGGCGGCCGCGCGCGCAAGCGTTCCGTGCTGCTAGCCCGTGATGCGGATCCGGCGCGCGTGATCGTGGCGGATCCGAACCGCGTAATCTCCGCTCCCGAGCGGCTCGACGACATACCCCTCGCCTGCAAGGTCGGGACGCTCCATCAGGACCGCCCCGGCGGTCACCTGGCGAGGCCGGAAGCTCAGGCGGAGAACTTCGGTGCTCGCGGTATCGAACGTGCGATAGCTGATGTGCCGTCGCCCGTACGTCACTGCCTGCACCACCGAGCTCGAGCCCAGCAGGTGGTCTTGCCTCTTGGGCGCGAGCTCGGGCATCGCGGCCATCGCCCAGTTGAAGCTCCGGAGATAGTCGCCGTACCCGTCGCTGAACCAGAACGTGTTGTGCGGACGCACGCCGCAGCAGGAGATGCGACCGTCGCCCGCCGCGAAATAGGTCGCGTAGTTCAGCGAGCGCACCGCGAGCTCACGCGCCCGCTGATCGCCGGTGCGCGCGTAGAGGAGCGCGTTAACCGCCGCCCAGCGCGACGTCGTGCTACCGAGCCCGACGCGAGAGCAACAGCCGTTCTTTCCCGGCGCCCATTGCTCGTCTATCCCCCAGGCGCCGAGGAACGGCCCGCGTCCGAATGACGAGCGGACCCACGCGAGGAGTGACGAGGCGTGCTCGTCCCAGAGTGGGTCGACGGTTTCCGGCGACTCACGCGTGAGCAAGTAGTGCGCAGTCAGCGTCGGCGACGCCTGATTCCGGCTTCGCGGGTTGAACGGAACATCCTCGTAGAAGCCGCTCCAGCGGTTCCACGCCTGGCTGTCGCGATTGAGCTGGTTGTTGAGGAGCCAGGTCCACGCGACATCGCGCGCGCGCCGGTAGGCCGGCGTGTTGCCGGCGCCCACCTCGATAAGTTCGTCGAGCAGCCGAACGGGCCCGACGACCATGCCCCCGAATTGCGCGCCGTCGAGCACCCGGCCGGTCCGAGCATCCACGCGGAAGGGCCAGGGTGTGTGAGTTGCGTCGCCCGTGCGCACGTGTTTCGCCAGGGCGTTTCCTGCTCGCACGGCAGCACCGAGATAGCGGCGGTTACCGGTGAGCTCGTAGAAGAGGAGGTAACCGAGGCCGAGGAGGCCGACCTTGTCCGTCTCGACGCCGCCGTAGAAACCCCGAGGGAGACCGGCCAGGCAGCGGCCGTAGCTCCGCTCGCCCGCACAGGCCGTAGCGAACGGGACTCCCGGCCACGACCAGCGTGCGGGCGTGGTGCCGTGCGCGAGTTGGTAGTCGAGCATCTCACGCACCGCGCGGATCGCCCGGCGGTCTGCCGAATACGGGTACCACGCCACGAGCGAATCGACGAACGCTGCGTTTAGGAACGCAGGATTGTGCTGCCAGTAGATCCCGCGCAGAGTCTGTCCGTCGAAGACCGCGAAGTTGAGAAAGACCTTCGACTGCGTCCTCGGATCGCGCGGCACCCGATGCTCGATGAAGCTCCAGCCGAGGCGGAGGACGTGGTCATAGCCGAGTCCGGCGCCTGGCCTGTACCAGGGCAGCAGCCTCCCCTGGGCGTCGAGGACGGCCTTATGCCAGGGCAACAGCCGGTGCACCGGTCGCGCGCGGGCGCGGCTCAGTGATGCGGGACTGCGCGTAGACATCAGCCCGAACTTCTTGAGCGCGGGGATGAGCATGAAGTAGGGATGCATGTCGGCCGAGTGCGGCCACGAGCCGGCGAAGGTCTGAAGGGGCATGGCCGGATTGAGCCGACGCAGCGCACGCGCGAGCGGGACGGACTGGTCTCGCGCCTTGACGACGCGATCCGATCTGCTCCACCAGAGTTGCAGCGGCACTCCGGAGTTGGCGATCGCGCGGGCGTAGCTCAACGGGCTCCGCCGCGCGTAGGCACGGGGATGTGTAGCCGGTGTTCCTCCGATCTCCTCGCGCGCCAACTGTCGCAGCCCCGACCCGATCGAGTCGCCCCATCTCCCGGCGCATCTCGTGTTGCAGCCGAGTCTCGCAAAGTCGCGGTAGCGGCTTGCCATGTTGGTGACCGGATCGAACGCAGCGGCGCCGGCAAGGAGCGAGGGATGACGAGCGAGCAGGAGCAGCGTCTCCTGGCCGCCCATGCTGGTACCGAAGGCGTACACGCGCCGCAAATCAACACGCAGCCAGGGAATCGCTGAGTCCACTATGCGGGGCATGCGCGCAAGGTCCTCGATCTGCCCGGGATAGCCCCAAGAGAAGCGCTCGAACCGTCTTCCCTGGCCTTCGGGATTGACCACAGCGAACGACCCGAGCGCCGGGAGGTTCCCCCAGCGATTGACGTTCTCCCGAGCGGAGACGCCTCGACCGTGCGGCGAGACGATCAGCGGTAGTGGTGGGTTGTTATGTGGCCCATACCAATCCGGCAGCACGACGTCAGCAGCACGGCGGCGCCCGTCATGGGTGCGGTAGTGGATGGTGACCACCCGCACCTGAACGGCTTCCCAGTCGTCCGCGCGTGTCGACCCGGACCCCGGGCCCAGGCAGACGAGCCCGACCAGCACGGCGACGCACGCCAGACCCGCCCCTCGCATCGCGCCATGATGCCGGACGCGCAGAAATCCGGTCTGAGGAGGGTTCCGTACCCCGGGTCACAGGGGTCGAACGGCGATCCCGATTCGGGCAGGAGGACTACCGTGAAGAAGTTCGGCTTACTAGGCATCGCGGTCGCGCTCGTGGTGGCGGGCGGTGCCAGCGCGCGCAGCCAGGCGACGAAGGTCGAGATCGGTGCCACGATGGCGGCCTCCGATGAGGTTCCCGCGCCCAAGGGGGATGTCGGCTCCGCGGGTGGGACGTTCACCGCCACCTTGACGAAGTCCGACGCGGGGACGGTGCTCAGCTGGCAGCTCTCGTTCAGCAATCTCACCGGACCGGGCACTGCGGCGCACATCCACATCGCCGCGCGGGGCACGCCGGGACCCGTGGTCGTCCCGCTGTGTGCTCCCTGCACGAGCGGCGCGACCGGAACCGCAAACATCAATGCGACGGTTCTCGAGGCGATCCAGAACGACCGCGCGTACGTGAACGTCCACACGAAGACGAATCCCGCGGGAGAGATCCGCGGCCAGGTTTCATCGCTTGCAAGCGTGAAGGTTGCGATGCGCGCGAGCCAGGAACGGCCGAAGCCCAAGGGGAAGGTGCGCCGTGCCCGCGGCACCTTCACGGCGACGGTGACGAAGGCAGGATCGTCGGCCGTGGTCGCATGGCGTCTGACGTTCAGCCGCCTGACGGGCAAGGCGGTCGCCGCGCACATCCACAGCGGCCGGCGTGGAGTCGCCGGTCCGGTGATCGTCCCGCTCTGCAATCCGTGCAAGAGCGGCGCGAGCGGACGGGCCACCGTCAATGCGTCCGTGCTGTCCGCACTGGAGTCGGGCCGCGCCTACGTCAACGTGCACACCCGCAAGAACGCCGCCGGCGAGATTCGAGGCCAGCTGCCTGCGCTGGCTCTCACCATCTCCTAGGGCGAGCGCGGAAAGGAGGCGCCCGGCGCCGGCCGGGCGCCTCCGCTGTCCCAATCGCGGGTCTAGGCGTCTTGCGCCCTTCGAATAGCGCGTTTCTCCCTGCAAAGAGGATGCTGAGCTCATGGAGCAAGTGGTCGATCTCGCTACCCGGAAGAGCGGCTCGATCGCGGTGGCTCTCGTCTGGGATCGAAGCGACGAGACGCTGCGCGTCTTCGCCTACGACGGGCTGACGGGCGAGGAGATCGTCGTCCCGGTGAGCGGCGACGAGGCAGCGGAGGTCTATCGCCACCCGTTCGCTTATACCTCCCGGGCCATCAAGGCTCCCTCCAAGAAGAACTGACATGGCGAGCTGGGACGAGGCAGCCGACGCCGAAGAGACGCGAGGCGGCCTCCGCTGTCTCGCGTGCGGCCGCCGTCTCGATGAGTCCCTCGCTGCCGCCGGCTCCCTTCGGTGTCTCGACTGCAGGGCGTCGAACGCCACCCTCAAGACTCAGCTGATGCCCGGGCCCGAGCGGACGGAAAAGGCCGGAATCTCTTCCGGCCTTCGCCGTCCTTCCGACTTGCGCTAGCGCGAGACGGCGCAGCCGTCCTTGCCGGCGTCGAACGCCTCGTTGCTCCACGTCGGTTGGATCGCGTACTGGTGTCCTCCGAGCGTGATGTTCTGGGTGTGGTACCACGCACATTTGTCTGCGTTCTCGCTCGTCTGGTCATCGTTCCAACCGTCCTGAACCGCGAAGAAGTTATCGGGATCGGTGACCGCTTCGGAGTACTCGTGGCCGACGACGATGCTCCAGCTGTCGAAGATGCCGTTCCCGAACGCGTTGCTCGTCGCGTTGACGTTGTGCATTCCGCATCCATCGGTCCCCAGAGCCGGCCAATCCTGGTTCTGGAACGGAATGAAGGAGTACTGGATCCGGAATGGATTCCCGAGGCCGTCGATGCTCGTGGTCTGCGTGTGGTAGCCGCAGTAGACAGGCTGCCCCGTCGCGATCGGTCGCGGCGGCGTCAAGATGATGTACGTCGCTTGCGGGTCGTACTGGAAGTGAGCCGCAGCGCGCTGAGCCTCCCTCGCGATCGGATCGTCGACGAGGTTCTCGGCCAGGCCGAGAGCGACGATGTCGTCCGGCACGGGCGTCGGATCGGTCCAGACACCCTTCAGCTGGTGCTTCGGGTTGGTGATGTACTCGGCGCCGGGGATGCCAGCGCAACTCGTCGTCCCGGCCGGCACGTTGCGGCAGTACTGCGTTTGCACAGCGGCCCATGGGCTACCGCCGACGTTTGCCATGAACGAGTTGACGTAGTTCTGCAGCGTCTTGCTCGAGTACAGGGTGCCGTTGTCGTCGGGCGTCGTGAACCCGGTCGCCCATTCGCTTCCCCAGTAGACGAGGTAGACCGCGGGCTTGACCTCGACGCCGATCGCGTCGGGACCCGCGTTCCCACCGTGGTAGATGATGTCGTTCGAGAGCGAGCCGACGGTGCCCGTCGGGGATTGCCCGGGCGCCCAGAAGAAGTGCTTGGGATTGGTCGGTGAGGCCGAGGCGGGCGAGGCGCCGACAGCCCCGGCGAGGGCGGCCACGAGAGCCGCGAGAAGCCCGATGCGCGCGAGAGCGCAGGCTGATCGCATAGTACGTTCCTCCGAGTCGAGATTCCGGACGAGTCCGGTCGGGGCGATGCCTGATGGTGGTTGCCGCCACGCTCGAACGGCAAACAGATTGACTATTCAGTCAACGGCGCCGAGATGCCGGTCGATCTTCCGTTCGAGTAGCGCCTTCGTCGCCGGCCAGTCGTCGTCGACGATTGCGTACCACGCCGAATCGCGGATCGAGTCGGGCAGCACCATGTGCTTGCGGAAGATGCCCTCGAAGGTTGCGCCGATGCCGAGCAGCGCTCCGCGCACGCGGAGATTTCGGGCGTCAGTCTTGAACTCGACGCGCATCGCGCCCCAATGCTCGAATGCGTTGTGAAGGAGAAGGTACTTCGTCTCGATGTTCGCGCCGGTTCCCCACTGTGGACGCTCGAGCCAGGTCCAGCCGATCTCCGTCCGCCGGTGGAACGGTTCGATGTTCAGATAGCGGGTCGAGCCGACCGGCCTGCCGTCCACGTGGACCACGAACGGGACCTCGGTCTCGCTGGAGACCGCTTCGTCGAACCAGCGATCGAAGCCGAGCAGGTACATCCCGGTGAAGCGATGGATCTGAGGCTCGCGCTCGGCGGCCTCCCGAAGGCCGTCACGGTGATGCTCCGCGATCGGCTCGACCCGCACGATCCGTCCTTCGAATGGGCTGTCCGGGCGCAGCGCTGCCAACGCCCTCCAGTATCGCGGCGGCGAGCCCTGCGGCGAAATGTCGGGCCGTGATTACGTGGCGGTGTCGTGCTCCGCATCGTTCGACCTCGGGCTCCTCGTCCGTGGCGTTGACAAACGGCTTGGTTGGTGGCGGCCATCAAGATCTCCTCTAGGGATGGCACCTCCCATACCCGATCTGATGGGTACCTGGACACCACCAGGGCCCTTGCCAGGTGCACGCTCCGCGGGACTTGCGAGGGAGGGTCGATCTTCGGGCCAAAGGCGCCAGCTCGGAACTAGGCATATCTGGATGCGACAGGGCGTTGTTCCTGGGAAGGTGCCAACGGGAAGAGTCCAGCGAAAAGGGGGGACCAGTGTCCGGGAACGGTCTCGTCAGAGTCTCAATGGTTCGGAGGTCGGAGCCGTCGCAGGTGCCAGCGCCCTGCCGTGGTGATCTCGATCTCATCCAGCGTGTCGACGACGCGCTCGACGTCTTGCACGGCAAGTGGAAGGTGCATCTTCTGTTCTTCATGGCCCGTGGGGTCCGACGCCACGGACGACTGCTCGCGTGCCTACCCAACGTCTCGAAGAAGGTGATGACAGACACGCTTCGTGCACTCGAGCGTGACGGCCTGGTGGCCCGCAAGATCTACGC
The DNA here is from genome assembly GCA_046735315.1 of Actinomycetota bacterium. Taxonomy (GTDB): domain Bacteria; phylum Actinomycetota; class Thermoleophilia; order Gaiellales; family Gaiellaceae; genus 3-1-20CM-4-69-9. Next base: position 7,927 of record JBKPTB010000075.1, read on the forward strand.
CGAGGTTCCCGTTCGAGTGGAGTACTCGCTGACGCCGCTCGGTTGGACCATGACCGAGCCACTAGTTGCACTCTCCGAATGGGGGGAAGCCCACGCGAAGGAAGTCAGCGCGGCACGTGCTCACTTCCGGGCCGATTCTCCCTCCGTCAGGGAGCCCGAGCCCGCGGCGGCCTGATCGGAACGCACGCAGTCGATCTCGACCGAGGAGGAAAATGGTGGCAAAGCACTTTCGGAAGCTGCTCGCAGTCGGCGGCTTGAACGGGGAGGTCGAGGCGCTCGAAACGCTTCTCGAGGAGCTCGGCGACGAGCCGGTCGACGCCGTGGCCGTCGTCGGTGACCTGGGCGCGCCGTGGAGCAGGGCGGACGTCTATCGGGGGCTCTTCAAAGCGCTGGGTCATTCGGGGCTCCCCGCGTACTGGGTGCCGGGAAAGAACGACGCGCCGCTCGCCGACTACCTGCGCGAGTCCTACAACATGGAAATCGCCTATCCAAAGCTACGAGGCGTCCACGCAACGGCCGCGATCGGGCCGGACCACGTTCTGTTCGCGGGGATGGGGGGCGAGATCGACGACGATCAGGACGTGGTGCGTTCGGAGGAGGCGCTGATCCGCTATCCCGGTTGGGAGGCCGAATACAGCCTGAAGGTGGTGGGCGAGTTCAAGGATTATCAGAAGGTCTTTCTGTTCACGACCCGACCGCGGCACAAGGGACTTCAGGAGGGCGGCAGCGAGGTGTTGGCTGAGCTCATCAACACCTACCGGCCGCACATGGTGGTGACGGCCGGCGACGAGCCGGCGGAGGAGCGACTCGGCACGAGCCTCCTCGTTACCCCCGGACGGCTCGATCGCGGGCGGTACGCGTTGGTCGACTTCCACGGCTCTGTCGTCGAGCTCGGCACGCGTGGGGCGCACGCTGCAGTCTGATCCAGGACGAGCGAAAGGAGACGCGACATGTCGCAACTGCTTCCGTCATGGCGAACGCGCTAGAGATCTCTCCGCTGCGAGACGAAGAGCTGGGCCGGCTGTTCGGGCTCGCGAAATGCTGTTTCGAGGAGTCTGCCGGCTGGAACGACCGCCGTGTGCTCGACGCACTTGCGCGGGACATCATCTTCGTCGCGCATGAGGACGGGGAGGTCGCCGGCTACGTCGCTCTCCGGCAGCGTCGCAAACACGTGGTCGTGGAGCACCTCCTCGTCGCGCCCGGGCACGAGCAGCGCGGGATCGGGCACAGACTGCTCGAGCATGCCGAGGGTTACGCGATTGCAACGCATGCACGTGCCGTCGACATCGTCGTAGAGGCGGACAACTGGCGCGCAAGGTCGTTCTATAGCCGGCTCGGTTACGTGGCGGTGGCGCCCGAGCTCTTCCAGCTGACCTTGCCCACGTCGCTATGACGAGCGACGTCTCCTTCAGATACGAGGTCGTGACTCGTCGGCATCGCCGGCTTCGAGCGCGTCCGGAAGCCCGAGCTGGACGTCGACGGCTTGCCGTGACGCCTTTGAGTGCCTGCCAGCCGGTTGCGCCGGCGTTCGGATCAGACGGGAGTCGTGGGTGAACGAATCGCCGATCGCCGTGCTCTACGACATTCACGGGAACCTGGCCGCTCTGGAGACCGTGCTGGGCGATGTCGAGGCAGCAGGGGCGACCAGGTACTTGTTCGGCGGCGACTACGCCACCTTCGGTCCGTGGCCGCGCGAGACGGTAGAGCTCCTCGCGGATGTGCCTGCGGTCGCGTGGATCCGAGGCAACGTCGATCGATGGCTTCGGGAGGAGCCGGAGGTTCCCAGCAGTGCGAAGGAGCTCGTGACTGCTGCCGTGTCCGCGGCGCGCGCCGCACTCGGCTCGGACCTCGTTGCGCTCCTGTACGAGCTTCCCGAGCAAGCAGAGCTGGACGGAATACTCGTCTGCCATGGCTGCCCTGCCTCCGACATCGAGAGCTTCGCGCCTGAACCGGAGCCTGACGAGGAGCGCATGCTGGCGGGCGAGTCGGACCGCACGATCCTGTTCGGTCACAGTCACCGGCAGTTCGAACGCCCCGGACCGAAGGGCACGTACCTGGTGAATCCGGGAAGCGTCGGCGCGCCGCTCGACGGCGACCCGCGCGCGGCCTGGGCGCTCTACGAGGACGGCGAGCTACGTCCGCGCAGGACCGCATACGACGTCGAGCGAGCCGCCGCGCAGATGCGCTCCCAGGGTGCGTGGGCTGAGCCGATCGCGCGCCGCATCGAGCGGGGCAGCGACCCCTAAGATGTCCTCGTGGGCCTCGGCGATTGGATTCGGAGGCGGACTTCGTCCTCAGGGGCGGGCAATGAAGCGGCCCAGCGAGAGGAGTACGGCATTGCCGATCGGGGCGAAGCCGAGCTCGAGCGGGACCGGTTCGGCACGTTCGCCGAAACCGAAGGAGCGGAGACGGCGGAGGACGAGCTCTCGGAGTTCGAGCCGCCCCGCGATCCAGCCCCGTAGTCGCAGGTGCGAGATGCGGAAGAGTGGTGAGCGATGAGCGACAGCAACGAAGGTAGGAGGATCGAGACGTTCCTCTACGACGCCCATGGGAACCGCACCGAGGACGAGAGCACCGCGGTTCGCGGCGAAGTCGTCGAGTTGGACGCGGAGGGGCATGTCGTTGCACGGCACGCGCACGACGACCTGGGCTGGAAGGTCGATCCGATCTCACTGGAGGGCGATCCGGGCGAGTTCGCAACTCGACCGAAGCACGAAACGAGCTGAAGTCGCGGTGTTGTGTGCATGGCGAACACACCCAAACGAGGAGGAGTCGTGGCAAAGAGAGCGGATTTCACCGACGAGGAATGGGAATCTCTACAGAGGGGCGTGGTCGGAGCCGGCCTGCTCGTGTCCCTGAGCGATCGCAGCTTCTTCGACACGTTCAAGGAGGCCGGTGCTCTTAGCAAGCACGTCGCACAGGCGAAACAGAGCAGTTCGAGCGAGCTCGTGCGAGAACTCGCGGATCTACACGGGACGGGGTTCGGTGTGAGGACATCCCCGGACAAAGTGGAGAGCGAAACCGTCGCCGCATTGCAGACCGCGAAGACGACGCTCGAGTCGAAGGCTCCCGACGAGGTGGCGCCGTACCGGGAGTTCGTCATCGAGGTGGCACAGTCCGTCGCGAATGCGGCGGGCGGAGGAGAGGCAGCCGAGAGCGGTGCGATCGAGAAGGTCAGGTCGGCCGTCGCCTAGGTTTCAGGGCGTCCAAGTGTTTAGTCGTCGGTTCGCGTAACCGAGACTCGACGCAAAGATGCTGCAAAGGAACATCTTCGCGCCAGTGCGCGCCAGATTCCCGACTCTAGCGACGCCTCCAAGCGTCCGATCAGGTAGCAGATCTCGAACGAGCGCGGAGGATGCGGGGCTGATCTCCCTAAGCCGCGGCGACCGCCTGACGTCGCGCTGGTGGCCGCGGGAGCAGCACGCGCGCGAAGCCGAGCCACAGCACGGGCCCGAGGGCTACCGCGGCGACGACGAGGCCGCGGACCCCGGCCAGATCCGTTCCGGCTGTGAGCGCGTGCGCGACCGCGAGCGCGAAGGCCGCGAAGCTCGCGTAGTGCAACCGCCGCCAGCCGCGCTGGCCGATCCACTTCCGGAGCCGAAACGAAACGGCGAGCATGAGCGAGAGCCAGCCAGTCACGACGCCTGCGGCGATCGCCGTCGGTCGCCACGGCGCAGCGAACGGCACCGTCGCGGCGACGAGGCTGAAGTGGAGCACGGGGTCGAGAAGTACGGCGCCGGCGTGCACCACGAGCATCGACAGCCCGGTCCAGACGAGCGTTCGGTGCCAGCCGAACAAGCTCCTCTGGTGCCTCGCTCCGAGGAGTTTCGTGCTCATCGCGAGACCGAGCCAGATCGACAGCGTAAGCAGGGCGAACGCCACGAGGCCGGCCGCGCGCGCGATGATCCAGGCGATCGGCATGCCGGTGGCGACCGTGGTCACGAGGCGATCTCGATCCGGTAGCGCCGCGCGATCGGTACGGGTCCAAGCATCGTCACGGAGCCTTCATTCGGGATGTAGAGCGCCGCCACCCCATGCTCCCGCACTCGCCGGCGCACTTCGTCGAGCGCCGAGATCGCGAAGGCCGTCGCGAGCGCCTCCGCCTCGGCCGCGCCGTCTGCGACGACGGTGACCGAAAGCGGTCCGCGCACGGCCGGTGCGGCCGTCTCGGGATCGATCAGGTGGTGCAGCGTCTTACCCGGGCCGAACCGCCGTCGGTCGCGCCCGGACGTCGCGACCGCCCCGCCGGTCAGGGCGAGCGTCGTCAGCGTCGAGCCGGGCGCTCGTGGGTCGGCGACGGCGACGCGCCACGCGTCGTCGTCGGGCGGCCGCCCGGCAAAGGCAAGATCGCCACCGAGATCCGCGAAGCCACCGTGCAGCGCCGGCCACGCGAGACGCATCGACTCGATGGCCCGAGCGGCGGAGAAGCCCTTGCCGATCCCGCCGAGGTCGACGGCGCCGCCGCTTTCCACACGGGCGCGGCAGCCCTCCTCGTCGACCGAGATCTCGGCTCCTCTCCGCCAGCCGGCAGCCGTCCGGGGGCGTCGGTCGGTGAGCTCGTCGAACGTCCGGTCATAACCGGCTGCGAGGAGCGGCGCGAGGATCGTGGGGTCGAAACGGCCCTGCGTCGCCCGCCGCATTCGAACCGCGGCACGAAGCGCGGCAACGAGCCTCACGTCCACCTCGATCCACGCGCCCGCCGCCGCGTTGAGCCGCGACAGGTCGCTGGTCGGGTCGAACCGCGTCAGGACCTGCTCGCAGGCCTCGACTTCGGCGAGACCGGCGGCGAGTGCTCCCCGCGCGTGAGGCTCCTCTTCGGGAGTCGCGGCGACCGCGAGCTCGCAGGTCGTGCCCATGGCTCTGAACTGCAGACGCACGAGCGTCATCTCAGTTGTTTCTCGCACCGGCCCCGGGGTTCACGACGATCGTGCTCTGACCGACGGGAACCGCGGGTTGCGGGGCCGCCCCCGGCGAAGTCTGCGTTGTCGCGTGCGGCGGCACCGCGAGCACGATCGTGCGGTGTCGGCCGTTGGCGGTGCGCACGACGACGGTGCGGGCTGCGGGCTGAGCGACGGGCGCCGGCGGTCGCGACCAGGCGATGACCGCGACGAGCGCGAGCAGCGCCCAGACTGATAGGACGGCCGCCCAGACGCGCCGCATTAGTCGCCGCCTTCCCAGTCGGCACCCCTCTGAGGCGGAGCGGGTTGCTGCACGATCGGCGCCGCGCCGGCCACGTGCGCGTGGCGCGCCAGTCCGCTCACCGCTGCTCCGCCCGTCAGTGTGGTCGCCGCGAGCACCGCCGCGAGGACGAGGGCCGCACGCCGGCCGTGTGTCGGATCTTGTCGCTGTTCGTCCATGCCCGTACGTCTACTCCGTCGCGATGCAAGGTCGGGGCAACGAAGGGCAAAGGTTTGCCAAGCATCGGCCAAGGTTCCGACGTTAGGCGGAGCGGAACCGGACGACCGCTTCGAGGCCGCGGTCGGGCGCGGCGCGAAGCTCGACGGTGCCACCGTCCTGCTCGACTAGGCGGCGGACGATCGCCAGACCGAGCCCGGTTCCCTGACCGTCACGGTTCCGCCAGAAGCGGTCGAATGCGCGCTCGCGTTGTTCGGCGGTCAGCCCCGGCCCTTCGTCGCGGACACGGAGCTCGACCCAAGGCGGCGCGACGGCGGTTGTGACGGTGATCCTCCCGTCTACGGGCGAGGCCTCGATTGCGTTCTCGACGAGGTTGTCCAGCACCTGGCGCATGCGCTCCTGGGTCCCGCGGGCCTTCGACGCGCCGCCGTAGTCGGGGAGGAGGCGCAGATTCCGCTCCGCTGCCAAGGCTGACCAGTTGCCGACACGCTCGCACACGACGGCATCGAGGTCGACGCGGCCGGGCGGTTCCTGCCGCGCATCTGCTCGAGCGAGCGCGAGTAGCGCCTCGACGAGGTTCCCGAGCCGCTCGACCTCGTCGAGCGCGCCCTCGAGCTCCGGCCGTCCTGTGGCGGCGACGTCGCGGGAGAGGTTCTCCAGGCGAAGGCGCAGCGCCGTTAGCGGCGTCCGCAGCTGGTGCGACGCGTCCGCGACGAACTCATCTTGCGAGGCGAGCAGCCGCTCCAGCTTCGTGACGGTCTCGTTGAGCTGCGCGGCGAGAGACCTGATCTCGGGTGGACCTTCGTTTTCGGGCGCGCGTGCGGTCAGGTCGCCGGCCCCGACCGACTTCGCGGTGCTCTCGACACGGCGCAGCGGCCTGACGATGAAGGCGGAGATGACGATGCCGGTGACGACCGCCACGGCGATGACGATCGCCGCAATCGCAGCGAGGACGAGCCAGTAACGACGGACGCGTGAGTCGACTGCCGAGGTCGGATACGTGATGCGGGCAGCGCCTTCGATTCGCCCGTTCGCGGCGACGGGGACCGCGACATAGAGAAGACGCGTGTGCAAGGTCTCGGAGTTGCGTGTCCCGCTGGCGACGTCACCGCCGAGGGCACGCGCGATCTCGGGCCGAGAGGCGAAGCTGGTCACGCCGGGGCTGTGGCCGTTCGTGTCGATCACGGCGATGCCCTGGCGGTTGACGATCACGACGCGTCCGCCCGTCTTGCGCTGGTAGCGGTATGCGATGGCGGCGATCGCCCGCAGCCGCGCCTGCGTCGGGCGGCGGAGTGTGTCCGGCGCGATCGAGGCGAGCGTTGTCGCGTCGTGCTCGACCTTCGTCTCGAGCGTCCGCTGCTCGGTGCGCGCGAACTGAACGCCGAGGGGGATCTCCAGCGCTGCGAGCACGACGACGACGAGGCCGAGGAAGCCGACGAGGATTCGTTTGCTCACGTCCTCAGCCGAAAGCCGACGCCGCGGACCGTCTCGATCCAGCCCGGGTCGCCGAGCTTGCGGCGCAGCGCTGCGACATGCATGTCGATCGTCTTCGACGAGCCGTACCAGCTCGTCTCCCACACCTCGTCCAATAGGCGGTGGCGGGAGACCACTGCTCCTGGATCGCGTGCGAGCGACGCGAGCAGGTCGAATTCCTTCGGCGTCAGCTCGATGGCGTTGCCGCCGAGCCGCACGCGGCGGGTGCGGGGATCGACCTCGAGCTCGCCGATTCGCACCGCGCCGTCGTCCCGCGACGAGACGCGCCCGCGGCGGCTGACCGCCCGAATCCGGGCGATCAGCTCGCGCAGCCCGAACGGCTTGACGACGTAGTCGTCGGCACCCAGCTCGAGGCCCGCGACGCGGTCGGATTCCTCGCCACGGGCCGTGACGACGATGATCGGCACGTCGGACCGTTCGCGGAGCCGGCGACAGACGTCCAGCCCGTCCATGTCAGGGAGACGGAGATCGAGGAGGACGAGGTCGGCCCTCGCGGCCTCGAGCGCTGCGCTGCCGGTCGGCGCCCATTCGACCTCGAAGCCCTCACGGCGCAGGCCTTCGGCGAGCGGCTCCGCGATCGCGCGCTCGTCCTCGACCACAAGTACGCGCATACGCCAATCCTGACGCACCCGGTGAACGGATCGAGACGTGTTTGCCGAATCTTTGCCGTCCGCTCGAAAACCTTTGCCCAACGCCGGCTCGGCGATGACCCGTCGCCCCGTAGCGTCGAAGCGTCTACTCGGAGGTCGCCATGAACAAGCTCCACGCCGCCGCCGTCGCGGTGATCCTCGGTCTCGCCGCGGTCTTCGGAACGCTCGCGACGACGCGGACGGTCAGGCTCGGCCAGACCGCCGCGGCCCGCCCGTCCGCGACGAGCGCTGCGATCGCCGCGCGAGCGCACCGGCTCGACCGGATCGAGGTCGCGCTCCGGCAATCGCTTCGGCGCCGGCCGCCGAAGCTGCCGCCCGTCCCGGCGGTGCACCCACCGGCGCCGGTTCAGGTCGCGGGCGCGTCCGCAGCGAGTTCGCAGCGTGTCATCTACCAGCGCCCGCCGCCGATCGTCGTCGTCAAGCACCACTCGCACGGTGACGACCAGGACGCCGGCGACGCGGAAGGAGGCGGCGATGACTAGTCATGCCGGCCGGTCCTACGCTGTCGCGCTCGCCCTCTTGGTCTTCTTTCTCACGTGGGCGACGGTCGCCGCGCACCCGTGGTCGAAGCGTGCGGCGCCGCGCGTCGACCCGCGCACGGCCGCGCTCGCGGCGCGCGAGCAGCGACTGCGGCACGAGAGCGTCGTCGTCAGCCGGATTGTCCGGCACCGCTGGGCGGTCTACCGCGTCCATCTGCGCGAACGGCTGAGTGAGATCGCCGCAGTCAAGCGTGCCGAAGCTTCCCCGACCAGACAGGCTCAGCTCGCGGCGAGCGGCGCCCCCGCTGCCACGAGCGCACCTTCGGTCCGCGTGGTCAGCCTGCCCCCGATCACGGTGACGAGGACGTCGTGAGGGACCCGACCTTCTGGATCGTCGCCCGCGCGAGCGGACTGACCGCATACGTGCTCCTGACGACCTCGGTGCTCGCCGGGCTCGTCCTGAAGTCGCGGCCGTTCGGTCGCGCGCTGAAGGCGGCTTCGGTGACGGACGTGCACCGGTTCCTGGCGCTGCTCGCGCTTGGCGCGGTCGCGGTCCACGGGATCGCGCTCGTCCTCGACTCGACGGTCAAGATCGGGCTGCCGGCGCTCGTCGTTCCCGGGCTCGCGCCGTACCGCCCGGTCTCGACGGGATTCGGTGTCGTCTCCGCCGAGCTCGCGGCCTTGATCGTCGTCTCGGTCCGCGTCCGTTCGGCGATCGGCACGAGGGCCTGGCGGCGTCTGCACTGGACGACTTACGCCGTCTTCGCCGCGGCGACGGTGCACGGCCTCGGCGCCGGCACGGACACGACACGTCCCTGGGCGCTCGGCCTGTACCTCGGCGCCGTCGGCGCGGTCGCCTTCGCGACGGCGTGGCGTGCGCTCACCCGCTCATCCAAACGCACGACCAAAGGAGGAGCCCATGTACGAGATCCTGATCGACCGCTCGCTGTGTAGCGGTTTCGGCGCGTGCGCCGAGCTCGCGCCGGAAGTCTTCGAGCTCGACGCCGGCGGGAACGCGACCGTCCGCCTCGGGCGGTCGGACGACCCGGTCGTCCTCGACGCTGCCGCGGCGTGCCCGATGGCTGCGATCGAGGTGCGCCAACAAGAGGCGGCGTGAAAACCGAGAAGGTCCTCGTAGTGGGCGCCGGCCTCGCCGGCGCCCGCTGCGCCGAGACCCTGCGCGCCGAAGGCTTCGCGGGAGCGGTCGTGCTCGTCGGTGACGAGCCCGTCCCGCCGTACGAGCGCCCTGCCCTGTCCAAGGAGCTCCTGGCGGGGACGCGCCCTCGCGAGAAGCTGCTGCTCCGACCGACGACCTTCTGGCGGGAGCACGGAATCGAGCTCCTCCTCGGCCACCGCGTCATCCGCCTCGACCCGACCCGGCGGATCGCGCTCACAGACCGCGGCCGCGAGCTCGGTTGGGGGGATGGCCTCGTGCTGGCGACCGGCGCGAAGCCGCGGAGGCTTCCGTTCGAGGTCCCGACCGGCGTCCACGTCCTGCGGACCCTGGCGGACGCGCTGGGGCTTCGCGCGGAGCTGAAGCCGGGACGGCGGCTCGTCGTCGTCGGGGGCGGGTTCGTGGGAGCCGAGGTGGCGTCAACTGCGGCAGAGCTAGGGCTCGAGGTCGCGATGCTCGAGGCCGGCGAAGCGCCGTTGGCAAGCGTCCTTCGGCCCGAGTTGGGAGCGGTGCTCGCTCGTCGTTATCGAGCGCACGGCGTCGACCTGCGCACGAAGGCGGTCGCGGCCGCGTTCGAGGCAGAAGGATCGGGGCGCGTCACCGGCGTCGAGCTCGTAACCGGAACAGTCATCCCGTGCGACGTCGCGCTCGTCGCGATCGGCGTCGAGCCCGAGCGCGAGCTTGCGCGCCTCGCTCCTGGCGTCGAGCTTGCGGGCGACGCGGCCGGCGGGCCCGGCCACTGGACGAGCGCAGCTGCCGACGGGGTGGCTGCGGCCCGGCGGATACTCGGCCTCGACCCGGTGCCCAGGCCGGCACCGTTCTTCTGGTCGGACCAGTTCGGCCTGCGGATACAGCTCGTCGGCGACACCGGCGCTGCGGAGGGGGTCGAGCTCGAGGGGGACGACTCCGAGTTCGTCGCCCGCTACCGCGCCGCGGACGGGCGCCTGGTCGCCGCGCTTGCGGCGAACCGGCCGGCGGCGGTCGGGGCGCTCCGGCGTGAGCTAGCGTTGGCCGCGTGAGTCGTCGCCTCGCGATCTTTCTGCTCATCGCGGCCGCAGCGGCCGCAGCGATCTTTGCGAACCTTGCGCTACTCGACTACGCCGCATCCGGAAGCGATCCCGTTGGAAAGCTCAAGCCGCAGGCGCGCGTGCCCGCGGCGCCGGCGTCGGTGATCCGGCCCCGGCACGGCCACATCACGGACGAGGGCGCGGACGACTAATTCGTCCGCGACGAGCTATTCACCACCCGGTTGGAGTACGACGACGTCGCCACCGACGATCTGTTGCCAGGCGCCGAGTGTGGCCTTCGGAGGCTGCAGCACGGTAGCAGCGTGATCGATGTTCGGGAAACCCGCGGCTCGTTTCCGTGTTCATGCTGAGGCGGAGTCGGCGCGGCGGAGGGAGGATTGGACGATGGCGACGACGCAGCCGCGGGAAGACCTGCAGGCGAACGCTAAGCATCTGCTCGTAGCCTTGCGTGGACGCTCCGCACGGTCGCTGGCGCTCGCAGCTCTCATTGGTGTCGCATCCGGCCTCTGTCTTGCCGCAGCCGACCTTCATCGCGAGGCCGATTGGGTCTGGACGGCGACGACGGCGATGTCGCTCGTGCCGCTGACGTGGTCGGTCCTGCGCTCACTGCGTCGCGGCGATGTTGGCGTCGACGCGATCGCGCTCGTGTCGATGGCAGGCGCGCTGGCGCTCCACGAGTACCTGGCGGGCGCGGTCGTTGCGCTGATGCTCGCAGGCGGCAACGCGCTCGAGGAGGCGGCAGGGCAGCGGGCGCGGCGTGACCTGACGGCGCTCGTGGAGCGGGCGCCTCGGTCAGCGCTCGTGCGTCGCGGCGGCGCCCTCGTCGAGGTCGACGTCGACGAGGTCACGGTCGACGAGGTGGTGCTGGTGCGCGCGGGCGAGGTCGTTCCGGTCGACGGGATGGTAGTTAGCGACGAGGCTATCGTCGACGAGTCGGCGCTCACGGGTGAGCCGCTGCCGGTGACGGTTCGACGGGGCGGCAGCGTCCGCAGCGGCACTGCCGCCGCCGGCTCGGCGTTCGAGCTGCGCGCGTTGCGGCCGGCGCGCGAGAGTGCATACGCGGCGCTCGTCCGGCTGGTGGAGCAAGCCGAGGACGAGCGCTCGCCGTTCGTCCGCATGGCCGACCGGTACGCGATCGTGCTGCTACCCGTGACGACGATCGTCGCGGCCGTCGCGTGGGTGGCCTCGGGTGATCCGGTCCGCGCGCTTTCGGTCTTCGTGGTCGCGACGCCCTGTCCGCTGATCCTTGCGGCGCCGATTGCGCTCATGTCCGGTCTGTCGCGGGCGGCGCGTGCCGGTGTGGTAGTCAAGGGAGGAGCGACGATCGAACAGCTGGGGGCCGCGCGCTCGGTTCTCCTCGACAAGACCGGCACCGTGACGCTGGGCCATCCTGCGCTCGATCGCGTCGTCTCGGCCGACGGGCTCGTGCCGGACGAGACGCTGCGGTTGGCGGCGTCGCTCGACCAGATGTCCGCGCACCCGCTCGCGAAGGCGCTCGTCGCGGCCGCCGAGGAACGGAACCTGCCGCTCGCGATACCGGAGGGCACTGAGGAGAGCTTCGGCGACGGCGTCCGCGGAACGGTCGAGGGCCGCCGTGTCCTCGTCGGCAGCGCCCGCTGGCTTCGCGGCAACGGTGTCGAGCCTGACCTTCCCGAGGACCACGACGACGGCGACGCGAGGGTGCTGGTCGCCGTCGACGATCACCTCGCGGGGGTCCTGCTGATCGGCGACCGTGTTCGCGACGACTCAGGTGAGCTGGTCGGGAAGCTTCAGGCAGTCGGCATTCTCCACGTCGCGCTTGTCACCGGCGACCGCGAATCGGTTGCCGTCGCCGTCGGCGAGCGTCTCGGCGTCGACCGGGTCTACGCCGGCCAGAGCCCGGAGCAGAAGGTCGAGGTCGTGCGCGCAGTCCGTGGGCAGGAGGAGCTCCGGAACGTCGTCATGGTCGGCGACGGCATCAATGACGCACCGGCGCTTGCGGCTGCCGATGTCGGCATCGCGATGGGGGCAGCCGGTGCCACCGTCTCTTCCGCGACCGCCGACGCCGTCGTGCTCGTCGACCGCGTCGATCGTGTCGCAGACGCGATCAGGATTAGCCGCCGCTCCCTGCACATCGCGCAGCAAAGCGTCCTTGTCGGTCTCGGCCTCTCGTTCGCCGCGATGGGCGCCGCCGCGGTCGGATATCTCCCGCCGGTCCAGGGCGCGCTGCTGCAAGAGGCGATCGACGTCGGCGTCATCCTGAACGCGCTTCGCGCGCTCAGGGACTGAAATCGCCAACCAGCCTAGTGAGGCTTCACTGCAGGGCGTCTGCCGGGCTCGGACCGGAGACGGCCTCGTTACGAGGGCAACCGCTAGCAACCCTCGGCGACCGTGACCGCGTGTTTGAGCTGTTTGTCGGCTGTCCGATTTGCGAACGGTCGCCGAC
>JBKPTB010000076.1:0-6441 GCA_046735315.1 Actinomycetota bacterium
CTCGGCCCGCATTCGCTGGCCTTCGCCCCACAGTTCGCGCAGGAGCGAACCCGCCTCGCGGGTCGCGAACCACTTCGAGCCGAAGGTCTCTTTCAGATATGCGCGTAGCTGAGCCTCGAAGGCCCAGGAGCGGAGGTAGGAGGAGACGTAAAAGCCCGAGTCGATGTCGGCGAGGTAGTTGGCCGGGGTGACGGCGATCTTCAGCGCGTCCGACAGGAGCTCCGCATAGCGGTCGCGCATCGTCGTCACGTCTTCTGCAGCATGGAACTCGAGCTCGTAGAGGAGCTTCGCCGCGTAGCGGCGCACGAAATACAGGAGGCCCGTCGCCCCTTCGACCGCGTATTCGCCGGGGCGCGGAAAGTCGAGCCGGCGCGTCAGCCACGCCGGTTCGTCCGTCAGGTGCTGGAGCAGCATGGCCCAGCCCTCCGTGACGGCGTTGTCCCCGAGGCGCTTCTCCTCCATCGAGAGATCGCGAGACGTGTGGGCGAAGTGCTCCGTGTGGCCGCCCTCGTGGAACAGGGCGCGCCAGTCGTCCGGCCCGCCGATCGGCTGGATCACCAGGACGATGCGGTCCGGAACTTCGATCGGAGCGCAGAATGCGCGCGGGCTCTTGTTGGGCCGCTCGTCCAGATCGAGCGTGACGTTCTCCTGTGCGCTCAGGTCGATGCCGAGATCCTCCAGCGTGCCCTCGAGGGCGGCGACCATGCGGTCCGCCGGGAACATCGGATCCCACTCGGGAGCGCGGAACAATCGCGGCACATCCCAGCGCTCGGCTTCGGTGAGGGAGACTCCGACGCGAGTACGGAAGAGCCTGTCGGCCCAGTCCTCGTACAGCTTCTCCGTCTCAGCGAGGAAGGACGTGCATTGCTCGGCGAGCCCGTCCAGAGCCGAGGGTGGGAGGGCCCTGCGATAGAGCTCGAGGTAGTTCTCGAACCCGAGATCGCGCGCGCCTTGTTGCACCACCTGGGCGGCGTCAAGGTGCAACGGGTTCATGTGCTCGTCGAGCACGTCGTTCGCCTGAGCGTCTAGCTCGCGGCGCTTGTCCCGGTCAGGCTCGTTCGCAAGCGCGGGACGAACCATTCGATAGGGGATCTCCTCTCCGTCCACCTTGACCTGCAGCTCCGACTCGAGTTGGGCGAGCTTCTCGGCGTGGTCCCGGGTGAGGTCGCCGAAGTACCCCTCGCAAGCGAAGCGCCACAGCTCGCGCACCCGCGCGCTGCCGTTCACCGCAAGCCCGATCGACCGGACCTGGTCGAGCTCGGTCAGGTTCGCGTGCCGTTCGTAGATCGGCGCGAGGTCGAACGTCTCCTTCAATCCTGCGTAGTGGAGGTAAAACTCCTCGTCCAGCTCCGCGATGAAGCGGTCTGCCTGCTCGCGATACGCGTCCAGCTCCCGGTCGGAGGGCGGGGCGACAGCCATCGTCTCGTAGGATACGCAGCGGTGCAGGAGATCCGGCTCAAAACGGAACGCCGTACCCAGCTCGTGGACATCACGAAGCAGGTGCAGAACGCTGTGAATTCGACCAACGGGGCGGCTGCCGCACTCGTCTACGTGCCGCACACGACCGCCGGCGTGACGATCAACGAGGGGGCGGACCCCGCGGTTGCGCGGGATCTCGAAGCGGCACTGGAGAAGGTCGTCGACGACGGCTGGGACTGGAAGCACGTCGAGGACCCGGACGGTCCGAATGCACCGTCACATATCCGTGCGTCGCTGATGAGCCCGCAGATTCTCGTCCCGCTTTCCGACGGAGAGCTCGCGCTCGGTACGTACCAGGGGATCTTCTTCTGCGAGTTCGACGGGCCGCGCGAGCGGAAGGTCTATGTCACCCCGCTGAGCTAGGCCAGTCTTCCCAGGGCGGCGTTCGACCGGGCGCGCTTCCCCAGTAGTCGTGCTGGTCCACGACACGACCTTCCTCGTCGAAGCGAAGAAGCGACGCGCCGGCGAGCGAGACGAGCTCGCCGTTTTCGACCACCACTGCCCACCATTCGACGACCGCGCGATCGCCTGATACGAGGGGCTCGCCCATCCAGACCTCCGGATCTCCCTCCTCCTCGGCATAGGCCCAGCGCGCGTACTCGAGGGGCGGTTGCGGAGTGCGAAACGGGTGCGAGCGAAAGACGGCGTCGGGCGCATAGACGGGTGCCAGCAACTCGGGATCCTTCGCCCGCCAGGACCGCATCCAGGCGTCGATCCAGGTTCGCGCGCTTGCCTCGACGTCCACTGCGAGATCGTACGGTCTGCCGCACTACAGGACACCGGCCCGCCGTCTTCCACTGCCGTCGTCGCGACTGCCAGGGTGTGGCGAAGAACCCCGAGCGTTCAGGAGGGCTCCGATGAAGACCGAATCTCTGGTGCTACCGCACGACCCTGGTTGGAACGAAGCGCGGCGCGCGTGGAATCTCGCCGTGGACCAGCGACCGGCGGCAGTTGCCGTGCCGGAGACCGCCGCGGAGGTCGCAGCTGTCGTTCGCTGGGCGCGCTCTCGCGGTCTTCGCGTGGCGCCACAGGGGACGGGACATGCCGCAGCCGCGATGGGGTCGCTGGCGCACACGGTGCTCGTGAAGACAGAACGCATGCGTGGCGTCGAGATCGATTCCGAGGCACGCCGTGCTCGCGTCGAAGCGGGCGTCCTGTGGGCCGAGGTCAATGAGGCGGCAGCGAAGCACGGCCTCGCCGCGCTTGCCGGCTCCTCGCCTGACGTCGGTGTCGTCGGCTACACGCTCGGTGGCGGCCTCAGCTGGCTCGGACGGCGGCACGGTCTGGCAGCGAACAGCGTCGTTGCGGTCGAGCTCGTCAACGCTGACGGCGAGCATGTTCGCGTCGATGGCGAGACCGAGCCGGAGCTGTTCTGGGCCCTGCGCGGAGGCGGTGGCGCCTTCGGCATCGTGACGGCGCTCGAGTTCGAGCTCTATCCCATCCGCGAGGTCTACGCCGGTGTCCTGTTCTTCGGCGCAGAACGTGGCGCGGAGATCCTGCGCGCCTGGCGCCGCTGGATCGAGGACGTTCCCGACGAGATGACCTCGGTCGGGCGCTTCCTGAACTTCCCGCCGCTTCCAGAGATTCCGGAGCACCTACGTGGAGGCTCGTTCGTCGTCGTGGAGGCGATCTATCTGGGGGACGAGCAGGCCGGCGCCGAGCTGCTTCGGCCCATGCGGGACCTGGGGCCGGTGCTGGACACGGTCGCGAGGATCCCCGTCGAGCAGCTCAGCAAGGTGCACATGGACCCCGAGCATCCGGTGCCGGGCTCCGCAGACGGCATGCTCCTATCCGACTTTCCGGAGGAGGCGATCGACTCCCTCGTTCCTCTTGCTGGTGCGGATTCGGGCTCGCCGCTCCTGTCGGTCGAAGTGCGACATCTCGAAGGCGAGCTGGCCCGCTCGAGGCCGGGCAGCGGTGCCCTCGGCGCCCTCGAAGCCCGCTTCGCGGTATTCGCGGTCGGCATCGCCGCGACACCGGCGATGGCGGCCGCGGTGAGGGCTCACCTCGAGTTCGTGCAGGCCGCGCTGGCGCCGTGGGATTCTGGCCGGGACTACCTCAACTTCACGGAGCGACGCGAGCGTGGCCAGCGCTTCTTCGGGGCCAAAGCCTTCGCCCGTCTCCAGGCGGTGAAGGCGAAGGTGGATCCCGACGACGTCTTCAGGTCGAACCATCCGATTCGCGTGCCCGTGACGCGGCTACGAAGGGCCGCCTAGCGACGAAGCACTACGCAGCCTTAACAGCGACGTAACGGCGGGCGACTGAACGCGTGTGACCAAGGGTCATGCGGAAGTCGCACGTCTTCGTCGCGCTAGCGGCCGCAGCAATCGCGGCAGTCGTCGGTCTGTCGGCGAAACTGACGCCGGCGGGGACGGAGCGCAAACCGTTGAGTCCGCCGGTCGGCATCCACAAGATCAAGCACGTCATCGTGATCATGCAGGAGAACCGCTCCTTCGATCACTACTTCGGCACGTATCCCGGAGCCGACGGTTTCCCACGTACGGCCAGCGGCGAGTTCGCCGTCTGCGTTCCCGATCCCGTAAAAGGGGACTGCCAGCGGCCGTACCACGACGTGCGCGATCTCAACTCCGGCGGGCCGCACGGTGAGGCAAATGCAATCGCGGACGTCAACGGCGCAAGATGAACGGCTTCATCGGCGAGGCGGAGCTCGCACGGCACAAGGGTTGCACGAAGAACCCGAACGACCCCATCTGCTCGCAGCGCTCGGCGAACCCCGACGTCATGGGCTACCACGACGGGAGCGACATCCCGAACTATGGGCCTACGCGCGAAACTTCGTCCTCCAGGACCACATGTTCGAGCCGAACGCTTCCTGGAGCCTGCCCGCGCACCTCTTCATGGTCTCGGAGTGGTCGGCCAGGTGCTCCCGCGCCGGCGATCCGATGAGCTGCGTCAACGCGCTGCAGAATCCGGCGTCGCCAAGAGACCCCGGTGCGCCCGACTACGCCTGGACGGATCTCACGTACCTCCTGCACAAGCATCACGTCAGCTGGCGCTACTAGGTGTTCAGCGGCACGGAGCCCGACTGTGAGGACGACGGGATGGTCTGCGAAGCCGTCAAGCAGGGTGCGGCCACGCCGGGCATCTGGAATCCGCTGCCCTACTTCGACACGGTCAACCAGGATGGGCAGCGTGGCGACGTCGTGTCCCTTTCGAAGTACTTCGAGTCGGCGCGAGCCGGGACGCTCCCGGCCGTCTCGTGGATCGACCCCACCGGCTCCGTCAGCGAGCACCCGCCCGCACTCGTCACTGCCGGCGAGGCCTACGTGACCAGGCTCGTGAACGGCGCCATGCGTTGGCCGGAGTGGAAGTCGACGGCGATCTTCCTCGCCTGGGACGACTGGGGCGGCTTCTACGACCACGTGAGCCCGCCGAGCGTCGACCGAAACGGCTACGGCCTTCGCGTCCCGGGTCTCGTCATCAGTCCCTACGCGCGCAAAGGCTTCGTCGACCACCAGACGCTGAGCTTCGATGCGTACGTCAAGTTCATCGAGGACGACTTCCTTGCTGGGGCACGGATCGATCCGCGTACCGATGGTCGGCCTGATCCGCGCCCGGACGTTCGTGAGGAGGAGCCGATCCTCGGCACGCTCGCCCGTGATTTCGACTTCGCGGAGAAGCCCCGGCCGGCGCTCGTCCTGGATCCACATCCGCACACCGATCTGCGCTAAGCGGCAAGAGCCCGAGCGGCTACGCTCACCGCGTGGCCGCCCCTGTCACTCGAGACGAAGAGCTCGAGCTCAAGATCGACTCGCTGGCGTACGGCGGCAACGGCGTTGCCCGCCTGAACGGCTTCGTCGTCTTCGTGCGACGGGGGCTGCCCGGTGACACCGTTCGGGCGCGTGTGACGAAGGTGCAGCGCCGGCACGCGGAGGCGCTCGCGACGGAGGTTCTCGAGCCGAGCCCGCTACGGGTCGAAGCGCCCTGCAACCATTACCCCGCCTGTGGGGGCTGCCGGTTTCAGGACCTGGCGTATGAGGCGCAGGCCGAGGCGAAGGCCGAACAGGTCGCCGACGCGCTGCGACGCATAGGCGGGATCTCGGAGCCGCCGCTCGAGCCGATCCTGCCGGCCGAGGAGATCTTCCACTATCGCAACAAGCTCGAGTATTCGTTCACGCAGCTCGAAGACGGACCCACGCTCGGCTTTCACAAGGCCGGGCGCTGGGACGAGGTGCTCGAGATCGAGCGATGTTGGCTGACGACCGACCTCGGCAACGCGATCCGGAACGCCGTTCGCGAATGGGCGCGCGGTGACAAACTCGTTGCGTACGATCAGGCCGAACACACCGGGTACCTCCGCCATCTCGTCGTTCGAGAAGGCATGAATACCGGGCAGGTGCTCGTCCAACTCGTGACCGGCCCGGGAGAGAAGTTCGACACCGGCGGTTTCGTCGACGCGGTGCGCCGTTTTCCGGAGGTCCGCTCGGTCCACTGGTCGGTGAACGACAGCGCCGCTGAGGTGACGAGCCTTCCGACGCAGTTGCTCTGGGGCGAGGAGGCGATCGAGGAGCAGTTGTGCGGCCTGCGCTTCCGCGTGCGACCGAACGCGTTCCTGCAGACGAACACGCGCATGGCCGAACGCATTTACAGACTCGTGCGCGAGTTCGCCGCGCTGACCGGCGACGAGACTGTGTACGACCTCTACTGCGGGATCGGGACGATCGGGCTGGTGCTCGCTCGCGACGCGTTGACGGTGTGGGGGATCGACATCTCGGAGGAGTCGATCGCCTGCGCGCTCGAGAATGCCGACCTGAACGGGATCGGCAACGCGGCGTATTTCGCGGGCAACGTCGGCCAGGCGCTCGAGGAGCTGCGTGACCGGAGCGGCGGAGCCGATGTCGTCGTGGTCGACCCGCCTCGCGCGGGGTTGGCCGGCAAGGCGCTCAAGCGGCTCGGCGAGATCGAAGCACCGCGCATCGTCTACGTGAGCTGCAACCCGAC
>JBKPTB010000077.1:0-10219 GCA_046735315.1 Actinomycetota bacterium
GCGTGCGGTCCAGAAGCTGCAAGGCACGAATTCACTCGACGAGGCCTACGCGGACTTCAACCTTGCGTACACCCGCTTCAAGCTCGGCAACTGCGACGGCGTGCTCGATCTGCTCGACCGCTCGGAGTCGATTCAGGGCCAACGCGGGGCGATCGACAGCCTCCGGCAGCAAGCCCAGGACAACTGTTAGCTCGCCAACCGTGCGGCGTACTGCTTGTCGTAGTACTCGCGGAAGTCGGGCGAGCGCTTGATCGGTTCCCACCAGTCGCGGTTGTCGCGATACCAGTCGATCGTCGACCGGATTCCTTCTTCCCATTCGCGGTGCGGTTGCCAGCCGAGCGAGCGGATCTTGGTCGTCTCCAGCGAATAGCGGCGGTCGTGTCCGGCCCGGTCCTCGACGTGCCGGATCAGTCCGGCATCGACGCCGAGGTGGTCGACGATCAGCCGCGCAAGCTCGGCGTTCTCGTGCTCCTCGTTCGCGCCGACGTTGTACACCTCGCCGGCTTCGCCCCTGCGCAGGACGAGCTCGATCGCGGCGCAATGGTCCTCGACGTGCAGCCAATCGCGAATCTGGCGTCCGTCGCCGTAGAGGGGGAGGGCGTTGCCGTCGAGCGCGTTCGTCGCAAAGAGAGGCAGGACCTTCTCGGGATACTGGTTCGGGCCGTACGTGTTCGAGCCGCGCGTGACCGACGCGTTCACACCGAAGGTCCGGACTGCGGCGAGCACCTGCAGGTCTCCGCCCGCCTTCGAGGCGCTGTAGGGGCTCGAAGGTCGTAACGGATCGTCTTCTCGCGACGACCAACCCGGCTCGACGTCGCCGTACACCTCGTCGGTGGAGACATGGACGAGCCGCGCGCTCATTTGCCCGGCGAGCCGGAGCAGGACGAGCGTGCCGAGGACGTCCGTGCGCACGAACTCCTCCGGGCCGAGGATCGAGCGGTCGACGTGCGTCTCCGCCGCGAAGTTGACGATCGCATCGACGGGTCCGATCTGCTCGACGTCCTCGCGTACAGCGATGTCGCCCCGGCGACAGTCGGCACCGTCGGGGAGGTTCGCGGGATTTCCGGCATACGTGAACTTGTCGAGGACGACCACGTCCTCGCCCGCGGCGAGCATCCGTTTGACGAAGTGCGAGCCGATGAAGCCCGCGCCGCCGGTGACTAGAAGACGCACCGCGTCACCGTATAGACTCCTCCCGTCGTCGAGGCAACGGAGCCTCGGGCGCGGTACGCGCGCCTGGGGCTTTTTGCGTTTTCAAGGAGGATGTCATGGCGCAGGTCGAGAGTCGGAACAGAGCAACCTCGAGCGAGGACTCGCGCAAACGCGTGCGCGACCGGATCGAGAAGGAGGGCGTCGAGTTCGTCCTCCTCTGGTTCAGCGACATCGAGGGCCACCTCAAGAGCTTCGCCGTCACCCCGAGCGAGATCGAGGCTGCGCTCGACGACGGCATGGGCTTCGACGGCTCGTCGATCACGGGATTCAACGCGATCGAGGAGTCGGACATGGTCGCCATCCCGGACCCGGAAACCTTCCAGCTGATGCCCTGGCGCCAGGGCGAGACGAAGGTGGCCCGGATGATCTGCGACATCGTCACACCCGACGGGAACCCCTACGAGGGCGACCCACGCTACGTCCTGCGCCGTGCGCTCGACCGGATGACCTCGCTCGGCTTCGACACATTCAACGTCGGCCCCGAGCTCGAGTACTTTCTCTTCCGGGACGACAAGGGCACCGAGACGCTCGACGAAGGCGGCTACTTCGCGATGACGACGATGGACGCCGCGAGCGAGCTGCGCCAGGAGACGGTGCGCGCCCTCGAGTCGATGGGCATTCCGATCGAGTACGTCCACCACGAAGTCGGTCCGTCACAGCACGAGATCGACATGCGCTTCTCGGACGCCTTGTCGATGGCCGACCATACGGTCACCTACCGCCTGATCGTCAAGGAGATCGCGAAGAAGGCCGGCTACCACGCGACCTTCATGCCAAAGCCGATCTTCGGCGAGAACGGCTCCGGAATGCACACTCACCAGTCGCTCTTCAAGGACGGGCGGAACGCGTTCTTCGAGGCCGACGACGACTGGCACCTTTCGTCCGCGGGCAAGGCCTTCATCGCGGGACAGCTCCGGCACGCCCGCGAGATCAGCGCCGTGTTCGCCCAGTGGGTCAACTCGTACAAGCGACTGGTTCCGGGATACGAGGCGCCCGTCTACGTGGCCTGGTCGCGCCGAAACCGCTCGGCCCTGATCCGGATTCCGCTCTACAAGCCAGGGGCAGAGCAGGCGACCCGCGCCGAGATCCGCTGCCCCGACCCCGCCTGCAACCCGTATCTGACCTTCGCTGCGCTCCTGCACGCGGGGCTCGAGGGGATCGAGCACGGCTACGAGCTGCCGGACCCCATGGAGACGAACCTCTATCACCTGACGCCTGAGCAGCGGCGCGAACGCGGGATCGTCTCCCTGCCCGAGACTCTGGGCGAGGCGATCGACGAGCTGGCCGGCTCCGAGCTCGCCCGGAAAGCGTTGGGCCCGCACATCTTCGACCGCTACGTCGAGCTCAAGCGCGGCGAGTGGGACGACTACCGCGTGCAGCTCTCCCAGTGGGAGCTCGACAAGTACTTGTCCGTGCTCTGAGAAAGAGGGAGAATGAGAGCCGGTCTCGTGGAGCTCTGCGGCCTACGAGATCCAACTGACGGCCGACTGCGAGCTGCTGCTTGTAAGCGCAGCTCGTGGTCGTTCAACCGCCGAAAATGCTCCGCATTTTCGGCGGAGGTGGGCTAGAACCTCGCTTCGCTCGTTGAACTAGAGAAAGCGGCGGATCGACTCTCGGGCTACTCGGAGGCCAACTACCCGGCTTCGCGAGTCCACCTCGGCGATCGTGTCTGCAGGGACGAGCCTGCGATGGCGCGCGAAGAAGCCGCTCTTGACGGCCAGCGCATCCGGGATGTCGGGGAGGCTCCCGTACATCGGACACTCGACCTTGCCGACCACCCGTCCTCGGTTGTCGGCGACCAGAAAGCCCGCGGTATCGACGAGATTCAGAGGAAGAGCGGACATAGCGTGAACGTATTCCCCGTCTGCAAGGAAAATCCCTTCCGAGCCGTAAGAGTTGTGTTAACCGTTCTCCCTTAGTCGGGCTTGGTCGTCATCGCCCACATGGCGACGAAGAGGGCGATGAGGTAGATGCCGGAGATCACGGCCACCGCCCGGACCGGCCAGCGGCGCTCCGGACGGCGCACGCCCCACCAGGCGATCAGTGCCGTGATCACGAGCAGAACGAGCCCGGCGTCTCCAACGCCAAAGCCGATGCCGACCCAGGCCGGGTCGTCGGGGATGTTTTCGCGGGAGTCGATCCACTGCCCGGCGAAGCGCATCAGGACCCACGCCGGCAGCACGAGAAGGCCCATCGTCCGGGCGAGGAGCCTCCGCCACGCGGGGGCGCGAGTCGCGATGATGACGGTCGCTCCAACGGCGCCCACAAGGAGCGTTGCGCCCAGCACATGCAGGAAGAGCGGGAAGTTCCAGCTGTCGGGCCGGACGAGCGCGAGCATCAGGCGCCCGGCTTCCAGATCATGAGCGCCAGGATCGCGATCACGACAACGCCGCTGCCCCAGCTCAGCGCGAGCCAGACCGGATCCCGAAGGCGGGCCGAAAGCTCAGCGCTCGGCGCGTCACCCTCGGCCGTGAGGCGTTCGGCCAACTCTCGCACCTTCCTCTCGCGCTTGCCGCCGATTCCGCCGAGTGCGTTCGACAGGACCCAGAACACGAGCGCTAGGACGATCCACGTCTGCCCCCAGCTGTAGCCCACGTGGTGGACGAGCCAGAGGCCGAAGCCAAGCGTCAACGCCATCCCAACGCCGATCGCAGCGACGGCGACGCGAGCAAACCTGAAGAGCAGGACAACGTCGCTTGGGCGCTCGCTGCGAAGCGCAGCCAGGTTGAAGACTCCTGCCATCGCCGCTCCCCCGATGACGAGAAATGCGCCCGTCACGTGCAGAAACAGCAACCAGTCGTACCTGTCCACCGGGTTAGCCTACGAGACGAAGTGGACGTTCGTGAACGCCACCTGCGCTTGCTCACCGAGACGATCGCTGCGGTGAACTCCACCCTGGACCTGGAGGAGGTCCTCGCACTCGTAGCGCGCAAGGTGGCCGACGCCCTCGCCACCGAGGCCTGCTTCGTCTATCTCTATGACGAGCGAACAGACGAGCTCGTTTTGCGCGCGACCCACGGGACAAGCGTGGAGGAGATGACAAGGCGTCCCCGGATGCGACGCGGCGAGGGCATCACGGGGACCGCAGCGGCGGAGCAGGCGCCGGTGATGATTCCTTCGCAGGCGCATCTCGACCCCCGCTTCAAACAGTTCGCGAACCTGCCGGAGGACGAGTACGAGTCCATCCTGGCCGTGCCGATTCTTGCCCGGGAACGGCTTGCCGGTGCACTGAACGTCCGCACGCTCGAGCCGCGCGAGTTCACGCAGGAGGAGATCGAACTCCTGGTGGCGATCGCCGACCAGGTCGCGCAGACGATCGAGCACGCCCAGCTCTACGCCCAGGCCCAGCAGCGGGTGGCCGAGCTCGAAGCCCTTGCCAAGATCTCGGAGGCCGTCTCGGAGTCGCTCTACCTCGAAGAGTCGCTCGAGGCGATCGTCAAAACGACGATGGACGCGGTTGGCGCGACGGGTGCGGCGCTCGTGCTCGAGGACGGCAACATCGCGTGGCCGGAGGGCCGTCCTGGGAAGCACGCGGTTCGCCTTCCCTTGCGCTGGAAACGTCGCCAGATCGGCGAGCTCGTCTGCGATCGCGATACGCCCTTCACGGCCGACGAGCGCGCACTGCTCGCATCGATAGCTCACCACGCCGCAGTCGCATTGGAGCACGGGCGCGCAGTGATGCGCGGCGTCCTTGCCCAGGAGATTCACCACCGGGTGAAGAACAATCTGCAGACAGTCGCATCGCTGTTGCGTCTTCAGGCGCGGACGCCCCAGATGGATCCGCGCAAGGCCCTCGAGGACTCGGTGCACCGGATCCTTGCGATCGCTGCGGTGCACGAGGTCCTGACCGAACAGCGGGAAGAGGTCGTCGAGCTGCGCGACCTGCTCGAGCGGCTGCGCGCAATGCTCGTCCAAGGCCTGGCCGCCGGCAAGGAGGTCCGCGCCGATCTCGAGCCGGTCTCCCTGGCCGGCAACCGGGCCACAGCTCTGGCACTCGTCTTCAGCGAGCTACTGCAGAACGCCCTGGAGCACGGCGGGGAGCTCGTCGAGATCGAGCTGGCGCAACGAAACGGCGAGGTGGTGCTGGCAATAACCGACGACGGCGAGGGCATAGACGCCGATGCGTCGGGGACGGGCTTGTCGATCGTGCAAGCCCTCGTCAGAGACGAGCTACAAGGCCGACTGGATCTCCGCAACGAGGGAGGCACCAAAGCCGAAGTGACCTTCCCAGCGACGTAAAGAACCGGTCGAGAGGAGCACGGTTGGCGGAGAACCGTCCAGCCGCAACACCAAAGGAGTGCGCCGGCTCCGCCCGCCCACGTTAAGCGCGACAAGCGCCGTAACCTAGCTCTACTACCGCGCGAAAGCGAAGCTTTCGCGCGGCGCTAGACGCCGCCGTCGCCGCCCGCAGGGCGGGACCACCAGGCGTCGCCCGAGCCGGACATCGCGCCCTGCAGCTGATCGACGTAGCTGATCAGATCACGCTCGCGACGGTCGAGGTTTTGCTCGAGCTCTTCGAGCTCGGTGCGCCACCGCTCCATCCGATCCTCGCGAATCTGCACGTCGGCCTCGAACTCGGCCTCGCGCTGCTCGAGCTCGCTTTCGAGCTGCTTCAGCTCGTCCGGGCGAGCGTGGCCGGCGGCAGCTGGGATGGGGCGGGGCTGGCTTGCATCTTCGCTCGTGGTCTCGAGGGGCTGCCCGAAGATCGGCGCGAGCGAGGCGGCCTGCTCCGCCGAGATCTCGACGCGGAGGACGAGGGGTTTGGGAGTGCTGGAATCGTGGTCAGACATGAGGAGCCGCTCTTCCAGAATCGCCCAGACGAGGCGCCCGCACCATCCCTCGGCCGAGCGTTTTCAGCCAGACTCACCCATCAGAGGTGAGGATCCTCGTCGCAGAGGACGAGACCATCATCCGGCTCGATCTGCGGGCTCTGCTCGAAGATGCCGGCTTCGAGGTCTGCGCGGAAGCCCGTGACGGCGAGGAGGCGGTGTCCCTCGCACGCTCCGAGCGCCCCGATCTCGCCCTGCTCGACGTCAAGATGCCGAAGCTCGACGGGATCGAGGCGGCCAGGCAGATCCTGGACGACAACCCGATTCCCATCGTGATGCTGACGGCCTATGGGCAGGAAGAGCTCGTCCAGCGGGCGGCCGAGGCCGGTGTGTTCGGCTACCTCGTCAAGCCCTTTCGCGAACAGGATCTGCTGCCCGCGATCCACACGGCGCGTGCGAGGTACGACGAGCTGGCCGCGCTGCGTGAGGAGGCCGAATCTCTGTCCGAGGCACTCGCTGCGCGGAAGGCGATCGAACGTGCGAAGGGACTGCTGATGGAGAAAGAAGGGTTGTCCGAGGAGGAGGCCTTCCGCCGGCTGAGGAAGGCAAGTCAGATCTCGGGTCGCCCGCTGAAGATCGTCGCCGAAGCTCTGATCGTGACCTTCGAGCGCTGACGTTCTCAGCTGTGCGCGCGCTCGAAGAGGCGCTCCCACCGCTCGAGCAGGCTGTGCAAGTCGTCGCGCGCAGACCGGTGGGCGGCAAGCAGCTCGACGTCGTTCCAGTCCTTGGCGAGCCGGTCCTCGAGCTCGGCGACCGTGCGCTCGCGGTCCGCGATCTCGGCTTCGATCCGTTCGAGCTCGGAGGGGCCCGATTGGGTCTTGGAGGCAGCCTTCTTCTGCTTCGGTGGTTTCAGCTCCGCTGGGGCGCGCGCGGGCGTGCGTAGCTCTTCGCGCCGCCGCACGTATTCCGCCCAGCCGCCGTCGTAGGGATTGAGGGTCCGATCCTCGATCGCCAGCGTGCGTTCTGCGACGGCGTCGAGAAGCGCTCTGTCGTGTGAGACGAGCAGGATCGTGCCGGGAAACGCTTCGAGCGCTGCTTCGAGCGCCTCGCGGCTCTCGAGATCGAGATGGTTGGTCGGCTCGTCGACGACGAGGAAGTTGGCTCCGGATGCAACGACCAGTGCGAGGGCAAGTCGCCGTCGCTCGCCGCCGGAGAGCGCGACGACCGGCTTCTCGTGTTCGGTCCAGCCCGAGAACAGGAAGCGGCCGAGCAACTTCTGCGCATCGGGCCGTTGCAGACCGGTCGCGCGCTGGACGCACTGCAGGACCGATCCGCGCAGGTCCAGCTCGAGCTCCTGCTGGGAGAAGTACGCCGGTACGACGCCGTGACCGAGGCGCACCGTCCCACCTTGCGGCTCGCGCTTGTCGAGGATCGTCTCGAGCAGCGTCGTCTTGCCGGATCCGTTCGGGCCGACGAGGGCGACGTGCTCGCCCCGTTCGATTGCAAAGCTCGAGCTCTCGAGGAGCACACGATCGCCGATCTGCAGATCGAGTCCTTCAGCTTCGACCACCGTGCGGCCGCTTCGCGCCGGCTTCAGAAACTCGAACCCGAGTTGCTTGCTCTTTCGCGTCAGGAGGTCGACTTCGCCTTTCGCCTTCGCGCGCTCCTTCTCGAGCCGCTCGATCTGGGTCAGCTTGACCTGTGCCTTGCGCGCCATCTTCTCCGTTGAGGCCCGAAACCGGGCGACGAAGCGCTCGAGCCGCTCGATGTCCCGCCCGATCCGGTCGGCGTTCTTCGAGGCGGCCTGCAGGCGCGCTGCCTTTTCGATGCGCCATTCGTGCCAGGGGCCCGAGAAGTACGTCGAGCGGCCCGCTTCGAGCTCGAGCACCGAGTTGGCCACCGCCTCGAGGAACCAGCGGTCGTGCGCGACGATCATGACGCCCGCGTCGAGCGATTGGAGCTCGCGCTCGAGCCATTCGAGGCTCTCGACGTCGAGGTGGTTGGTCGGCTCGTCGAGGAGGAGCAGGTCCGGGTCTCCGCCGAGCGCCCGACCGAGCGATGCTCGCGTCAGCTCGCCGCCGGAGAAGGTTTCAAGTGGCCGGTCCAGGTGTTCGTCCCTGAAGCCGAGGCCGCGCAGAACGGCGGTCGCCCGCTCGCGCCAGTCATAGCCCCCGGCGTGCTCGAGCCGTGCCTGCGCCTCTCCGTAGCGGCGAATGGTCGCGGGATCGTGGTCCCCGGCCGCCATCAGCTGCTCGAGGCGACGCAGCTCCACCTCCAGCTGAACGAGATCGGTTGCGCCGGAGAGGACGTAGTCGCGCAGGGTCAGCCGGCGCTCGAGCGGCGGGCGCTGGTCGTGAAGCGCGATCCTCACGCCTTTCTGGAAGGCGAGATCGCCGCCCTCCAGGGTGGTCTCCCCGACCAGCGCGCGGAGCAGGGTCGTCTTCCCGGCGCCGTTCGGCCCGGAGAGAGCGACGCGATCTCGCCGCTCGACCTTGAAGGACACGCCGTCGAAGAGCGCGTCGCCGGAGAGCTCCTTTCGGAGATTGGATGCGATTACGACGGCCATCGAGCTAGCAGGCTAGCCACGTGCCTCGATCGCGTGATTCCGACAGACGCAGGCAAAGGCCGCCGGAGGTTCTAGACCTCGCTCATACCGGTCTCATACCGAAACCCTCCAAATTGTCAACTCTCCTCTGGAATGATTGGCAGCCGTGGGTTGCCTCCTCATCCTCGAGCCCCAGCCTGAGATTCGCGATCTGATCGCCCTCGTTGCGCGTCGCCTCGGGCACGAGCCGCTGACGGAGATCGCGACGCCGGCTCGAGACATCGACGCGGTCGTCCTGGAGCCGGAGAGCTTTCGGGCGCTCCTCGGGGCGCTCAAGCTCCGCGAGCGCTCACCCGAGCTCCCGATCATCTGCGCGAGCATCGCGCCCCCCAGCGCGAAGACGGCTGGGCTGAGTCCGCTCGCATACCTGCAGAAGCCCTTCTCGCTCGGCGAGTTGGAGCGCGCGTTGACGCGAGCGTTGCCCGCGTCGACCAGTATCGACGCCGCCTGACGGGCAGGACTCTCGCGTTATCGTCCGGCGGGTGCCCGGCCTCAGTGTTCTCGCTCTCGACGTCGGTTCATCCTCGGTCCGCGCGCATCGCTTCGACGAAACCGCGGCGGAAGTGGGCCAACCCGCGCGGCGTGACTACAGCGGCGAGCAGGATCCGGACCGCGTCGTCCGCCTGACCCGCGAGGCGATCGCGGAGGCCGGTGGTTCCGGTGGGATCGACGGCGCTGCCACGTCCTGCTTCGGCCACAGCCTGGTCGCGCTCGACCCGGCCGGCCGGCCGCTGACGCCGATCCTCTCGTGGCGCGACACGCGTTCCGCGCACGCGGCCGATTGGCTGCTCGGCCGCGTCGACGCTGCTGCGGTGCACACGCGGACTGGGTGTCAAATTCACACCAGCTACTGGCCCGCGAAGCTGGCGTGGCTCGCGCAGACAGAGCCGCATGTATTCCGTGCTGCGCATCGTTTCGTGTCGTTCCCCGACTACCTCTACGCGCAGCTGCTCGGCGGAGAGGTGGGCTCGAGCATCGCGATGGCGTCACCGACAGGGCTTGTCGACCTGCGGAGCCGCACCTGGGACGAAGAACTGCTCGACGTCCTCGGTCTCGACGCGGACCGGCTGCCCGAGATATCCGACGCGCCGGTCGAAGGCTGGTATCCGGCCCTCCTCGACGGGACGTGCTCCAATTTCGGCGCGGGTTGCCTGGGGCGGGACCGCGCCGCATTGATGGTCGGCACCTCGGGCGCAGTTCGAACGGTCTACGAGGCCGCGCGACCGAAACCTCGGCCGGGCCTGTTCATGCACTGGGTCGACGACGAGCGCGTCGTCGAAGGTGGGTCGCTGTCGGACGGGGGCAATCTCCACGCCTGGCTGCAGGCGACGCTGAAGGGTGGGGATGGCTCACTCGCCGACCGCGATCCCGACTCGCACGGGTTGACGTTTCTGACTCTGCTCGGCGGTGAGCGCAGCCCCGGCTGGCATCAGCACGCCAGCGGAGCAATCCACGGGCTCACGTTCGCGACGACGCCGACCGACCTCCGTCAGGCGGGTCTCGAGGGCGTCGCGTTTCGCTTTGCGGAGGTGGCGGAGCTCATGCCGGAGATCGAGCAGATCGTTGCCACCGGCGGGGCCTTGCTCGAGGATCCCGACTGGGTGCAGATCATGGCCGACGCCCTCGGCCGGCC
>JBKPTB010000078.1:0-26273 GCA_046735315.1 Actinomycetota bacterium
CCCTGTGCTGCGGTCCGGAGACGGCTCCCCTCAGCGAGCCGGAGCGGGACGAGCTCGCCGGCCGTTTCAAGGCCCTTGCCGACCCGACCCGAGTCGCGATCGTCAACGCTCTTTCGGCCGCCGACGAGGTCTGCGTCTGCAATCTGACGGCGACCTTCGAGCTCTCGCAGCCGACGATCTCGCACCATCTCAAGATCCTGCGCGAAGCAGGGCTGGTCGAGTCGTCGCGTCGCGGAACCTGGGCCTATTACCGACTCGTGCCCGAGGCGATCGAGGCGCTGCGCGGAGCGCTCGGGGCATGAGCGTGCCCGGGCCGATCTAGCCCGCGGAGATCAACGCAACGCCCGCGAGGGTCAGTACGATGCCGCCCTCTTGCGACCGCGCGACTCGTTCGTCGAGCACGAGACGGGCCATGACCACGGTGACGATCGGGTAGAGGGACGCGAGGACCGAGGTGACGCTGACGAGACCCGTCGTCGATGCGGCTGCGAACAGCAGGTTGCCGAGCATGTCGCCGAGCCCCACGAGCGCCAGCGGCGGTAGCT
Organism: Actinomycetota bacterium; assembly: GCA_046735315.1. Classification (GTDB taxonomy): domain Bacteria; phylum Actinomycetota; class Thermoleophilia; order Gaiellales; family Gaiellaceae; genus 3-1-20CM-4-69-9. The sequence continues at coordinate 546 of JBKPTB010000078.1, forward strand.
GCCTCCGATCGATCGACAAGGAAGGTCTGCGAAGTGCGATGACCGCCAGGATCACCAGAGCCGACGTCGTCCGAAAGAGGAGAGACGCCCACCAGAAGTCGGCGTTGCCGGCTACGTGCATAGGCGGGAAGTACAGGCCGAACCCCAGCGCCGCGAGCAGTGCAAGCCCGACTCCCGCGGCAACGCGCGAGGTTCCTCGGCCCCGCTCGCGTGAGGCGAGGAAGACCCCGGCGAGCGCGCAGACCATGCCCGCGACCTGCCAGACGGAGGGCCGGTCTCCGCTCGCGATGCCGACGGCGACGGGAATGACGGCAGAGACGCCGGCGATGGGCGCCACGATGCTGATCGCGCCCACGGCCACGCCGCGGTAGTACGCATACAGGCCGAGCGTTCCCGAGATGGCGGCAGGGATCGCGAGCAGTACGGCCCAATCGGCAGGGCCCCGGCCACGGACCGCGACGACGATCGCGATCGCGGCGAGCCCGCTCAGCTGGACGTAGAAGAGGACCCGGAGCGCACCGAGCGTGCGCGCTTTCAGTGGGCCGAAGAAGTCCGCCAGCCCCCACGACAGGCTCGCGCCCAGCGCGAGAACGACCGCGGCCACGCGGCGACGCTACTTGGTCGGTATGGGCCGCGTCGCTGCGACCGCGTCGAGCTGGTTCGCGTGGTAGAGGACCGCCGCCTCCGCCGTCCGCGCCGCCCGGGCGTCGTGGTGGCACGCGACGGCGTGGAGGAGCTCCGCGCGGGCGTCGGGCTGCAGTCCCGCGGCCCGCTCCTCGACCATCCGCAGTCCGAGGTGCACGTGTCCGAGCAAACGCCCTTCCTCCGTCTGCTTGAAGGTCGGCCCCGCGGTCAGCTCGGCGACCCGCCCGACGTCGTGGAGCAAGGCTGCCGCTAACAGGAGGTCGACGCGCAGCCGCGGGTGGAGCTGGGCGGTCTCGCGACAGATAGTCGCTACGCCGACGCTGTGCTCGAGCAGGCCGCCCGCGTACGAGTGGTGCGTCTCCGCGGCCGGCAGCCGTCGCATCGACGCCCGCACGACGTCGTCCGACACGAAGCGGGCAACGAGTGTGGTGAGCCCGGGATGGACGATCTCGCCGGCGAGGAAGTCGAGGAAGCCGTCGAGCTCGTCCGCGTCACGCCGAAGCGCCGGAGCGAGGTCCGCCGGGTCGGCCTGGGGTGCAGCTTCGAGGGTCCGGACGTCGACCTGCAACCGGTCGCGGAACTTCTCCACGCGACCGAGGACGTGCACAGCATCTCCTTCCGCGAACCGCGAGTCCAGCAACTCGACGTCGTGCCAGACGCGCGCATCGATGCGCCCGCTCGGATCGACGAGCTCTAGCGCGAGGTACGGAGCGCCGCCACGTGTCCGCAGACGCTGCTTCCGCGCCACCGCGTAGATGCCCTCGACGACCCGTTCCTCGGCAAGCTCTGCGATCGCGCTCACGGCTGGAGTCTAGGTCCGAACCCGGATGCTAGGGTCGGTCCCGATGGCCGACGTGAAGCCGTTTCGCGCCGAGCGCTACGACGAGATGAAGGCCGGGCCTCTCGAGCAACTCGTCGCGCCGCCCTACGACGTGATCTCTGCCGAGGAGCGTCTCGACTACCTCGCCCGTAGTCCGTACAACGTCGTGCATCTGACCCTCCCGGACGACGAGCAAGAAGCCGGCTGTGACATCGCCGCCTGGCGCGAGCGCGGAGTCCTCACGCGAGACGACGGCCCTCACTACTGGTTCCTGGCCCAGGACTATGTTGGTCCGGACGGGATCGCCCGTACGCGCTCCGGCCTGGTGGCCTCCCTACGAGCCGAGCCGTATGAGCGGGGCATCGTCCTGCCGCACGAACGCACACACAGCGGTCCCAAAGAGGGCCGGCTACGACTGCTGCGCGCAACTCGCACGCAGCTCGAGCCGATCTTCCTGCTGTACGACGACGCGCCCCTTGCGCCGCCCGATCGTGAGCCGGACCTCCAGAGTGGTGGAGACAAGCTCTGGCGGATCGACGAGGCGCCGAGCTTCGAAGACGTGGAGCTTCTGATCGCGGACGGCCACCATCGCTACGAGACTGCGCTCGCCTACGCCCAGGAAGGCGGCTCCCCGTACCTGATGGTCGTGCTAGTGCCGACGCTGCAGGAAGGGTTGACGATCTTTCCGACGCACCGTGTCGCTGAGCACGTCAACGGCACGCGTGGGACGCCGATCGACGAGCCAGGCGAGGAGCTACCCGGTGTCGTCCTCTACCGTGACGGAGGGTACGAGCTTCTCGAAGGGGATGGTCTGGACGTCGAGATAGTCGAGCGGATCGCTCCCCAGGGCGTCTCCTACACGCCGCAGCGGGAGGAGGCGGTCGCGACGGTCGACCGTGGCGACGCCGAGGGCGCGTTCCTGTTGAGGCCCACGCGTATCGAGGACGTCTGGGCAGTTGCCCGACGCGGCGAGACGATGCCGCAGAAGAGCACCTACTTCTTTCCCAAGCTGACCTCGGGGCTGCTCTTCCACCCGCTTGACTGACTGGCTCGCGCTCTGCCGCGAGGCTGTCGACGACGTGCGTGGCGTGCTCGAGGCGCTGCCGCGTCGCGCCGACCGCGAGCCGGTCGTCGGCGCGGGCAAAGGTGGAGACGAGACGACGGCGATCGACGCAGCTGCCGAGCGTGCGATCCTGGCGCGCTTCGACGACGTCGACGACGTCACGCTCGTTTCCGAGGAAGTGGGAACCGTCGGCGACGGAACGACCTACGTCGTGATCGATCCGATCGACGGCTCGCTGAATGCCAAGCGCGGCATCGGCTTCTTCTCCCTGTCGGTAGCGGTGGCTTCGGGACCGACGATGGGCGACGTCCACTTCGGGTTCGTGCACGACTTCGGCACCGGCGAGGAATGGACCGCGTCGAGCGGGCAGGGGGCGCGCTTGAACGGCCGTCCACTCGAAGGCGAGCTTCGTCGGGGAGACATCGAGATTCTGTCCTTCGAGGCGACGAGAACCGCATCGGTTGCGCAGAAGGCTGCCGCCGTCGTCGATCTCGCGTACCGGCTCCGGATCATGGGCTCGCTTGCGCTCTCGCTTTGCCACCTCGCCGACGGACGAGTCGATGCCGTCTGTTCCCTCAAGCCCGCCCGTTCCGTGGACATCGCCGCAGCGCAACTGCTCGTACGCGAGCGCGGCCTGGCGATCGACCTCCCCGACGCGCCACCCTTCGCAGCGGCGCCGCTCGACGTCGAGGGGCGTTCACGGGTCGTCGCAGCGGGAACGCCGGAGCTATGCAGCAGACTGGCGAAAGCCCTGTCCACATAGGCTGCTCGGGCTGGAACTACCGCTCATGGAAGGACGAGTTCTACGAAGGGAAACCCGCGCGGCTCTGGTTGCAGCACTACGCCATGTTCTTCGACACCGTCGAGATCAACAACACGTTCTACCGTCTTCCGCTCGAGTCATCCGTCGCACGCTGGGTGGAGGAGACCCCACCGGCATTCCTGTTCGCCGTCAAGGCGAGCCGTTACCTGACACATATCAGGCGGCTGACGGATTTCGTCGGCGGGATCGAGCGCTTCTACGAGCGCCTGGAGCCGCTGACCCGGACGTCGAAGTTCGGACCCGTCCTCTGGCAGTTGCCGGCCAACTTCCACCGAGACGACGATCGTCTGGCGACCGCGCTCGCAGCGCTGCCGCCGGGTCGGCACTGCTTCGAGTTCCGTCACCCGAGTTGGTTCGCCGAGCCCGTCTACGACCTCTTGCGTCGGCACGACTGCGCGCTCGTGATCGGCGACCGGCCCGAGGTGAAGGACTTCCAGACGCATGAGCTCACCACGAGCTGGACCTACGTCCGCTTCCACCATGGCTCGCACGGGCGACGAGGGAACTACAGCGAGCGTGAGCTGCAGGAATGGGCGCGGCGGTTCGAGGACTGGCGCCGGCACGTGGAGATCTTCGGGTACTTCAACAACGACTGGGAAGCATTTGCGATCCGGAATGCGCTATGGCTGAAGCGGCGGCTCGCAACGTGAACGTCGTCGTTCGCCCTGCCCGTGCGGATGAAGGGACACGGCTGAAGGAGATCGCGATCGCCGCAAAGGGTTTCTGGGGGTACGAGCCCGACAAGGTGCGCGCGTGGGCGGACCAGGGCGACTTCACTCCGGAACGTCTGCAGGAGCTCGTCGTGTTCGTCGCCGAGTCCGGCGGCGTCGTCGTCGGCTGGGCTTCGCTGATCCCGAAGGATGAGGTCGGCTGGCTCGAGGATCTCTGGATCGATCCGGCCTGGATGGACAAGGGAATCGGGTCGTTGCTGTTTCGTCACGCGGCTGAGCACGCCAAGGGCTTGGGAGCGTGGCGGATGGAGTGGGAAGCAGAGCCGAACGCGATCGGCTTCTACGAGAAGATGGGCGGTACCTATGTGCGCGAAAGCGAGCAGACCGAGTGGGGGCGGTATCTCAGTGTGATGGCGGTCGAACTCGATGGCTGAGGCGAAGACCGTCACGCTGAGCTCTCCCGACCGCGTCTTGTTTCCCGACGACGGCATCACCAAGGGCGACCTCTTCGAGTATTACGGCAAGGTCGGGCCGGCGATCGTCCCGCATCTGCGGGACCGGCCGTTCACCATGAAGCGCTATCCGCACGGGATCGACGGCGAGGTCTTCTTCCAGAAGCAGGCGCCGAAGCACATACCGAGCTGGATCCCGACTCGCCAGTTCCGAACCATGCCGCGTGAGGGCGGCTCGCGCCTCGTTGACTTTGCGCTGGTGAACTCGACGGAAGCCGTGCTGTTCATGGTGCAGAACAACTGCATCGACATGAACGCGTGGTACTCGCGTGTCGACAAGCCGGACCGGCCGGATTTTGTCCTCTTCGACCTCGACCCCCCCGACGACGGGTTCGCGCTCGCGATCGAGGTCGCGCACCTGATCCACGAGTTGCTCGACGAGCTCGACCTACCCGGTTATGTGAAGACGAGCGGCGCCGACGGCATTCACGTCGTCGCTCCCATCACCAGGCGCTCGACGTTCGACCAGACCTACCACTTCGCGGAGCAGGCCTCACGGCTGCTCGAGCGCCGGCATCCGGGCAAGGTCACCACCGAGTGGCTGAAGAAGAAGCGTGAAGGCGTTCTGGTCGATCACCGGCAGAACGGTCACGGGAAGACGATCGCCTCCGTCTACTCCGTGCGTCCGAAGCCCGGCGCGCCCGTCTCGACACCGCTCCGCTGGGACGAGCTCACCGCCGAGGTTCGACCGCGTGATTTCGGGATGGCGGAGGCGCTCAGCCGAATCGAGCGGCAGGGTGACCTCTTCGCACCCGTGCTCCAGGAGCCAAGGCCGTTGGCGCCGGCAGCCAGGAAGGTGGAGCGGCTAGGCTCGGAGGCGTGAACGAGCCCAGTCGCGAGCTGATCATGAAGGCGCTCGAGCGCGTGATCGATCCCGAGCTCCGCCGCCCTGTGACCGAGTTGGACATGGTCCGCGGTGTCGAGATCGAGGGCGGCGACGTGCGCGTGACGATTGCGTTGACCATCGCCGGCTGTCCCCTGCGCGACTCGTTCCAGGAGCAGGTCGTGGACGTCCTGCGTGACGTGCCGGGCGTGGAGCGTGTGGCGCTCGGCTTCGACGTGATGACGGCCGAGGAGCGCCAAGCGCTCACGACGAAGCTGCGCGGTGGGTTGCAGGAACGGTCGAAGGGACTCTCCCTCGACGCGTCGACCCGCGTCCTCGCCGTTTGCAGCGGCAAGGGCGGCGTCGGCAAGTCCACGCTCACGGCAAACCTTGCGGTCGCGCTCGCGCAGGGCGGGAAGCAGGTCGGCGTGCTCGACGCGGACGTCTACGGTCATTCCATTCCGCACGTGCTCGGCATCCAGCAGAAGCCGGTGCTCGTGGACAAGATGATCGTCCCGCCGGTGAAGCACGACTTGAAGCTCATGTCGATCGGCTTCTTCCTCGACGACAACCAGCCGGTCATGTGGCGCGGGCCGATGCTGCACCGCGCACTCGAGCAATTTCTGTCCGACGTGCACTGGGGCGCTCTCGACGTGCTCGTGGTCGACATGCCTCCCGGTACCGGTGACGTTGCGATCTCGCTCGGCCAGCTGCTGCCCCGCGCCGAGACGATCGTCGTCACGACGCCGCAGCCCGCGGCGCAGGAGGTCGCGTCGCGCGCAGGCGTGATGGCCCAGAAGACCGGCATGCGCCTCGTCGGTGTCGTCGAGAACATGACCGGCGAGGTCTTCGGCTCGGGCGGTGGACAGCGGCTCGCCGACGAGCTCGGCGTTCCGCTGCTCGGAAAGGTCACTCTGGATCCGCTCGTCCGGGAATGTGGTGACACCGGCGAGCCGTTGATGGCGGCCGCGCCGGACTCGGACAGCGCCGCGGAACTGCGGCGGATCGCAGAGTCGTTGCTCGCGGCCGATCGCGGCTCGATCGTCAAGCCGTTGACGATGGTCTCGCCCTAGCTCGCTCACACGTGGAGCTCGAGACGCGCCTGACCGCTCTCGGCTTCTCCGCCGACGACGCACGGACCCTGGCGGATCACTTCGAGGATGCGGAGCGTCGCGGCAAGCGTGGGCACGGTTTCGCCCGCGTGGATTGGCTCGAGACTCTGCCGGACATCGACGCGCGTGCGGAGCCCGAATGTGTCGTCGCAGAGGGCTGTTACGAACGCTGGGAGGGGCGCGGCGCGCTCGGTTACCTGACGTTGGCCGCGATCTGCGCCGGGCAGCTCGAGGACCCACCCGAGACGGCCAGGCTGATCGTCGCGCACGATTGCTTTCCGACGGGCATGCTCGGCCACTGGGCCCGCAAGCTGGCCACGGGCGGGCTGCTCGCGGTCATCACAGCCTCCTCGCCGCCCCGCCTCGGCCACCCGGACGGGGGCCCGAAGCTCACGGGGACGAATCCGCTAGCCATCGGTATCCCGAGCTCGGACGGGGAGCCGATCGTCAGCGACGTGTCGATGGGACGCGTGACCTATGGCGATGTCATTGCAGGGGTGGCTTCCGACGAGGAGCTCGTTCCTTTCGGCGGTGAGCACGCGCACAAGGCGTTCGCGCTGGCCGTCGGACTGCAGCTTCTCGTCGACTCTCTCGTCGTCGACGGCTACGGCGCCGTCTTGCTCGTCGCGCAGCCGGCGGCGGATCCCGTTCCGAGCCTGCGTCGCCGAGCAGCGGGCATCCGCCTTCCAGGCGACTCGTGATGCCGGCCCTGCCACCCCCGATCGTCGCGGGCGAGCTCGTTCGGCTCCAGACGCGACAACATGTCGTGGCGCTCACGTTCGACGGCGGTGGGAACGCCGACGGCGCGAAGGGAGTCCTGGCGGTATTGCGCAAGGAGCACGTCCCCGGGACGTTCTTCCTCACCGGCCACTTCGTGCGGACATACCCGTTGCTTGCGCGCGTGATCGGCCGCCGGTACCCCGTTGCGAACCACACGGTCGATCATCTGGACCTGCGGCGGCTCTCGACTGCAGCGGCGACGCGCGAGATCACGGGGGCGCAGAGCATGATCCTGCGTGCTACCCGACGCGATCCAAGGCCGCTCTTCCGTTTCCCGTACGGCGCGCGCGACCCGCGCACGCTCGGGATCGTGCGGAGGCTCGGCTACGTGTCGGTGCGCTGGACGGTGGACACGTGGGGTTGGATGGGCTTACGTCTGCAGAGCGTCGCCGGTGCGCGGCGCCGCGTGCTCAACGACCTCGTTCCGGGCGAGATCGTGTTGATGCACCTCGGCTCGTCGCGCGACGGCAGCACGATCGACTCGAGGGCGCTCCCCGGCGTGATCCGTGCAGTCCGCGCGCGCGGCTATCGGTTCGTCACGCTGGCCGGCGTCCACGCGCCGCTCGAGCGCAAGTAACAAACGGAGTCACGTGGGAAAGCGGGGGTCGTCTCGGATCGAATCCAGGTCCGGATCGGTCCTGGCGAACTCGAGGTACTTCGGCTGCGACTCGACGGCCGCGCAGAGATGGTCGAGAGCTTCGTCGCCACGGCCCTGCCTCGCTGCGTAGCACGCCAGGTCGTACAGGAGCGCCGCATTTCCGGGATGCTGCTCGAGCCCCTCGCGGACCAGCGCCTCAGCGTCTGCGTAGCGCTCCGCCTTGGCCGCGGGTGTGGCGGCGAAGGTGAACTCCCAGGGCGAGACGCGGAAGCTCTCACCGCGGGTGCCGCCGATCGCGAGGACGGTCGTGCCATCCTCGGCCGCCTGGGCCGCGCGACGTTCCTTCGGATCGTCGAGAAAGACGAGTGTTCCCACGGGAGCGTCGAAGGTTGCGTCGTCGACGGTGAACGTCGCGCGCCCGGTCACGACGACGTACAGCTCCTCGTGGTGGCCTGCTCCGGCTCCCAGCTCGTCGTGCTCCTCCACGACCAGCTCGCCGGCGTTCCCCGTGTAAGCGTTGATCCCGAAGGCCTCGATCCCGAGCACGCGCCGGACCGGACGCCACTGGATTTCTCCGCCGGCGACCGAAATCGGTTCGATGTCGCCGATTCGGACCGTCCTCAAGCCGATTGCCTCCGGAGGGCGTCGAGAACGACAGGATCGATGCGCCTCACACCGTCGGTGCGCTCCTCCAGGTTCGCGGTGCCGGCCCAGGCGGTGAAGGCCTTGTCCAGCTCGCCGTCATACCCCAGCTTGCCGAGTCGTTCGCGGAGCTCTGCCGCGAGCTCCGGGTCGACCTCGAGCCACTCCGCAGCCGGCGTTGCACCGAACAGCTCTTCGTGGAGCAAGTAGAGGCGGCGGAGCTCGGCGATCGGATGCTCGTGGTCGTCGACGCGCAGATCGACGATCGTGTCGGACAGGTTCGCGTAGCCCGCGTCCTTCTCAACGACCAGGAGCGCCGCCGATTGCTGGCCGCGGCTGTCGCCGCCCGCTGCCTGCGCGGCCGCGAGGCACTCGACGAGGCGTTCGGCCAGCTGCAGGCCCGCATTCGACTCGAACGTCGCCGCCAGCGCATCCACGGTCTCGCCGGAGACAAGGATGTTTCCCTGCGCTGCATAGCATTCGCCGGTCCTGCCGCCGGCCCACTCGTTGCACTCACTGCCGGTGAAGCTCGACGCCCGCCCGGCTGCGTCGACGACACCCACCTGGCGATGCTCGCGGCCTTGGTCGGCTGCCGTCAGCGCCTGCACCACCTCCTCCGCCGGCTTGCCCGATCGCAGGAGAGAGAGGCCGTCCGGTCCGTACCGAGGATTCGCCCACGCCTGCGTTGCGACCGCGCCCACCAGAGGCTCGGCCCACGGCACGACCGATCCGACCGCCAGGAACTTGGACTGCACCGCAACTCCCCACTGCCCGGCGTGTAGGTCGCAGGCGACGATCGAGTACGTCGCGACGACCGTGCTAGGGCCCATACGTCAGCTCCCGCAGGTCGAGCTCGAGAAGCTCGCGCCGGTCCGGCGGGACGAGCGCGACCGCGACCTCGGGGTGCGCGAGCGCGGCCTTCACCTCCTCTGCGGATGAAGCGCGGACGACGATCGGTCGCCCTGCCTTGTGTGCGGCGTGAAGCTCCTCGGCGACCGCAACCTCGTCGAGCACGAGGGCATCATCGAGGTCGAGCTCTCCCTCGACTGCGATTTCCGGCACGCGCCGGCCGGTTGCTCCGAACCAGCGCTCTCTCACAGCGTGAGCGATCCGCCCGGTTCGAGCGCCGTGACCTCGACACCCTGGGCCAGTTGCTTCAACTCGTCGGGAGTGCCGGCCAGCAACGGAAACGTTCCGTAGTGGCAGGGAACGACCCGCGTGGCTCCCAGCAACTCGCAGGCGACCGCGGCCTCACGGGGATCCATCGTGAAATGCCCGCCGATCGGCAGCACAGCGACATCCGGCGAGTAGATGCGACCGATCAGCTGCATGTCGCCGAAGACGCACGTGTCGCCGGCGAAGTACACCTTCGTGCCGTTCTCCAATCCGACGACGATGCCGCATGGCTCTCCCCCGTACGAGCCGTCGGGAGCGGCGCCGGAGTGGAACGCGTTCGTCAGGGTGAAGGAGGCTCCTACCGCCTCGACGGTGCCGCCCTTGTTCGGGCCCGGCAGTTCGTCTGCCTGAGCCCCGTTCTCCTTCAACCAGTCCTTCAACTCGATCAGCGCGACGATCGGCAGTGGGCCGAACTTCTTCGACAGTTCGATCGTCGACCCGACGTGATCGCCGTGTCCGTGCGTGACCGCGATCGCGTCGCAGCGCTCGGGCTCCCTTTCCGCGTCCGGGCACTTTGGATTCTCTAACCAGGGATCTACGTAGATGCGCTTTCCGCTCGGCAAGTCGAGCCGGAACGCTGCGTGTCCGAGCCAGGTCAGGGCTGCGTCGGCCATGGGTCTCCTTTGCGTCAGGGGCTGCGGCGCGGAGCGTAAAGGAACGTCCGAGCCGGGGGCGAAGCTTGGCGGGGATGGCTCGCGTCGTCCCGTCGGTGCTGATCCTCGCGGCCCTGCTCGGGGACGCCACCGGCAGCCGCCATGTCGCCTTGGCCTTCGTCCTGCTTGCGATCCCGGCAGCTTTCGCCCTTGCCCTGGCTTGCTACGGAGACGCTCTCGAGTCGCGCTGCGGACTCCTACGGCCGCTGCTCACCGGCCTATCCGTGGCGCTGCTCGTGCTGAGCGCTGCGCTGCGCAGCCCGGCGGTGGTCGGCGGCGTTCCCGCGCTTGCGACCTCCGCGCTAGTGCTTGCCCTGCTGCTCTACGGTGCCGTCATCATCGGGGCGCTGCTGCCAGAAAGTCGTACTGTTCCAGGGTCTGCCTAGTAGGCACATTTCGGAGGTGCGGTTAACCGTACCCTCGATACGCCAGCCCTCCGCCCCGCTCGGCCAGATAAAAAGTCGGTAATGCTCGCGCGTCTCGCCCACGTCATCGTCCGCCGCCGCTACGCCGTGATCGGCGTCTGGCTCGCGCTCACGCTGTTCGGCGCCTTCTCCGCGGGACAGGTTTCCAAGCGCTGGTTCGAGAGCTTTTCGATTCCGGGGTACTCGGCGTACGAGGCGAACCAACGGACGCTGAAGACCTTCGGTACCGGGGAGCAGTCACCGCTCGTGGCCGTGTTCCACGGCTCCGGGAAGGTGACGGACCAGGCCGGCATCAAGAAGGCGATCGCCGCCGCGGCGAGGGTCAACCCGGGCTCGCGCGTCTCCTCCTACTGGTCGACCGGTAGCCAGGCGTACGTCTCGAAGGACGGGCACACGACCTTCGCGGAGATCTACCCGCCCGGCACGCCCACCTTCAACTCGTCGGTGCGCATCGCCAAGGTGCGGGCCGAGATGAAGGCGGCCACCCCGGCCGGGGTCGAAGCGAACCTGACCGGGCGCGACCCGATCTATGAGGCCTCTACCGGCGGCTCGAGCGGCGGCCCCAGTGTGCTGACCGAGGCGCTGATCGGCGGCCTCGGCTGCCTGGTGATCCTGTTCTTCGTCTTCGGGACGCTGCCGGCGATCCTGATCCCGATCGCCATCGCGGTCGCCTCGATCCTGAACACGTTTAGCCTCGTCTGGGCGCTCACCTACGTGACGAACGTGTCGATTGTCGTGCAGTTCCTGATCGCGCTCGTCGGGCTCGGCGTCGCCATCGACTACGCACTCCTGATGATCTTCCGTTTCCGTGACGAGCTGCGCGAGGGCGAGGACGTCGAGACCGCACTCGTCGAGACGATGACGCACGCCGGCCGGTCGGTGATCGTGTCCGGCTCGACCGTAGCCGTGGGCCTGCTCAGCATGCTCATCCTGCCGCTGCCTTTCATCAGGTCGATCGGGATCGGCGGCATGCTGATCCCGGCCGTCTCGGTGCTTGCGGCGATCACCCTCGCGCCCGCACTGCTCGCGACGCTCGGGACGCGGATCAACAGCATCCGTGTGTTGCCGAGGCGATTCGTCGATCGGGGCCACCCGGAAGACGGCCTGTGGGGCCGCTGGGCAGCGTTCGTGATGCGGCGTCCGGTTCGGGTCGCTGCCGTCGGCCTGGCGATCGTCGGTGTGCTCGTCTACTACGGTCTGCAGCTCAATCCGAGCGAGGCCCAGGCGAAGGACTTCCCCGGCAAGGGCGACGCGATCGCCGGGCGCGCGGCGCTTGCCGACGCCGGCATCTCGGCCGGTGTGATGAAGCCGTTTGTCGTGCTCGTCGAGAACGGCGCCAACCGGGAACCGATCGTCGCGAAGCTCCGAGCCACCGATGGTGTCGCCGCCGCCGTAGCGCCGCCCGACTGGCGCCGGGGCTCGTCGAGCCTGATCGAGGCGTTTCCCACGAACGACGGGGCCTCGAAGCCGGTGCGCAGCACCATCAAGCGCGTTCAGAACGAGCTCAACGACACAGATGCAACGCTCGGCGGCGTCGCGGCGGAAGACCGCGACTTCGTCAAGGCGGTCTACTCGAACTTCCCGTACGTGCTGGGGTTCGTCGTCCTACTCACGTTCATCCTGCTCGCGCGCGCGTTCCGCTCGCTGTTGCTCCCACTAAAGGCCGTCATCCTGAACCTGGTCTCGCTCGCGGCTGCCTACGGAATCATCGTCTTCATCTTCCAGCAGGGACACGGGTCCGACGCGATCTGGGGCGTGCACGCGACGCAATCGATCATCCCGTGGATCCCGTTGATGATCTTTGCGTTCCTCTTCGGTCTCTCGATGGACTACGAAGTTTTCATGATCACGCGCATGCGGGAGGCCTACGACGAGACCGGTGACACCCCGCATGCGATCGCGCTCGGCCTCGCGCGGACCGGAAAGCTCGTCACGAGTGCTTCCCTCGTCCTGATGTTCGCGTTCTTCGTGCTCTCCTCGAGCCCAGGCGTGGACATCAAGCAGTTCGGGATCGGTCTTGCTGCCGGGATCATCTTCGACGCGACAGTGATCCGGACGCTGTTGGTGCCTGCGCTGATGCGTCTGATGGGCCGCTGGAACTGGTGGCTCCCGGCCTGGGCTGCGCGGCCGCTCAGGACGCGGCCGAGCGTGCCCGTGCCCGAGGCGCGACCGGTCACAGAGCCGGCCTAAGTCGCTGAACGACAGCCTTGCGCGCTCGATCCTGCGCCTCAAGACGGGGCCTTAGAAGGGCAACGCGTGCGAAGCGTGCTTCGCGAGATCGATCAGCGGCTGCACGGCGAAGAAGGATCCGACGGTCACGATGAGGCACACGAACACGGCGCTCTGCAGCAGCGCCTCTCTTGGAGGTGAGCCGCCGATCGGCGCCAGCTGCAGGTCCTCACTTCGGCGCATGTACATCGCCCTGATCAGGCCGAGGTAGTAGTAGAGGCTGACGAGCGTTGCCAGGACGCCGACGATCACGAGCCAGGTCCAGCCGTGGCGATAGGCGGCGGCAAAGGAGTAGAACTTCCCGACGAAGCCGCCCGTGAGCGGGAAACCGGCAAAGCCGAGCATGAACGCCCACATGGAGATTCCGAGCAGCGGGCGCTCCCAACCGAATCCGGCCATGTTCTCGAACGTGACCGGCACGCCGAGCTCGCGCTCGCGGGCTGCGACGACCGCGAACGAGCCGAGCGACATCGCGGTGTAGGGAACGAGGTAGTAGAGCAACGCGCGCGCTCCGAGTGCGGAGTCGGCGGCGATCGGGATCAGCATGAAGCCGGCGTGCGAGATCGAAGAGTACGCGAGCATCCGCTTCACCCCGCGCTGGACGAGCGCGGCGAAGTTCCCGACTACCAGAGAGCACACCGCGATTGCGGCCAGCGCGACGGTCCAGACGTGCGCGTCGGCCGAGAACGCCGTCACGAGCAGCCGCAGCGTGACGACGAGCGCGGCCGTCTTGGTTGCCGCGGCCATGAATGCCGTCACAGGAGTCGGCGCGCCTTCGTAGACATCGGGCGTCCATTGGTGAAACGGAGCCGCAGAGGCCTTGAACCCGAGCCCGGCAATGATCATCGCCAGCCCCAAGAGCAGAAGGGCGTCGTGCTGCCGCCCGGCGGCAGCGATTCCGGCAAAGCCGATCTCGCCGGTCGCCCCGTAGACGAGCGCACTGCCGAACAGCAGCACCGCCGACCCGAAGCTGCCGATCACCAGGTACTTGAGGGCCGCCTCCAGGCCGCCGAGCCGGTCGCGGTCGATAGCACAGAGGATGTAGAGACAGATCGAGAACCACTCGAGCCCCAGGAACAGCGTCATCAGGTTGTTGGCACCGACGAAGAACAGCATCCCGCCGCCGGACGCGGCCAGCAGCGCGTAGTACTCGCCGACGTGATCCTCTCGCCAGCGCTCGCGGTAGGAGATTGCCGTAGCGAGTAAGCCCGTTCCGGCGATGATGATCCCCGCCAACTCCGTGAAGCGGTCGCGCTGAAAGGCATCGGCAACGACGCCGTGCGGCTGTGGCGACCGCACGTAGAGCGCGATTGCGAACCCGAACGCGGCCGCATACCCGAGTGCACAGAATGTCGAGGCGATGCCTTTCCGCCATGGTCGCGGGACGAGCACCGCCGAGAGCAGCGCGATCGCCGTGGCGAGGAGCAGCGAATTCATTGGCGCCAGTGCGAGCCAGTCGATGTGGGGGCGCGGGATCATCTGAAGCTCTGCGCGACGTCGCTTTGCGCTCGTCCGCCGCGGAACGAGTGGCCCGAGATCGCATCCGGCCACGCCGACAGGGCCAGCAGACACGCGATCAGGGGCACGACGACTCCGAGCTCCGCCGGTCTCAGGTCAAGTGCAGCGTCCGACACCGCCGAGCCGACGGCACGATGCAAGACGGCAGAGATCAGACGCAGCACGTACATCGCAGCGAGCACGATCGCCACGGCGCCTGCGACCGCCCAGCCCCAGCCGCGCTGGAAGATACCGGCGAGGATCAGGAACTCCCCCGCAAACGCAGATGAGAGGGGGACTGCGAGCGCCATCACTCCGGTCGTCAGGAGGACGGTGGCAAGAGCCGGGCGGCCGCGTGCCATTCCACCCAGCCGGGAGAGCTCGCCGGTGAGCGTTCGGCGCTCGACCATTCCCGCAAGCAGGAACAGAGACGTGGAGATGAGCCCGTGATTCACCATCTGGAGCACCGAGCCGTTGAGGCCGAGGTCGTTGACGGCGAACACGCCCATCGTGATCAGGCCCATCTGGGCGAGCGACGAGTACGCGATCACACCACGGAGATCGGGCGCCCGGAAGGCGAGGAGCGAGCCGTAGATCAGCCCGACCGCCGCGAGCGCGAGGATAGGAGCGCGGTAGTTCTGGGCCGGCTCCGGGAACTTCGTGATCGCGATTCGGAGGAAGCCGTACGCCGCGGCTTTCGAGACGACGCCGGAGAGGATCGCCGCCACCTCGGGCGGCGCCTCGCGGTACGCATCAGGGAGCCAACCGTGCAGGGGGAAGAGCGGCGCCTTGATTGCAAAGGCCGCGACGAAGCCGAGGAAGACCCAGTTGCTCGCGCTCGGGCCGATCTGGACGAGATCGAAGGTGTTTTGCGAGAGTCCATAGACGACGATCGAGGCGAGCATCAGCAGCGAGCCGGCCATCGTGTAGATGACGAACTTCAGCGTCGCCGCCAGACGTCCAGGGCCTCCCCAGACACCGACGAGCACGTAGAGCGGGATCATCATCGCCTCGAAGAACGCGTAGAAGAGCAGGAGGTCCTGAGCGCTGAAGACGCCGACGACGGCTCCCGTGAGGAACAGCATCAGTCCGACATACGCGCGCAGGCGTTCGCGGCCAACCCAGAAGCCGTAGGCGATCGCCGCGGCCATCGCGACGACCGTCAGTCCGATCAGCCAGACCGAGAATCCGTAGACACCGACGTGGTACGAGACGTGCAGGTCGCTGAACCAGTTGCGCTGTTGCGCGAACTGGAGACCGCCCTCGCCGAAGTCGTAGCGCACGAGCGTCTGAATCCACAGCCCGACCTCGGCGAGGGCTGCGAGCAGTCCGAGCGCGCCGGCGGAGACGTCGTTCACCGGCAGCACCCAGATGACCAGGGCGGCCGCGAGCGGGAGCAGGATGAGGACGGTGGTCACGGGTGATCCTGCCGGTGATGCTGGTGGATGTCCGGGTCGCGAGCACCAAGCCAGGGAAGGACGTAGGGAGTGCTCGGGCTGGTCTGCCCGAGCGCGACTGAGGACGCCCCCTGGCGCCGCGTGATCGCGGGCCGGGCGCCGCCGAGTGTCGCCGGTAGGGTCACTTAACTGCGACGAAGACGATGGCAAGGACGGCGACGCTCGACGCGATCGCGAGCGCGTAGGTGCGCAGCAGCCCGGTTTGCAGATGTGAGAAGAGCCCACCGAGATCACGCGTGTCATCGCCGAGCTCACGCGCCGAGTCCGAGATGAGCGGCCCTTCGACCCAGCGGTAGAGCGCCTTTGCGGTCCACACGGTGGGCCGGTAGAAGATGGCGTCGTAAAGGTCGTCGAAGTAGAACTTGTTTTCGAGCACACGCTGGGCGAATGCGAAGCGCGGAACTGCGAACCTGCGCGCGCCGTAGTAGATGAATGCGACGTACATGCCGCCGAGTCCGAGCAGCAGGGCAATCCCCGACGTGACCCACTCCTGCCAGTTGGCCGGGCTCACCGTCGGCTCCGCGACGGGCTGCAGCCAGGTCTCGATCGGGTGCCAGAGCGGTGCCCACTGGATCCAACCACCGATCACCGAGAGGACCGCAAGGACGGCGACCGGCGCCGCGAGCGAGATCCCGACGACGTCCCGCTTGAGTGCGTGGAAGTGCTCACGCACGAATGGGCTCGGCTCGCCCCAGAAAACGAGGAAAAGGAGCCGGAAGGTGTAGAGGCCGGTCAGGAAGGTGCCGGCGAGCCCGACGACCCAGAGGACGTAGCCGTAGCCGCCGTGGTCCATCGCGGCGGCGAGGATCGAGTCCTTCGAGAAGAACCCGGCGAATGGGAAGATGCCGACGAGGGCGAGCGAGCCGACCAGGAAGGCCAGATAGGTCCAGGGCATGAGCCGGCGCAGGCCGCCCATCTTGCGGATGTCCTGCTCGGCCGCGAGCGCATGGATGACGATCCCGGCCGCCATGAAGAGCAGCGCCTTGAAGAAGGCGTGCGTCATCAGGTGAAACATCCCGTTTGCGTAGGCGCCGATTCCGACGCCGAGAAACATGTAGCCGATCTGCGACATCGTCGAGTAGGCGATGACGCGCTTGATGTCCACTTGCACGAGGGCGATCAGCCCGGCGAGGAGCAGGGTTCCCGCGCCGAGCCCGGCCGCGAGGTCCGCGACCTTCGGCGCCTGCTCGAAGATCGCGTGCGTGCGGACGATCAGATAGACGCCGGCTGTCACCATCGTCGCCGCGTGGATCAGGGCGCTGACCGGGGTCGGCCCTTCCATCGCATCGGGCAGCCACGTCTGCAACGGGAGTTGCGCCGACTTCGCGACGGCGCCGCCGAGCAGGCCGAGCGCGACGAGGTTCGCCACGGTCGAGCTGTACTGGCCGCCGAGGATTCCGAAGTCGAGCGAGCCGGCCTTCTTGATCAACAGGAAGAAGGCGAGCGCCATCGTTGCGTCCCCGATCGCGTTCATGATGAATGCCTTCTTCGCAGCGGCGATCGCGCTCGGCCGCTCGTGCCAGAAGCCGATCAGGAGGTAGGACGAGAGGCCGACCATGCCCCAGCCTGCGAGCAGGATCAGCAGGTTCCCTCCCTGTACGAGCAGCAGCATCGAGAAGACGAAGAGCGACATGTAGCCGAAGTAGCGCCGCTCCTCGTCGTCGCCGTCCATGTAGCCGATCGAGTAGGCGACGATAAGTGCTCCCACGCCGGAGACGATCAGCATCATGAAGACCGAGAGGGGATCGATCAGGACCTCGAAGCCGGACCGGTATGAGCCGCCGGAGATCCAGGTCCAGGCGGTCGAGACCGCGGTGCGCTGGCTGGCGCTGCGACCGAGGAGCGTGATGAAGGTCGTGAGCGCGCCGCCGAACGCGACGAAGCAGGCAACCGTTGCGAGATAGCCGGCGCCGCGCCGCGAGAGCCGTCCACCCGCGAGCGTGATGAATGCTGTGGCAGCGAGCGGCGACAGCAGGCAGATCCAGGCGCCGTAGACAGCGACGGTCATTGGTGCCCCTTCCAGTAATGCCGCCGAGTTTCTGGGTCGCGAGCACCAAGCCAGAGATCGCACTCGACCGCAGCAAGGCTGGTTAGCCTTGCTAAGGGCGAGGGTGGACTCTGGCGCCGCGTGATCGCGGGCCAGAAGCCGGCATGTATTGCTGGATGGGGCACTAGCCGCGCAGGGTGCTCAAACGGTCGACGTCGAGGGGAACGCGCTTGCGGTTGAGCGCGACGATCAGACCGAGGCCGACCACGACCTCCGAGGCCGCGACCGCCATTACCGCGAGCGCGAAGATCTGCCCGTCACCGTTGTTCAGGTTGCGGGCGAATGCGATCAGCGCGAGATTCGCGCCGTTGAGCATGATCTCGAGCGAGAGAAGCACGATCAGTGGATTGCGGCGAAGCAGAACGCCGAGCGCTCCCATCGCGAAGAGGAATCCGGCGACGGCGAGGTACCACGCTGTCCCCGGGCCCATCACAACGGCGGCACCTCGCCGGCTGACTGCCGCGAGTGAGAGCCCAGGATGACGCCGCCGATCGCGGCCACGAGCAGGATGATCGAGGTGATCTCGAACGCCAGCAGGTGGTCGCTGAGGAAGAGCCGGCCGACGTAGCTCGGGCTCCCGAACGAGCTGTCGACATCGTGGGAATGTGCGAGTCGTCCGCTCGCCTTCAGGCCGATCACGACGATGATCTCGACGAGCAGCGCCGCAGCGGCGAGAACGGCACCGATCCCCTGCCAGCTCGGTCCTCCCGCCCAGGGCGACTCGATTCGGGGGCCGATGTAGGCGATGACGAAGAGGAACATGACCATGACTGCCCCGGCGTACACGAGCACCTGGGCCGCAGCCACGAACTCAGCGGAGAGCAGGAGATAGAGCACCGCGAGCGAGCCCAGGTTCCCGATCAGCGCCAACGCCGCGTAGAACGGGTTCGAGAAGGAGACGACCGCGACGCCCGAGCCGAGGCAGGCAAACGCGGCCACGATCCAGACGGCCCAGACGAGAACGTTGCTGACCGTCGCGACGACCACTACGAGTGTTCCTTGTAGTACGGGATCGGCGTGTCGTAGAGCTCGCGGTCGGCCACCGGGATCCGCTTGATCGGCTCCGCCAGCAGGATGTCCTTCGTGTAGATCAGGTCGTCACGGGAGTACTCGGAGATCTCGTACTCGTTGCCGAGCGTGATCGCGTCGAATGGACAGGCGAGCTCGCAGTAGCCGCAGAAGATGCAGCGGCTCATGTTGATCTCGTAGATCCGCGCGTAGCGTTCCCCGGGCGACACGCGGTTCTCCGGGGTGTTCTCCTCTGCCACGACTCGGATGCAATCCGCAGGACAGGCCGCGGCACAGAGAGAGCAGCCGACGCACTTCTCGAGTCCGTTCTCGTGCCGGTGGAGCTTGTGCCGGCCGCGGAAACGCGGATAGACGGGCCGCTTGTATTCCGGGTACTGCTGCGTGATCGGCTTCTTGAAGAGCTGCCGGAAGGTGACGGCGAAGCCCTTGACGCTGTCGATCGGCTGCGGGCTCATGGCGCTAGGAGATCCAGACCACGAGTAGGGCCGTGACAACGGCGTTGATCGTCGCGACCGGAAGCAGCACCTTCCAGCCGAAGCTCATCAGCTGGTCGTAACGAAGCCGCGGCACGGAGGCGCGGATCCAGATGAACACCGAGACGAAGATGAAGACCTTCAGCAGGAACCACACAGGCCCGAGCGGCGCGTACGGCCCGCGCCAGCCGCCGAAGAAGAGCGTCACCGCCAGCGCCGAGAGCGTGATCAGGTTGATGTACTCGGCGGTCTGGAAGAGGCCCCAGCGCATGCCGCCGTATTCCGTGTGGTAGCCGGCGACCAGCTCTGTGTCTGCCTCCGGAAGATCGAACGGCGGCCGGCTCGTCTCCGCGATCATCGCGAAGAAGAAGACCAGGAGGCCGGCGAGTTGCGGAATGAAGAACCAGATCGTTGCGCCCTGTTTGTTGACGATGTCGACGAGGTTGAGCGACTGCCCCATCAGGACGACGCCGAGCACGGAGAGGGCCAGGGAGACTTCGTACGAGACGAGCTGCGCACAGGTGCGCATGGAGCCGAGCAATGCGAACTTCGACTGTGACGCCCAGCCGCCGACGATTGCGCCGTAGACCCCGATCGAGCCGAGGGCGAACACGAGGATCAATGCGATCGAGACGTTCGCGATCTCTCCGTTGACCTGGTAGTGCCAGATCTGCCAGCCGGCGCCGAACGGGATCACCGCGAACGCCGCGAGCGCCGTGAACATCGAGATGATCGGCGCCAGGATGTAAATCGACTCGTGTGCCGCGGAGGGGAAGAAGCTCTCCTTGCGGATGAGCTTGATCAGATCGGCGATCGGCTGGAGCAGGCCGAACGGCCCTGCGCGATTCGGGCCGTAGCGGTTCTGGAGGCGACCGAGCAGCTTGCGTTCCAGCCACGTCGTATACGCGAACGCGAGCATGACCAGGTTGACGATCAGCGCCGCCTTGATCAGGGAGATCCACCACGGCTCGCTCACGTTGCAATCTCCACTGTGGGCTGCAGGTCGCCTGCGTGCTCCTCGGCGACGCGCAGGATCCCGGGACGCAGCTCGCGGCTGAGCCGCGCGCGGAGAGCGACGGATGTGCCGTTCGAGCTGATCGTGACTTCGTCGCCGCTGCGGATGCCGCGCGCCCGGGCGTCCTCTTCCGCCAGCTCGACCTCCGGCTTCGGCCGCTGGAACTGGAGCTCCGGTATCCGCTCGACCGCGGGGCCGGAGAAGAGCGCGCGGTAGCGCACGAGGCGCAGGCCGCCGCCGCCCTGTGCCGGTGCCGGCGACGTCTCGGTCGGCGCCGCCTCGCCGGGCTCGGCCGCGGTCGGGAGCGGTGCGCGTTCGCCGATCTCCCCGAACGGAATGCCGCCGAATGCGATCGCGGACACTTCGGCGAAGACCACGGAGGGGTACGGCGAAACGTCGACCCCGAAGCGCCCGGCCAGATTCGACAGCCAGGCGAGCTCGTCGGGCGCCGGTGGGATGACGGTTCGGCGAAGCCGCTGCACCCGGCCTTCGAGGTTGACGTACGAGCCGTCGCGCTCGAGGTAGCTCGTGCCCGGGAGAACGAGATCTGCCCAGCCGGCCGCGATGCCGTGGAACATCGAGACCACGAGTACGCGCTCGGCTTGCTCGGCCATCGCACGGACGTCGGGATTCGCAGCGGCCTCGTCGCCGGAGACGATGAGCAGACCGATCGGATCGGGGTTCGTCGCCTCAGCGTCCGCTGCGGCGGCCCAGGCGTCACAGACACCGCGGCCGTTCGCGGTCTCCGGGAGGTAGAACGCTCCCGCGGCGCCGACGCGCTCGGCCAGCGCAGCAACCGATGCGCCGCCGTGGCCTCCGGGCCCGCACCAGACCAGGATCGCGCGATCGGCCTTCCGAAGCGCTTCCTCGTCCAGCTCGTAGAGGATGTGTGCGCCTCTCCGGTGCGCATCCTTGATCCAGAGGTCGACGATCGGCGCACGCTCGACAACGGGCGCGTCGCCGAGAACGGCGATCACGTCCGCGTCTCTGATCGCCGACAGAGGCACGCGGAAGCCATCGAGTGCGTCCGAGATCTCCTCGCAGAACACCGCGGCGTGCGCGCCGAGTCCCTGGCGGAGCAGCTTCGCCATCGCGTAGGCCTGCTCGACCGTTTCGGAGCCCGACAAGGCCGTGACGATGCGGCCGTCTGCCTCGCGCAGGAGCTTCTCCGCCTCGTCGAGCGCGCGCTCCCAGGAAACCTCCTCGAAGCCGCGTCGGCGTACGCGCAGTAGCGGATCTCTGAGGCGGTCCTCCGCGCGGAGATGGCCGTACGCGAAGCGACCCTTGTCGCAGAGCCACCCGTCGTCGACCTCGGGGTGGTTCCGGGAGAGAATCCGCTTGACCTTTCCCTCGCGCGTCGTCGCGTTGATGTTGCAGCCCACCGGGCACATCCCGCACACAGTGGGAACGTCCTGGATCTCCCAGGGCCTGGCCTCGAAGCGGTACGTCGTCGCGGTCAAAGCGCCGACCGGGCAGAGCTCGACGACGTTTCCGCTGAAGGGCGCCCGGTAGGGCTCGTCATCGAAGGTGGCAATCATCGAGCCGGCGCCGCGGTTCACGGCGACGAGCTGGCCGTCCTCCGCGACGATCTCGCTGAAACGCGTGCAGCGGTAGCAGAGGATGCAGCGCTCGCGATCGAGGGCGATCAGCGGTGACACAGGGATCGGCTTCTCGAAGGTGCGCTTCGGGAACGTCATGCGCGTGTTCCCCGGCCCGTAGCGGAAGGTCAGGTCCTGCAGGGGGCACTCGCCGCCCTTGTCGCACACGGGACAGTCGAGTGGGTGGTTCACGAGGATGAACTCGAGCGTCGCGTTCTGCGCCTCGGCCGCGACGGGCGACGTCAGCGCCGTTCGGACGATCATTCCGTCCTGCGCGGTCAAGGTGCAGGCCGCCTGTGGCTTCGCCGGTCCGGGCTCCACCTCGCACAGGCACATGCGGCACGCGCCCACGGGCGCACCGAGCCGCGGCTCGTAGCAGAAGACGGGAATCTCGATCCCCGCCGCGAGCGCCGCCTCCACGAGTCCAGTCCCCTTCGGCACCTCGACCGACGCACCGTCGATCGTGAGCCTGACGGTCTCGGCCGGACTCACCGTGTCCTACCTTGTGGCTCTGAGCCACAAATCCCTTGGGATCGTGGTTGCTCCGAGGGCGGAGCGTGCTCCCTCCGAGCAAGTGGCTCTGAGCCACAAAGTCCGAGGACGTGGCTCACGCAGGCACCGCCGCAGCTGGGCTCGCCGCGTGGAGGGAAACGGGCGCCGGCACATCGTGGAGCGGCGACGAGTCGCCGAACGGACAGCCGCCCTCGTCGATGTGCGCCTGGAACTCGCCGCGGAACTTGTCCACGTAGCTCGCGACGGCGATCGCGGCCGTCTCGCCGAGCGGACAGAGACACTTGCCGTTGATCCGGTCGCAGACGTCTAGGAGGAGGTCGAGCTCCGACTGGACTGCCTCGCCGGACTCGAGCCTGCGGAGGATCTGCGTCATCCAACGTGTCCCCTCGCGGCACGGCGTGCACTTGCCGCAGGACTCGTGTTCGTAGAACTCCGAGACGCGGATGCCGAGCTGCACCATGCAGCAGCGGTCGTCGATCGCGACAACGCCGGCGGAGCCCATGGCGGTGTTGAGCTTGAGGAGCGAGTCGAAGTCGTACCCGACGTCGATCTCGTCGCCCTTGAGGATGACCGTGGAGGAGCCGCCTGGAATGACCGCCTTGAGCTCGCGCCCGTTCGGTATCCCGCCGCCGAGCCCGTAGATGAGCTCGCGCAGGCTCGTCCCGTTCTCGATCTCGTAGTTCCCCGGCCGCTCGACGTGGCCGGAGATCGACACAACACGCGTACCGCGCGAATCGGGAACGCCGAGCTTCGCGTACTCCGCGCCGCCCATCTCGATGATCGCCGGCACCGTCGCCAGCGTCTCGACGTTGTTCACGACGGTCGGCGAGGCGTACAGCCCCTGAACGGCAGGAAACGGCGGCTTGGTCCGCGGTTGCCCGCGCTTCCCTTCGAGCGACTCGAGCAGCGCGGTCTCCTCACCGCAGATGTACGCGCCTGCGCCACGATGGACGACGATCGTCACGTCGCCCCGCAGGTCTGGTCGGGCCTCCAGCTCTTTCAACGCAGCGACGAGCACGTCGTACGGCCCGGTGTACTCGCCGCGGATGTACACGAAGATGTGTCCCGACTCGACGGCGTGAGCGGCGATCAAGCAGCCCTCGATGAAGCGGTGCGGGACGCGCGCCATGATCTCGTTGTCCTTGAAGCTCCCAGGCTCGGACTCGTCGGCGTTGACCACGAGGTAGTGCGGATTCGGGTTCTGATCCGGCTTCGGAACGAACGACCACTTCCGTCCGGTCGGGAAGAACGCACCACCACGACCGCGCAGCTCCGAGGCGATCACCTCGTCGGTAACTGCCTGGGGGGTCATCGCGCGGGCTCTCGCGAGCGCCTTGTAGCCGCCGATCGACTCGTATTCCGCGAGCTTCGTCAGGTCGTGCTCGTCGACTCCGGCGAGGACGATCGGGCGAAAGTCAGTCGCCATCGCGCAGCTCCCTGACGATTCCGGCGACATCATCTGGTTGCACGTGTGTCCGGTAGCGGTGATCGACGGCGACGATCGTTGCCCAGCCGCATCCTCCGAGGCACTCGACCGGCCGTAACGTCACCTCGCCGTCCTCGGTCGTCTCGCCGGCGGCAACGTCGAGCTCACGCTCGAAGGTCTCGAGCACCTCGCGCGCGCCGACGAGCGCGCAGGAGACGTTCGTGCACACCTCGACCACATGGCGGCCGACGGGCGCAAGATGCAACATGTCGTAGAAGGACGCGACGGCTTCGCAGTTTGCGGGCGTCGTCCCGAGCGCCTCGGCACACTCACGCAACGCGTCCGTCGACAGGTAGCCGTGCTTCTCCTGCGCGAGGCGAAGTGCCGGCAGCACAGCCGAGCGCCAGTCGGGATAGCGCCCCTTCAGCTCTTGCACCTCGTCGTAGTACGTCGTCATCGGTCGACCTCGCCCATGACCGTGTCGAGCGAGCCGACGATGGCGATCAGGTCCGCGACGAGGGCTTCTCGCATGCAGGTCGCGGTCGCCTCGAGTGCGACGAACGAGGGTGCCCGGAACTTCACGCGCCAGGGCTTCGGCCCGCCGTCCGAGACGACGTAGCATCCGAGCTCCCCGCGCGGGGACTCGATCGTGACGTAGACCTCCCCCTCGGGGACGCGGAAGCCCTCCGTGACGATCTTGAAGTGGTGGATCAGGGACTCCATCGAGGTGTGGAGCTCCTCTCGCGGCGGCAGCACGACCTTACGGTCGTCCGCGATCCACGCGCCGCCGGGGAGTCGCCTGAGCGCCTGGTCGACGATCCGCACGGACTCCCGCATCTCCTCCATCCGCACGCGGTAGCGCGCGTAGACGTCACCTTCCTCGTACACGGGCACGCGAAAATCGACCTGGTCGTAGGCCAGGTAGGGCTGTGCGCGGCGGAGGTCCCAATCGACCCCGGAGGCCCGCAGCACCGGCCCGGACTGGCCCAGCGCGATCGCGTCGTCGCGCGAGAGGAGGCCGATCCCCTGCGTTCGTTCGAGCCAGATCTCGTTGCGGTCGATGAGCGCTTCGTAGTCGTCGATCGCGTGCGGCATCACCTCGACGAACTTCGCGCACTCGTCGAAGAAGCCGGTGGGGATGTCCTCCGCCAGCCCTCCCACCTGGAAGTAGCGCGTATGCATCCGGTAACCGGCGAC
The DNA here is from genome assembly GCA_046735315.1 of Actinomycetota bacterium. GTDB lineage: Bacteria > Actinomycetota > Thermoleophilia > Gaiellales > Gaiellaceae > 3-1-20CM-4-69-9. The sequence continues at coordinate 25,770 of JBKPTB010000078.1, forward strand.
GAGCTCGAAGAGATCCAGGATGCGGTCGCGCTCGCGGAAGCAGTACCAGAACATGGAGATCGCTCCCAGCTCCAGCGCCGCGGTTCCGAGCCATACGAGATGCGAGTGGATGCGGTTGAGCTCTGCGAGCAGCATGCGCATCCAGGTCGCGCGAGGAGGAACGTCGATCTGCAGCAGCTTCTCGACGGCGAGCACGAACACGAGCTCGTTGTTCTGGAAAGAGACGTAGTCGATGCGAGGGGCGTAGGTGATCGCCTTCCACCAACTCTTCTGCTCCATGTTCTTCTCGAATCCGGTGTGCAGGTAGCCGACGACCGCGGCGAGACCGACGACCTCTTCCCCGTGCAGGTCGACGACGAGCCGCAGCACTCCGTGCGTCGATGGATGGTTCGGGCCGAAGTTGACGGTGAGCACGTCCTGCGAGGACATCAGCTCCGCAGGCAGCTCGAGGACGCTCGGAATCGGCGACGGGATCCGCGAGCCCTCGTAGATCCGCGGTCGCTC
>JBKPTB010000079.1:0-6195 GCA_046735315.1 Actinomycetota bacterium
CCAGCGCGACACGGGGCGCGTCCCCGGAAGTCCGAGAATGCCGACCACCCGATCGTGGTTGCGCTCCGCGAGCAGAAACGCAGCAAGCGGCCCGACGACCGCGAGTGCGACGAGCGCGCCGAGCGGGCTGACGAAGGTCATCTAGTAGCCGCGGCCGGGCTGGGCCAGCGCTGCGTTGCCGCCGGGCTGGCCCGGGCGTTCCGTGCCTTTCGGCAGCTGGTCCTCGCCGCTCTTCAGCTGGTACAGCGCGTACTCCAGGTTGAACCGCGCGTCCGCGTTCGAGTCGTCGAAGGCCATCGCGTCACGGAAGTTGCCGATCGCATCCGCGAGGAAGGTCGTCGCCATCGTCGAGTCGCGAACTGCGAGCGACAGGTCGAGCACGCCAAGCATGTTCGCGGCCTGCGACCGCCGGGACAGATCGCTCCCCTTCGCCTCGACATCCGACAGCGCGACCTGCGCCTGCGCGCGCAGGGACTCGAACTGCCTCTGCGTCAGGTTCTCGAGCGGCCGACCCAGTCGGAAGAGCCGCACCGCCTCGCGGTACTTCACGTCGTCGTTGATGCCGAGCACGTTGCGCGCGAGCCCGAAGGGCGCGACCTCGACGGGATGCCAGAGCGACCGCGGCGACGGATTCGCCGTGAAGCGCAGGTCGTCGCTCGCCATTCGCTTTCCCCAGTCGCGCGCGTCGACCGCGAACAGCAGCAGGAAGACAGCCCCAGCGAGACACAGAACAGCGGCGGCGATCCGGGCGTAGCGTGTCACGCCGCCGCCTCCCTCCGTGGTGCGAGCTCGATCCGGCTGCAGAGCAACTCGTTGGCCGCCAGCGCAGCCAGGAGGAGCGCCGCCGGAATCACGAGCCACAACGGGGATGCAGCCTGGAAACGCTGCCCGGGCTCGACGTGCCGCCCTGCCAGGCCCGACCCCGAGATGAACGGCTGCTTGCCGACGATCTTCTCGACAAAGCGGCGCGGGCCGGGATCGGGATGCAGAGCCAGGATGCGAAGGTCGACCGTCGGTGAGCTCCGCAATTGCGTCAGCGTCTTCGCGAACGCCGGCAGATCCTTATCCGCCGTGTCGAGGTCGCTGATGAGCAGAAGCGTCCCGTGCTGCACGTGCTCACGGTCCAACACACGCTCGCCGAGCTGCAGTGCTCCCGAAATCTTCGTGCCGGCGGAGAACGAGATGTCCCACGGCGTCCTGATGAACTGCGGGCCGGACGGCAGGCTCTTTTCCCCGCCCTTCGTTGGGACGTAATAGCGGATGAGAGGTCGCAGCTCCGAACCGTGCGAGCCGGGGGGAAGCAGTTCGTAAGCTGTGTCGGAGAACATGATCAGCCCCACGGGTGCGTCGGCCTTGGCGAAGGCGTCGAGGAGGCCGGCGATCTCGCGGTAGCCCGAGAGGTAAACGCTCTTCGACTCGTCGAGCACGAGGACGGTGCTCGAGCGGTGCGGCAGGAACGACAGCGCGCTTGCGGACAGCTGTGTCGCTCGCCAGATCGAGATCGAAGCAAGCGCCGCCAGTGCGAGGAGAAGGCCGAGCCGCATGACCGTGGTGCGCACGAGCGGTCGTCGCAGCAAGCCCAGGTCCGCCAGCGGGATGGCGGGTCGGTGCAGCGCGGTCGGCAGGCGGCGCAGCCGCTCGCCCAGTGGCTGCTCAGGCGCCGCGTCCATTCGACCTTTCCTCGCCGTGTCCGTTCGACCTTTCGTCGATCACCTTGCGAACGTCGAGCGCAAGCGCAGCGGTGAGCGTCGGCTCTGGTGGGTCCGGCTGCGACCAGGCCAACGAGCGCGCGGATTCGGCGAGCTGGAGCTCGCCGCTACGGGCGAGCTCGGCTCCGAGCAGCTCGAGGGCCTGACGCTCGCGCTCTTGCCGGCCGGACGCCCGTGCGTTCTCAACCGTCGCCAGAGCAATCTCGAGCGGTCCAGGCTCGCGACGACGCAGGAACGCGGGCCTGGGTAGATACGGCCGCAAGAGCAGGCCCGCCGCTCCGACCAGGATCAATGCGAAGACGACGGCGTACCAGAAGGCCTTGTTCGGACGCACCGAGTAGGACGCAGGTTCCAGGTTGGAGGCGTAGCGCCACGGCGGGAGTGGTTGCCTGGCCGCCCGGTTCGGGTTCTGGCCGAACGGCGTGACTCCTGATCCTCCGGCGATGATGTCCTTCTGATCGAGGCGTGAATAGGACACGATGCCGCTCCACGCATGCTCAATCGGCTGGAAGCCGCGAGCAGCCGGTCCGCGATACACGAGGCGCGCGGGGTCGAGGGTGATGTGCCGCGAGCCGCCGACCTGGGAGACGCAGGCCTGTTTGATGCACCGCAGATCGAGGCTGTACACGACCTCGGTGTAGCGACCGACGTTTTTCTGCGTGCGGAGACGCGGGCCCACACGTTCGTACGGCTTGAGCGGCGCGTCGAGCTGCAGGAACCGCGGATCGAGCTTCCGGCGGTCGACGGTCGCCTCGACGCGCATGTGCACGGTGTCCCCGAAGAGGTGCGAGATTGGAGAAAGGGACCACGTTGCGGCGACCGCTTGGCCGGGCGGTAGCGATCCCGCGCCCGAGGGCTGGTTGCTTCCGGTCAAGGCGATCACGACCACCACGGCGATCACGGCCACGACCAACGTGCCGGCTGCGACCCGTGGCAACCAGCTCCTCATGCGCACGCTCACAGTGTCACCCGCCAGTGGATCCGTTTCTCCGACCACCAGATGAAGGCGTCGAGGATGTGATCGGGCCGGGCCGACGAGATGAGCACGGGCTCGATATCGAGGAACTCGAACGTGTCTAGCATCTGCTGCCAGCGGGCCTCGTTCCGCTCACGTCGCTCGACGACTTCGCCGCGGGTGAGCCGCAGATACGACGTGTTCCCGGTGTGCGGATCGAGAACCGGCACCGACGTGCCCGCGATGTCCGGGAAGCTCTGCTCCCAGACCGGATCCTGAACGACCACCGGAACGAGGTCCCACCGCCGCTCGAGAGCTTGGAGCCAGACCTCATCGGGAACCGGCTCGACGAAGTCGGAGACGACGAAGATGAAGCTTCCGGTCGGCAGCGGAGGCCGCAGCGAGAAGAGATGCTGGAAGGCCTGCGCGAGATTGTCCGCCGGCGCGCGAAATGGGCGACGTTCCTCGAGGCGCCACTCCTCGTGCTGGCTGCGCGGCGGCCGCCAGAAGATCTCGCCCTCGGCCAGGTCCACGTATCCCGTCAGACCCCGGACCGCGACCGTCGAGTCGGCGATCATCAGCGTCGCGATCCGCACAGCTTCCGGTTTCGCGAGCCAGGGCAGCCAGGTGGGAAAGAGAGACATCTCCGGCCGCCTATCGCAGACGGTGATCGCGCGCGGGGCCTCGTCCGTGAACTTCTCCCGGACGATGAACTCGTCGGCGTCCCTCGCAGCGGACAGACGGGCCGACGCGTTCCAGTCGATTGCGTCCATGTCGTCACCAGGATGGTAGGGACGCGAGCCTGCGACGTCGGAGCCGGTACCCCTCCGGATGCTGCGCATTCCCCCGAACGAGAGCCCGATCAGGCGGCGGCGCGGCTCCAACGGAAACGTGAGTCCCGCCGTCGACAAAACGGCTACCCGCGGCGTGCGCCGAGCGCGAAGACGCCGGCGTCGGGATCCGCCACCGGACGCGGTGCACGCTCGAGGCACGCGTCCCGGAACTGCTCGGCCGCGGCCTGCCAGCTGCTGCGTCTGGCCTCCGCGAGGAAGGCCGGGCGGAAGACGACGCGATGCATCAACACCGGCACGAACAGCTGGTCGATGTCATCGGGCACCACGTAGCTCCGGTCGCTAAGGAGCGCCCAGCCGCGCGCGGCTCGCTCGAGCGCTAGGCTGCCGCGCACCGACGAGCCGATCGCAACCGCCTCGTGCTCGCGGGTCGCGCGGACGAGCTCGACGATCCAGCGCTTGATCAGATCGTCGACGTACACCGCCTGCGACGCCTTCTTCAGCTCTTGCACTTCCTCGACGGAGATCACCGGCTCGAGCAAGCGCAGCGGGTGGCCGTGACGCTGCTCGTCGAGAATGCGGCGCTCGTCATCGGCGTCCGGATATCCGAGCGCCGTCCTGAGCAGAAAGCGGTCGAGCTGCGCCTCTGGAAGCGGGAACGTCCCCTCGTACTCGATCGGGTTGTCCGTCGCGAGGAGGAAGAAGGGATCGGGCAGGACGCGCGTCTCGCCGTCGACCGTGACTTGCTGCTCGGCCATCGCCTCGAGCAGCGCCGACTGTGTCTTCGGCATCGCACGGTTGATCTCGTCCACGAGCACAACGTTGGCGAAGATCGGCCCCGGCCTGAACTCGAAGTCCCGCTCCTTCTGGTTGAAGACGGACAGCCCGGTGACGTCGGTCGGCTGGAGGTCCGGGGTGCACTGGATGCGCGACGGGGTCGCGCCGTCGATCGACTGCGCGATCGCGCGGGCGAGGACGGTCTTCGCGGTCCCGGGAACGTCCTCGAAGAGGACGTGACCCCCCGAGATCAGCGCTGCGACGACCAGCCTGACCTTCTCGCGCTTGCCATAGACGACCGATTCGATGTTGTCGAGGAATCGTTCGGCCAGGGCCGCAGCCCGCGAGAAACGATCCGACTCCTCTATGCGAGCCGCCTCTGTTGTCTCCATCTTCCTCCCCGGATCCCCCGGATTGTAGGCGCTGTGCTGGCGCGTTCTTTAGACGGCACCCGGCACCGCATTGTTAGGGAATTGCGTGCTTGCGCCATCGCCAGGACACTACAGTTCCCGGCGTGGAACGAAGCTTGCCCTGTTCCTGCGGACCGATGCTGCCGCTCGGGCCCGAGCGAACCGGGCGCGGGCTGGAGGATCGGGCGCTCATCGAGGGAGTCGAGCGCGGCGTGCGCTCCGGCGGTCTCGGCGAAGGGCGCCTGCTTTCGGAGAGCGAGCGGCTCGTCGCGCACTTCCAGCGCCTTTGCGCAACGGCGCTCGCGCGTTAGCATCAACGGCGCATGGCAACGGTCACCTACGACCACGTCACCAAGGCGTACGCGGATGGGACGACCGCCGTCAAGGACCTGGACCTGCTGATCAAGGACGGGGAGTTCCTTGTCCTCGTCGGCCCGTCGGGCTGCGGGAAGACAACAGCACTCCGTTGCCTCGCCGGCCTCGAGGAGATCACTGCGGGTCAGATCAAGATCGACGCAAGAGTCGTAAACCGGGTCCCGTCGAAGGACCGGAACATCGCGATGGTGTTTCAGTCGTATGCGCTCTATCCGCACATGACCGTGTACGACAACCTCGCGTTCGGCCTCAAGCTTCTGAAGACGCCGAAGAAAGAGATCAGGCGGCGAGTCGAGGAAGCCGCGAAGATCCTCAACCTCGAGAACCTGCTCGACCGTAAGCCGCGCGCGCTCTCCGGAGGCCAGCGCCAGCGGGTCGCACTCGGCCGCGCGATCGTGAGAGAGCCGGCCGCGTTCCTGATGGACGAGCCGCTCTCCAACCTCGACGCCAAGCTACGCGTGCAGACGCGTGCCGAGATCCTGCGACTGCAGCGGCGCCTGGAGACGACGACGATCTACGTCACGCACGACCAGGTCGAAGCGATGACCATGGGGGACCGCATCGCGGTGATGAATCTGGGGGTGCTGCAGCAGATCGGCAGCCCACCCGAGCTGTACGACCACCCGGTCAACGTCTTCGTTGCCGCTTTCATCGGCTCGCCCGCGATGAACTTCGCAACCGCGAAAGCCGAGGGCGACACACTCAAGCTCGGCGGCACGAAACTGGAGCTCACGGGCCGCGCCGCAAAGGCCGCAGCGCAGAATCATGGGCGGGATCTCCTGATCGGCTTCCGTCCGGAGGACCTCGTACTGGACGGGATGGGCAGCTCGAACGGGGTGCAGCTTCCAGCGCAGATCGACGTCGTCGAGTATCTGGGCCACGAGGAGCTCATCCACGCCCAGTCCGAGGGGCACGAGATCGTCGCGCTCGTTCCGTCGGAGAAGAAGGTGCAGGCCGGCGAACAGGTCGCGTTCACGATCCCGGTCGAGAAGCTCCACGTCTTCGATCCCGAAACCGAGCTGAACCTCACGGCGTCGAGTTGAACGGCGAACCTGGCGCGGGGGTAGCATCGCAAGGGACAGGGGGTTGAGCAGTGGAACGATGGGGTCTAGAGAACGGCGGTGCCTCCCGGCCGCCACAAGGAGGAGGATGGAGTTGAAGCGACGTAAGCGGTTCAT
>JBKPTB010000080.1:0-11227 GCA_046735315.1 Actinomycetota bacterium
GCGGACGCCCGCGGACGCTTCGCGACCAAGGCCCGCCTTCCACATGCCGACGAGCTACTCGTCGCCTGGCCCGAGGAAGCGCTCGCCCGGGTCCAGCCAGATCAGGCAACGGCGATCGTCGTCCTTACCCACGACGACAAATTCGACGTGCCGCTACTGGTCGGGGCGTTGCAGTCGGATGCCTTCTACATCGGCGCGCTCGGCTCCCGTCGAAACCAGGAGCGCCGCCGGGAACGGCTGCTCGAGGCGGGGGTCGACGAGGCCAGCCTCGAGCGAATCAGTGGTCCGGCGGGCCTCGACATCGGTGCTCATAGCCCGGCCGAGACCGCGATCTCGATGCTGGCGGAGATCATGGCGGTTCGCTCAGGACGCGACGGCGGCCGGCTCAAGGAGTCGAGCGGCCGGATCCACGCCGAAGTCGGCTCCTAGCGCCGCTGCTCGCCGGCTCCGAAGATTTTCATCGGCAGCCCGGCAAGCGCTTCGCCGCCGTCCGCGGTGACGAGCCACGTGTCCTGCATGTAGAGACAGTCCTCGCCGTTCTCGGCGATCACATGAGGGTGCATCGAGAAGACCATGTTCTCGCGGAGCTCGGTCTCGATCCCCTCTCCGATCTTCGGGTGCTCGATCATCGTCATGCCGATCGAGTGCCCCGTCACGTGGCCGAGGTGATACCCGCGGTCGGAAAAGCCCTTCGAAACCGCGCGATGCACGTCGTGCGCCGTCGCACCGGGATGGAGCGCCGTCTTCGCTGACTCGAAGTACTCCTCGTAGGCCTCGAGCATGCGCGAGACCTCGGCGTTCGGCCGGCCGATCGCGCGCGACACTTCGACCCAGTGTCCGCCGGGCCCGGCGATCTCGAGCGACGGGATGCAGAAGTCTCCGAGGATGGTCTCCTTTCGCGCGATCGCGAACTCGGCCCCGACGAGCACCATGTTCATGGTCAGCCTGCCGCAGCCCTCTTCGACAAAGAGTCGCTCGGCAGGAGCAAGCACTTCGGCCGCGTTCCTCCCGGGCTCGTAGGCCTCGAGGAACGCCCAGAAGCCTTCCGTGTTGATGCGTACGGAATCCCGCACGGAGTCGAGCTCCTGCTCGCTCTTCACTGCGCGCGCGAGGTCGAACTCGACCTCGAACGGAACGAGCTCGACTCCCGGCTGCGGGACCTCGAAGTCGCGCACGGGCATGACGTAATCCATGCCGTAGACGCCGACGCGTTGCGCGGCACAACGATCGCCGATCCACTTTCCCGGTCGATCGACGAAGACCTGATCTTCGATCCACGACGTTCCGTGCTGGCCGACGTATCTGGCCTCCGCCGGAAAGACGATCGTCGGGTCGCCCTCGCGCGGCAGGAGCACGTAGGCGTAGCGATGCACGATCCCGAAGCCGGACATGTAGGTCACGGCGCCTTCGAAGCCCGTGTACTCGGACCCACAGACGAGGACGAAGTCGAGGTGTTGCTGGTCCATCGCCTCCCGGACGAGCCGGTAACGCCGATCGACCTCCTCGCGGGTCACCATGATCGCTCCAACCCTTTCACGAGCGCCCAGATCGCGCGATTCAGGGGCGTCGGGATCGCGAGCTCGTCCCCGAATCGGACGATGCCGCCGTTCAGGTAATCGATCTCCGTGCGACGGTGCGCCTCGACGTCCTGGAGCATCGAGGCCTTGTGGTCGTAGGCGACCTCCGGTTTCGCCGCGTGGTCGATCAGCTCCTCGGGGTCCGCATCGAGCTTGATCTGCTGCGCTGCGGCCACCGCCTTGCCTTCGTCGACGAGACCGGTGACGAGCCGCCTCAACGCTGGGTCCTCGCACACGCGGCCGTGGGTGAGACCGGTCAGTGCGCCGATTGGATTCGTGGCGGCGTTGAAGATCACCTTTCGCCACTGAGGCCCGCGAGCGTCGGCGACAGCCTGGGCCGGCATTCCGGCGCGCGTACAGGCTTCCGCGAGACGCTCGATCTCGTTGAGCGGCGCCGGCCGGGGCTCGAAGGGACCGAACGTCGTGTCGCCCTTGACGTCCCACTGCACCCGGCCCGGACCGAGGAGCTTGCCTGCCGGGAAGGTCGTACCGCGAATCACTCGCTCGACCTGCTCCGCGAGGGCTTCCTCGTTCCCGAGCCCGTTTTGGACGGTCGCGACGCAGCCGTGGGTGAAGGCCGGCGCCGTTGCCCGGATTGCGGAGGACGTGTGCATCGCCTTCGTGGCGACGATGCCGAACTCGCATTCCGGCAGCTCGCCCGCATCGGTCGTCGCTCTCAGCCGGCCGACCAGGTCGCCCGCCCCGCTTAGCCGAAGTCCGTGCGCGTTGATGGCGTCGACGTGGTCCTTCGCCTGGTCGTAGGCCCAGACCTCGACGTCGTCGAGCTGGGCGAGGTTGGCTGCAAAGAGCGACCCGACTGCCCCACAACCGACGACGCAGACCTTCACGTGTAGGAAGCCTCTCTCGCCTTTACGAGCCGGTAGAGCGCAGTGTGGAGAGGCGCCGGCACGCCGTAACGCTCCGCCTCACGAACGAGGGCTCCGTTGATCAGCTCGACCTCCGTCGGCCGCTGTGCGTCCACGTCCTCGAGCATCGACGGATAGTGCGCGCTTCCGCGCTTCGTGGCGAGGACGTTCATTTCCCAGGGATCGTCATGCAGCTCGACTCCGGCCGCAGCGGCCACAAGCTTGCCCTCGTCGACCAGGTCATGGACGAGGTGTCCCAGGTCCGAGACCTCGTCCTCGGCGGAGAAGTGAGCATCGTGCGGTAGGCCGGTCAGTGCGGACACGCCGTTCACGGTGGCGTTGAAGATGAGCTTCGACCATTGCGCCGGCCTCAGGTCGGGCAGCGCCTCTGCCCGGAGTCCCGCGTCGACGAGCAACGCGGCGACCTCCTGCGCATGGTCGAAGGACGTGTCGCCGAACGGGCCCAGCCAGGTCGCCGTGTCGAGGATGTACTCGACGTGCGTGTCGGAATGCTTCGTCCCGCTCATGAACGTCACAGCGGAGAGGAGCGCCCAGTCACCGTGTCGGCGAACGACGTCCTCTGCGCCCAGGCCGTTCTGAACGGTCATCATCGTCGCACGCTGGAAGCGCCGCTCCAGCGAGGCCGCGGCGGACTCGAGGCCGGTCGCCTTCGTCGCGATGATGCCAAGATCGAACTCCGGGAGATCGCTCGCGGCCGTTGCCGCCCTGAGGCGCGAGGTGAAGTCGTGACGGCCGCTGACCCGGAGGCCGTGCTCGTTCAACGCGCGCGCGTGTTCTGCTCGACGTGTCAAGACGACGACGTCGGTGACCCGCGCGAGATGGGCCGCGAACAGGCTGCCGATCGCGCCCGCGCCTACGACGCAGACCTTCACGCGAACTTCGCGTGGAGGTACCGCACGTACGGCTCCGGATCGAGATCGGAGCCGGTGATCCGCCGCAGCAGCTCGCGAGGGGGGTACTTGCTGCCGTGGCGGTACACGTGGTCCCGCAGCCATTCCCGCAACGAGGAAAAATCCCCGCGGGCAAAACGCCGGTCGAGGTCGCCGAGCTCCGCGATCGCCCGCTGCCAGATCTGCAACGAGATGACGTTGCCGAGCTGATACGTCGGGAAGTACCCGAAGAGGCCGATCGCCCAGTGCATGTCCTGGAGGACCCCGTGCGCATCGTCCGGCACCTCCACGCCGAGGTACTCGAGCATCCGCGCGTTCCAGACCTCGGGCAAGTCACGCACCGAGAACGAGCCCGCGAGGAGCTCCTGTTCCACCTCGAAGCGAAGGATGATGTGGAGGCCGTAGGTGACCTCGTCGGCATCCCCGCGGATCGATCCGGGTCGGACCGCGTTGACGCTGCCCACGAAGGACGCCACGTCGATGCTGCTGAGCTGGTCCGGGAACAGCGCCTGCAGTTGCGGATAGAACCAGTGCCAGAAGCCGACACTCCGGCCGACGAGGTTCTCCCACGTCCGGCTCTGCGACTCGTGGATCGCGCTCGAGGTGCCGGTCCCGAGCGGGGTGCGTGCGAACGACGGATCAACGTCGTACTCGTACACACCGTGGCCGAACTCGTGCATGGTGGAAAAGAGGGACGTCAGGTCGTTCTCGTTCGTGTGCGTCGTCAGTCGAATGTCTCCGACCCCCGGTTTCGAGGCGAAGGGATGCGGCGTCTCGTCGATCCGCCAGGTCGAGTCGTCCGCGCCGAAGGCCTTCAGCACCCGCCGGCCCGCCTCCCTTTGCGACACCACGGGGAAGGGCCCGCGCCGCGGATCACCGGGATCCTCTCGACGCTGCTCGACGATCGGGATCAACTCGCCTTTCAGGCGGTCGAAGACCGAGGCGACCTCGGCGGTGGTCGTTCCTTCCTCGTAGTCCTCGAGCAGGACGTCGTAGGCGGCTTCGACCTCCGGGAAGCATTCGATGTATCGGCGCTTGAGCTCGAGCTGGGCCTCGAGATGCGGCGCAAACGACCCGAAGTCGGAGGCGGCCTTGGCCCGGTCCCAGGCGGCGACCGCCACGCCGTTTTCTCTGGCCATCTCGCCCGCGAGCTCGGACGGCACGCGCCGCGTGCGCTCCCAGAGCCTGCGGGTCACGCGGACGAGCGCGGCCTGGTCCGAGTCCGGGTCGTTGTCGAATCCATCCAGCTCGGCGAGCAGTTCACCGATCTCGCCCGCGACGAAGCGCTCGTGCGCGAGCCGGGTCAGCGTGGCGGCTGCCTCGGCACGGGACTCCGCGCCGGCAGGCGGCATCGAGACCCGCGCGTCCCAGTCGAGCACCGCCTCGGCGTGCTTGAGGTCGGCGACCTCTCCGAGGATGCGCTTCAGACGGTCGAGCGCGGGGGCTGTGGATTCGGCAACGATCAAGCCGGCTGTGGAGCGAGCTTCTCGCGGAGATACTGCAAGTAGGGCTTCGCATCGATCCTGCTGCCGGTGACGCGCTCGATCGTCTCTTGAGGTGTGAACTTCCGTCCCAGTACATAGAGGTGTTCGTGCAGCCACTCGCGCAGGGCAGCGAACTCTCCGCGTTCGAAGCTCTGGTCCAGGTCGCCGAGATCCTCCTTCAGGCGCTCCCAGATCTGGACCGAGATGACGTTGCCGAGCGAGTACGTCGGGAAGTATCCGAAGCTACCGCCCGCCCAGTGCATGTCCTGCAGCACGCCTTGCCCGTCGTCCGGGACCTCGACACCGAGGTACTCGGTCATCCGCTCGTTCCAAGCTCGCGGAAGATCCTTGACGGGGAGGCGGCCGTCGATCAGTTCTTGCTCGAGCTCGAAGCGCAGGATGATGTGCATGTTGTAGGTCACCTCGTCGGCATCGATCCGGATCAGCGACGGGTGCACCCTGTTGATCGCACGGTAGAACCGCTCTTCTTCCACGGAGCGCAGCTGCTCGGGGAACGACTCTTGCAGTCGTGGATAGAAGAAACGCCAGAACGACCGGCTGCGACCGACGAGGTTCTCCCACGTTCGGCTCTGCGACTCGTGGACGCCGAGCGAGACTCCACTGCCGAGCGGCGTGCGCGCCAACGTCGGGTGAACCCCTCTCTCGTAGATCCCGTGTCCGAACTCGTGCATGGTCGCAAACAGCGACGTGAGATCGTTCGGCCGGAAGTTCGTGGTCAGCCTGATGTCGGCGTAGCCGGGGGTCGCCTGGAACGGATGCGAAGTCTGGTCGAGCCGCCACTCCTCGTCGATGTAGCCGAAGCGGCGCAGGACTTGCAGGCCGAACTCCCGCTGCTCGTCCGGTTCGAAGCCCTGGTGCAGAAATGAGTCGTCGACGTCCCCGGCCTCGACGATCTCCTGAACGAGCGGAACGAGCTCCTCCTTCAGCTGCTCAAAGATCTGACGCACCTCGGCCGTCTTCATGTCCGGCTCGTAGTTGTCGAGCAGGACGTCGTAGGTCTCGTCAGCCGGGTCGAAGCAGGCGACGTAGCGGTGCTTCAGCTCGAGGTGCGTCTCGAGGTGGGGTCGGAGGAGCTCGAAGTTCGATTGCTCCTTCGCCGGACCCCAGGCCGCGAGCGCGAGCGCAGCTGCCTTCGACATCTCGCCGACAAGCTCCGGCGGAACTCGCGTTGCCTTTTCGTAGTCCCTGCGCGTCACGCGGAGCAGGCTCGCCTCGAAGGAGTCGTACTCCGAGCCCTCCTCGAGCCCGCGGAGGTCCTCGAGCAACTCGCCGATGTCCGTTGCGACGAAGCGCTCCTGGGTGAGGCTGCTGAGCGTGGCAAGCGCCTCGGCACGTGCAGCCGACCCGCCCGGCGGCATCATCACGCGCTGATCCCAGAAGAGGAGCGTGGCGGCCTTCGAGAGATCCGTGACCTCCGCGAGCCGTTCCTTGAGTCGTTCGAGCTTCGGTTCGGTCACTTGGCAAACTTTGTCAGAAGGCGGCGTGGTCCCGTCACCCGGAGCGAAACCTCACGGCCGCCGGTGAGACCAGCCGGGCGGACGATCAGGACAAGCGCCATCAGGGCGCCGACGACCACGATTCTCGTGCCCGCGGGCAGGTCGACGGATTGACCGAAGATGTGGATGCCGTTCTCGGCCTCCGCGAGGAACGAGTCCACGGCGCTGACGGCGAGCGCCCCGACGACCGCTCCCCAGAGACTGGTCGCGCCTCCGATGACGAGCATCGCGAGGGTGATGAACGTGAGGTCGAGGTAGACCGATTCGGTGTTCACCGGCAGCAGATGGACGTAGAGGCCGCCTGCGAGACCCGCAACGAGCCCTGACACGGTGAACGCGAACAATCGCTGCCGGTACACCGAGATGCCCACGGCCCGCGCTGCCGCCGGATCCTCACGGGTTGCGCGAAGCATCCGGCCGTGGCGGCTGCGCGCATAGGCGAATGCCGCAAGTACCGCGAGCAAGGCGGCGAGCGTGGCCTGCAGGAGACCTGTCGTCTCAGGCACCGCCGAGAACGTCGTGACCCCCGGGCCGATCTTCTCCCAGTACCGCAAGACGTTGTGTGTGATCTCGAGCACACCGAACGTGGCGATGCCCGCAGCCAGGCCGGAGAGCCGCATGAGGGGCAGCCCGACCACCAGTGCGAAGACGCCACCGACCGCAGCCGCGATTACGAGCGACCAGATGTTCCCGACCGTGTGGTCGCGAAGGAACCCGAACAGGTGCGGCAGGATCGCCGGCTTCTCCTCGACGGGCATCGAAAGCACGCCCGCTGCCCACGCCCCGAGCGCAACGAAGCTCACATGACCGAACGACAGGACGCCGGAATTGCCGATGAAGACATAGAGGGCGACAACGATCGCGACGTTGACGAGTGCGTTGATCACGTAGGTCTGCGTCGAGCTCGAGACCAGAACGCCGATGAGCGCTGCCACTCCGACCAGGACCAGCGGTCCCAGCAGCTCCAGCAGAGCCTGAACTCGCCTCACTCTCACAGGCCTTCCACCGCCGAATCCCCCCGGCGCGCGAAGAGGCCACCGGGGCGGACCAGCAGAACGAGGATGACTCCGGCGAAGAGGAACGACGGCAGGTACTGACTCTGGTTGGTCGGGAGCGCACCGCCGAGCAGGCCTGATGCGAAGCCGATCGCAAACCCTCCGAGCGTCGCCGGAACGAGCCTGTTCATGCCACCGAGAACGACTCCCGCGAGCACGAGAATGGTGTCCCGTAGCGCGAAGTCGGGCGTGACGAGCGGCGTCTGCACGGTCATGAGCACGGCCACGGCTGCGGCGAGCAGGCCGGAAACCAAGACGGCCGAGCCGATGACACGGTCGGCACGCACACCGAGCAGCCGCGCCGTCTGGAAGTCCATTGCAGCCGCCCGCATGTGCAGGCCGACGCTCGTGCGGTTCAAGAGAACGACCAGGGCGAAGAGGCACCCCGCCGCGACGCAGATCGCGACGATCGAGATCTTGCGAATATCGACGCCGGAGATCGTCACCGGCTGGTTCAGAGGCGCCAGCGACGTCGCGATCTTGCCGAGGGCGCCGAACCAGAGCAGTGCGATGCTCTGCAGGAGAAAGGCGACGGCAAACGTGGCGACGAGCATCACCGCGGGTGAGTGAGCTCGCAGGGGCCTGAAGACGATCCGGTCCATCAGCAGCGACAACACCACCACGACCCCGAAGCAAAGAAGAATTCCGGTCGCAACCGGCCAGCCGTGCTCGGACGCAAACGCGAGGGCGAACGCGCCGGCCATCACGAGTTGCCCATAGGCGAAGTTCACGAGTCGCAGCACGCCGAACACGAGGCCGATCCCGACCGCCATCAGCGCATAGATCGAGCCGAGCCCCAGCGCGTCGGCCAGGGTTTGCCAATCGATGTTCAGGACGGCGAGCGTCATGCCAGGTACGCATTGATGAGCGTGTCTGTGTCACCGGCGGATTCCGGACCCAGCGTCAAACGCAACTCGCCGTTCGACAGCACGTGGGAGCGATCCGCGAGCGCAACGGTTCGCTGCGCACGCTGTTCGACGAGCAGGACCGCGAGGCCACGGTCGCGGATGGCCGTCAACGCGTCGAAGACGAGATCGACGACTCGTGGCGCGAGACCGAGCGACGGCTCGTCGAGGAGGAGCACCTCCGGATCGGCGACGAGCGCGCGGGAGATCGCAAGCTGTTGTTGCTGACCGCCCGAGAGCGTCCCGGCCTTCCGCCGCCGAGATTCGGCGACCACGGGAAAAAGCTCGTAGACCCGCTCCAGATCGTCCGCTGTTCCGTCGCGTGTGCGACGCCCCGCAAGGCCGAGCTTCAGGTTGTCATCGACGGTCAGCTCGGCGAAGATGCGGCGCCCTTCCGGCACGAGCGCAACGCCTCGGCGCGCCACCTCCTCGGGCCGCCGGCCTACCACGGAGATGCCGTTCACGCGAACGTCGCCGGAGGCGGGACGAACCGCGCCCATGATCGCGTGCAGCGTCGACGACTTGCCGGCGCCGTTCGGGCCGATCAGCCCGACGATCTCGCCGCGGTCCACCGTGAAGGAAAGTCGGCGCACTGCGGTCACTGCACCGTGCCGCACTTCGAGGTTCTCGACGGCGAGCGCAGGCTCGCTCATGGGCCGGCCGTCACGTGTCCGACTCCTGCACCGCACTCTCGCCGAGATAGGCGGCGGCGACGTCGAGATTCGCACGGATCTCCGCCGGTGTGCCCTCGGCCAGCGCACGTCCCTGGTCGAGCACGTAGATCCGGTCGCAGATACCCATGATCAGCGACATGTTGTGATCGATGAGGAGCACACCGACGTCGTTGTCGTCTCGGACGGACCGCACGGCGGAGGTCAACGCCGGGATCTCTGCTTCCGGGAGACCCGCGGCCGGCTCGTCGAGAAGGAGGAACCGCGGACTCGTCGCCATCGCCCGGGCGACACCGAGGCGCCGCTCGTCGCCCTGAGCCAGGGTGGCGGCCGGGCTGTCGGCGTGAGCCCTCAGTCCGAGGCTCTCGAGGAGCTCCACCGTCCGGCTTCGAGCCTCTCCAACCGGAGCTCCGACGCCGAGCGCAGCAACCTCCACGTTCTCACGCACCGACAGAGAGCGAAAGGCGTGGCTGTGCTGGAAGGTACGCGAGAGTCCGCCACGCCCCCGACGCCCGGGACTCCAGCCGGTGACATCGCGTCCCTCGAGCTCGACCGTTCCCGACGTGGGACGGTCGAAGCCGCTCAGCACGTTGACGAGCGTCGACTTGCCGGCTCCGTTGGGCCCGATCAGGCCGACGACCTCGCCGCGCCCGAGCTCCAGCGTGACGTCGCGGAGCGCGTGGATTCCCTGGAACGAGCGCGACACGGAGGAGGCCCGGAGTGTGTCTCCGGGCCTCCTGGTCGTCTTCGCGTCGGCTGGCTCCGACAACGAGCTAGATCTTCGCCACGACCTTGGCGACGACCGTCCCCACGACCTTCGGCACGTTGTTCTGAATCCGAATCACCCGGTACCTGCGCCCGTAGACCGTGTGCAGTTTGGTCGAGAAGCTGATGTTCCCGGAAATGGTCGGGACCTTCCTGAACTTCTCCATCACCTTGGCGAGAACGATTCCCTTGGTCGATCCGTGGGCCCGCTTGATCGCTATGGCCACGCCGTCGATCGCCGACGGTCCAGTGATGAAGCCGCCGGTCCCGGCCTGCACCTGCTTCGCGAGCCTGTTGACCGCCGGAACCGGATCGTCGCCGAACGACGAAGCGAACGTCACGAACCAGTAGTTCGTCACCTTCGGGTCTTTCGGCAGCCAATAGGTCCCGTCACCGGCCCACGAGTTCAGGACCGGCGTGTTGTTGCCGAGGGAGCGGAGACCCGAGACGAACGTCGACAGTGCGCCGAACGCGCCGGCGGTCGACGTGACGTAGACGGAGGCCTTGACGCTGTTCAGGCGGCTGACCGCGTTCTGCACGTTGTTGCCGCCGAGCGACTGGTACGTCTCCTTGGCGACGATCTTGCCTCCGAGCTGCTTGAAGCGCGACTCGAAGGCCTCGACGACGTTTCTGAAGTAGATGATGATCGTGTCGGTCGCGAGTGCAGCCGTCCTCCAACCGCGGTTGTACGCGTATTGCGCCATAGCCGAGCCCTCGTCCTGCGCGACGTTCCCGAAGCTGAACGCGAGGCGTCCCTTCGTGCCGAAACGCTTCGGGCCCATCTGGTCAGTGCCGATGCATGGAGCCACCGCGAGCACCCCGCGGTCGATTGCGACCTGCACGACGGGCGCGGCAAGCTCGACATCGCATGTCGTGAAGAGGACGCTGGCCTTCTCGCTCAGCAGGCGTAGCGCGCAGGCCTTCGCCGTGGCGGGATCGTTGCCCTGGGTATCACAGGTATTGATCTGGAGCTTGCGACCGTTGACTCCGCCCTTTGCGTTGAGCTGGTTGACGCGAAGTTTTGCCGCGGCGAGCGCCGGATTGTCGAACGGCGCCATCGCGCCCTTCGAGTCGAACGCCCAACCGATGATGATCGGTCCTTTGGCGCTTGCGCTCCGGTGCCCCGCCGTCGCTGCAAGCGCACTGCCGACCAGGACGAGCGTCAACAGTCCAGCTGCGACGAGCGCCCACCTCCCGCGAACTCTCATTGAGTGCCTCCTCCTAGGGTCGTCCTCATTTGGCGATTACACGGCACCGGGCGATACCTGGTCAAGACGCGTACGGATTCGTTCGTCCCAGATCCGATCGAATGCCTCTCGCCCACGACGCGCCAGGTCGCCGGCAGGCACGTCCCAGAGTGAGTCCGACCAGGCGTTGCCAAACGTGCCGTTGTCGGAGAAGACCTCCAGGTCGTAGTAGCCGTCCCAGCCCGCGCGCTCGAGCGCGCCGAGGATCTCGGCCAGAGGCGCCGTGCCG
>JBKPTB010000081.1:0-10537 GCA_046735315.1 Actinomycetota bacterium
GTCCTGCTCTCGGGACGCGACCGCAGGTTCCTGCGCGTCACCTCCTTCCTACTCGCGATCCGCGGCTACGACGTCGAGGACACGAGCCCGAGGAAGACGCTCGAGGCCGTCGAACGCCACCGGGCCGATGTCGTGCTCCTCGAGACAGACGCGTCCCGGGCGATCGCGGCCCGCAAGATCGCGGCGCTGCAGGCGCTCGGCACCGCGCCGAGCGTTCTGCTCGTGGTCGACGGCGACGACGACGAGGAACGGCACTGGGAAGGGCTCCCGGCTGTAAAGAAATGGACGCCGATCGACGAACTGGTGGCCCGGATCGAGGCGGCGGCGCTCAACCGGCCGGCTCCCCTCAGCGAGATCGAGCGGGCGTACCAGTGAGCCACGACACCGTCATGGCGACGAAGGCGCCCGGCGCGCACGAGGCGCGCTCCCCCAACCTCGCACGCAACGCAACGATTGCGGTCGCTGGATTCCTCTCGGTCCTCGCGGCGATTCGCTACGGCATCCACGCGGAGGCGGTGGTGCAGATTGTGTTCATCTGCGTCCTGGTCGCAATCTCCCGAGTCGACCTCGAGCGGCGCATCATCCCCAATCGCATCGTCGTCCCCGCGTGGATCGCGATCCTCCTCGCCCACCTCGCGATCCATCCCCACCATTGGCTCGAATGGCTCGTCGCAAGCTTCGGCGCCGGGCTGTTCTTCCTGGTCGTCGCCCTCGTCTATCCCGGTGGCCTCGGTATGGGTGACGTCAAGCTCGCGCTCCTCATCGGCGCGGCCCTCGGGTGGGGCGTGATCGCAGCTCTCTTCCTGGGGACTCTCGCCGCCGGAGTGTTCGCCGCGATCATGCTTTTCAGGGAAGGCTCGTCGGCGCGCAAGCGTGCCATCCCACTCGGTCCGTTCCTCGCAGGCGCGGCGATCGTCGTCGTCCTGTTCCTTTAGGCCCACGCCAGACGTTCATTCCTTGAACGAAAGATGGGCCCTACGGCCCATTGTGTCGTTGAGCCAACTCAACGAGACTTCGGCACGAGGGATAGGGAGGGCGAGTGGGAGCTACTGCGGGCTCGCCTCTGAAGCAGTCGAAGGATCTCTTAAGGGGAGGGAACTCCACTGCGGCCGAGGCGTCTCTAGAACACGATCTGCTGGGCTGCGTGCGCGTCGTTACTTGCACGGCGCCTCGCAATACCACGCTCGACGCAGTCGCGCGCATCTTTGGGACGCGGATCGAGGGAGAGGGCATCCGAGCGGAGATCGAGCGTTGTCGGGAGCGTGCCGACCACCTCGTCACCGCCGGAGGCGACATGTCGACGGCCGTTGCGGTGGGGTACGCGGGCGACCTGTTCGTCCTGTGCACGATCGAGCGGCGCTGGCGGCGGGGCGAGGCTGAGAGAATCGTCTCGAAGCTCGCCCTGCTGCTGGAGCTCTCGGTCGATTCGTTGGCCCTGCAGCTCTTCCTCGGCGCGGTTCGGGCACCGCAGTTGCACGATTTGCCGCCGGCGGTGGCTCTCGAGACGCAGCTGAGGCTGCTGCTCGCGCTCGCGCCGATCGGGGAGATCTCCTTGTGGACGAAAGGGTCGGACGCGCGTCCGTTCTGCCTCGCCGAGGAGGGATCGACGACGCAGACCAGGAGATTCCGCGGAGTTGCCATGCGCGCTCTTGAAGGCGTTCCCGCGCAGAGCGGATCGCGCGGGACGATTCTCGGCGTACCGGTGAGCCGGTGGGAGACGCCGTGGGCCGCGCTCGTCGCGCGCACGCGCGTCGAACGACGGGAGACGGTTCGCATCTACCTGGCGGAGGCGGCGGCAGCTATGAGCCCGGTCATCGAGCGGGAGCTCGTGCTCGAGCGCAGTGCGTCGCGCGAGCGCTCGCTCGTGCGTGCGAGCGAACGACGGCTGGGTCGCCTTGCCTTCGACCTCCACGACGGCGCGCTCCAGCACATCGCGGCGTTCGGCGCCGATCTCTACCTCGTGCGTCGACAGCTCACCGAGCTGTTGCCGGAGGAGCACCACGCGATCGGCATCGCCCGGATCAACGATCTCGACGCGCGCATCTGGGAGCTGGACCGCGTCCTCCGTGAGCTCGCGCACTCGCTCGAGCCCGGCAGCCTTGTCCGCCGACCCCTGCCGGTCGTCATCAGCGACGAGGTCGCCGCCTTCACGGAGCGCACCGGGATCCACGTTCAGCAACGCATCAACGGAGATTTCACCGGCATGACCGTCTCGCAGAAGATCGCGCTCATCCGCGTCGTCCAGGAGGCGCTCACGAATATTCGCGAGCACGCGAACGCCGCTCGGGTTCGGATCACGATCACGGCTCGGACCGGGCGTGTAGATGCGCGGGTCGAGGACGACGGCGTCGGCTTCCACGTCGCGCGGACACTGCTGGACGGGGCGCAACGGGGACGCCTCGGACTCGTCGGCAGCAGCGAGCGAATCAGGCTGCTCGGCGGACGCTTCGACGTCAAGAGCCGGCCGGGCGGCCCGACGACGGTGTCATTGAGCCTCCCGCGCTGGCGACCGCTCGGCGTGGAGCACGCCGGCGACAACGCTGCTATGCCTGCGCTCGCCGCCGAGTAGAAGCCGCACGGTGTGACGGACCGTGCGGCTCCGGTGCCGACCGGTTAGCGCTGGATCACGTTGTGAACGTCGAGCATCTCGGGCTTGCCCTCGAGCTCGATGCCAACGTCGCTCAGAATCGGCATCAGACGCTTACCGAACGCATCGAACTGCTCCTGAGAATCCCAGACCTCGCTGACTCGGAAGCTGCCACCCGAGCTGAAGGCGATGTGGTACGCGAGCCCGTCCGGCGGCCATTCGCTACCTGACGCCTTAAGCCGCTTGAGGCTTTCGTCGTACTTCTCGGTCGTGACCCCAGGTGCCGCGGTGAAGCGAGCGAGAACTCTCTTCGTTCGATCGCGCACGGCTCCGTCGGCAGTGTCGGGCATGGTGGTGGCCATTCAATGGCCTCCTTCGAATGGAGTGCTCCTGACCGAGCCGTTCGGACCGAACGAGGAATCTGGATCAGAAGACGTACTCACAGTAACAGTTATCCGGCTTCCCACCGGCGATCGAGCGTTTCCCATTGGCGAGACGTGGAATCATTCTCGTGCATGCAAGACTCGGAGATGATCGCGCAGGAGCTGAGCGCGCTCGGGCACAGGGTCGACGAACTTGAAAAGCGCCTGGCCGCTGTCGAAAAAGTGAACCGTCGGCTGGAAGACGCGGCCCTGACTACCGCCCGCGCCTTGGCCGAGATCTCAGGCCACTGGGACGCCGTCTACGAAGCAATGCGTCGCAAAGACGAGTCCCAGGAAGCACCGGAGCGCTGAGACTCGAGAAACTGATCTGAAGATCGAGTACGTATTTCCCGCTAGTACCGCCTTCCGCAAAATCGCTTCCTGCGTGGAAGATCTCACGGAGTAGTGTGAATTGCGCGGGCGGATGCTTCGCGGACACCAGCCTCACCTCGGTGGCTAGTGTTCGAACCTCCCCTCAGAGCACCGTCCGCACTTTGCGGGCAGTTTGCAAGTTCACGTGAAACTTCGCGTTCTTTCGCCGGTAGGCTTCGCCTGCGAAGAGGGTGCCGGCCTTGGCAGTTTGCGTGAGCAAGTAGGGACTCGCTCTCGGGGGACGCAGGCGAGGCTGGCCTCTTCGTCTTCTCGTCAGCGCTCGCGAGGTTTCGGCGTCGACTACTTCTTGCCCTTGCCGTTGCCGTGCCCGCCGCCACCGTTGCCGTTGCCGTTTCCGTTCCCGTGGTCCTCGCTGTTGCCGTGAGCTGAGTCGCTCGACTGCGTGGTCGAGGTCGTCGTCGTCGTCGTCGTAGTCGGCGTAGTCGTGGTGGTCACCGTCGTCATGGTCGGCGCGGGCACGTCCTTCGGCTTCGGAGGCTTGGCCGGCTTCGGCTTAGCCTGCTTCTCGGGCTTCGCGTTGCCGTGCCGTGCGTGTGACGGCGGGACCGCGGGAGTCGCGGGCGTTGCAGGTCTCGGCGCCGGCGGCTTCGCGGATCGAGCCGGAATCGCAGGCGTCGCGCGCTCATGCGACTCGGAGTCGGGCTTCGGCTTCGGCTTCGGCGCGGACGGAGGCGGTGATGCTGAGGGCTCCGGCGCACTCGCTGCCGGCGGCGTCGACGGAGTGCTGCCGGCCGTGGTACCCCCACTCGAGGATGGCGGCCCCGGCGCGGGAGCTCCCGGTGTCGGTGCGGGAGTTCCCGGTGTCGGTGCGGGCGTCCCAGGCGTCGGCGAGGGCGTCGGGGCCACAGGCGTCCCTTCGCCCGTCGAAGGGGCCGAGCCCGCGCCGCTCGCCGGCGTGGCGACCGGACCACCGTTCGAGATGAAGGTCGGCGTGAAGCCAGCGAAGACCGACGGCGAGGCAGGCTTGGGCTTCGTCACGACGTGCGGCCCCGCCGGCGAGACGAGCGCGGGCACGCTGCGGACGTGCGTGCTCGGCACTGCAAGCTCGCGCGTCGCAGAGTTCTCGTCGACGGTGAAGGCGTGCAGCCAAAGCTGGGCCGAGGCGACCGCACCGGCGGCGACGGCCCCGACGTAGGTCCCCCCGAGCAGGATCCGTTTCACATAGGAAGTATCGCGGCAGCGCCAGACATCCACCAGCTCACGGGGTCTCGGGATTGACCGTAACGACACGATCCTTGCCGTGCCGCTTCGCGCTGTAGAGCGCCAGGTCTGCGGCGGTCATCAGCTCGTCGGCGCTGTTCGACTCGGGGAACGCGGCCACCCCGAAGCTCGACGTGATCCGGATCTCCTCCGAACCAACCGGAATCGCCAGCCTCGCCACGGCGAGTCGGAGATTCTCGGCGAGCGCCTCGGCCCCGGCCGCGTCGGTCTCCGGGAGGAGGATCGCGAACTCCTCACCACCGAGCCGTGCCGCGAGGTCGATGCCGCGGATTCGCCCCTGCAGCACGTCCGCAAAGGAACGGAGCACCTCGTCGCCCGCCTGGTGTCCAAACCTGTCGTTGACATTCTTGAAGTCGTCGAGGTCGGCGACGATCAAGGCGAGGCCGCTTCCGAACCGCTCAGCCCGCTGAAGCTCGGTGTCCAGCGACTCGCGGAAAGAGCGCCGGTTCGCCAGGCCCGTGAGCTCGTCCGTGACGGCCTGCCGCTTCACGATTCCGTGCAGGCGCGCGTTGTCGAGCGCCACGGCCGCCTGCGCAACCAGGGAATGGGCCAGCTCGACCGTTCGCTCGTCGAAGCCGGTCGGTACGGGATGCAGGATCAGCGCGAGCTCCTCACCGGCAACCTCTGCGCTCGCGAGCTCGAGCCGGAGCGGAGCACCAGTCCGCTCGAAGCTCCCCTCGCGCGCGACCTCCTCCCCGCCCCGGACCGCAACTCCCGCTACCGCGCCGGTCGCCTCCATCGAGGCATGGAGGATCACGGGCAGCAGGCGGTCCGGCTCGTGCGTGGACGCAAGCGCGTCGCCGATCAGCGCAACGACCTGCCGAACGTCACGACGCCGGGGTCGGCGCCGCGGCCGCCAGAGCAGATAGACACCCCGCGCAAGAGCCGCGAGCGTCGCGAGCGAGACGAGTGTGGCGAGGACGAGCCAGAGAGTCCGCCTCTGCACGCCCTGACCGATTGCGGAGCGCGGCGTGGCGGCCTCGAGGACGACGGCAAGCGGCCCGTCGACGAGTTTCGCCGCAAAGACGCGGTACTTGCGACCCGCCTGGACGAAGTCGAACGCCTTCCCGAGTGGTGCACCCAGCGCCTCGCTCCCGACCCGAACCCAGAGGCGATCGGGGGGCTCGACCCCAGCGGCCCTGCCGAGGCGCGCCAAGAGCGCGTCGTCCACCGGGATGATCGCTACGACCCGACCGATCGACTTCCCGCCCGCGACGACCTGGACGGTCCGGGTCGCAGCTGGGCCCGAGGGCGGGTGCCCGGCCAAGAGCCTTGTCCTGCCGTAGACCGCGACGTCCGTGCGGCCACCCAACAGACGGGTGACCGCCGCCCCGTCCCCCCGCAGCACGGCCCGCTGGAGAGCCGGCGAAGCGGCTAGCGTCCCGGCCCTGGCGTCCCCGGCGGCTACGAGGGCGCTGAAACCCGCGGAAGCCGACCGAGTCTCGCTCGCAAGCCGAGCATCAGCCCGATCGAGCTCCGTCGTGCCGGTCCGGAAGGCAGCCGCCCACGCCGCGACGAGCAGCGCCAGAAGCGCTCCCAACACGAGTAGGCCGGACACCGCAGCCCCGCTCCCCCGCGGGTAGACAGACAATGTCCCGATCCTCCCGACGTAGGATCTCCCGCTCATCCCCCGAAAGGGGGAGTCGAGCAATGAACGCCGTCGTTGCCAAGCTCCGTGAGCTCGAGAGTCCTAGCGCCTCCATCCGGCTGGCCGGCCTGGTCGACCGGCTCGAGCTGAAGGAAGGGTACGCAGGGGAGCACACCGCAGCGGTGAGCGGCCTGGCCCTCGCGATCGCCACCGAGTTGAAGCTGAGCGCGGACGAGCGGCGGTGTGTCGAGCTTGGGGCTCTTCTTCACGACGTCGGCAAGCTGTCCATTCCTGATCGGGTGCTCACGAAGCCTGGGCCTCTCAACGAGCTCGAGTGGACGGCGATGCGACGCCATGCCGCCCTCGGCGAGCGTCTTCTCGCCCATATTCTGGACCAGGCGGATGTCCTCGCGATCGTCCGCTCGCACCACGAGCGATGGGACGGCGCCGGCTATCCGGACGGGAAGCGCGGCGAGGAGATACCGCTGTCAGCGCGCATCGTCGCCGTGGCGGACGCGTTCCAGGCGATGATCGAGCCACGGCCCTACCGCAAGCCGCGGACGCCGGCATCGGCGCTCGAGGAGATCGCCTCGGAGTCGGGCCGGCAGTTCGACCCGGCCTGCGTCGAGGCGCTGCGCGCCGTCGTCTAGCGCCGGCGGGAACGCGGGGCTGAGCGTCGAAGACTTCGCTGCGGCGGTGTGTTCCGAAGTCCGACGGTTGCAGGATCGCACCGCCGCATCAACCTCTTGAGTTCCGCGCCGCCGCTACGGACTCTTGTGTTTGTCCTTGAGTAGCTTCGCGCCGCCGGAGACGCAGTTGCTGAACGGCGTCCCTTTCTGACCCGGTACGTGCTTCTTGCTCATCGCCGCGCAGGCCGTCTTTGGCGAGGTGGTGCTACCGGTGCCGAGCTTCGCCATCGCCGTGACGCACTGGCTGAACGGTGTTCCTTTCTGGCCGGCGACGTGCTTCTTGCTCTGGTTCTGGCAGTAGCGCCCGTAGGCCTTTGCCTTGGCCGGCGCGCTCGCGCTCGGACCTGGTTGGCCGTTGTCGCTGGGACCGCCCGACGCAAGTGCGACGGCGGGTGCAACGAAAAGGGCCAGGCCGCTCACGAAGAGAGCGGCTTTCGTTCCGACAGTCATCTCCCGTCCTTTCGCTCAGCCCGTCCGGCGGCGGGAGGGCGCTCTCCACTAGCTATTAGATGCGCAAGCTAATTGTGAACCCGTACTGCGCTCTTGTGAAGAGCCCGCCGTGCACGTCGGGCGCGGGCGCTCAAGGGACGGTGGTAGCCGCGGGCGAGAAGGCGTGCGCATGTTGTCCTCCGGCTCTGCCATCTGGAAACCCCCTTTGCGGGGGTCTGCTCACCGGGAAGGCGTACCGACATCCCAAAGTGATGAGTCACCAGCCCGATGGCGCGGGCTAACTCAGATGGCGAGTTTCCGACCTGCCTGCGGCATCCAGGCGACCCCCTAAGGAGTGGAGATGAAGATTTTCAGGTTGAAAGGCAGCAGAAAGCGCCGGGTGGCAGTGGCCGTCCTCGTGATCGCCGGCTCGGTCGTCGGTGTGGCGATCGCGGCGTGGACCACGGGTGGAAGCGGCTCCGGTCAGGCTTCGGCCGGCTCAGCGAGCTCGATGACGATCTCCGCAGGAACGCCGACCTCGAGCCTCTATCCCACCGCGTCCGCTGATGTCGCGGCCACGGTCAGCAATCCGAATCCGTACAAGGTGCACATCAGCTCCGTCTCCCTTGGCGCGATCAGCGTCGACGGCGGCCACAGCGGCTGTAACACGGCGAGTGTCACGGTCACGTCGCCGCAGGACAACAGCGGTTCGGGCTGGGACGTACCTGCCAAGAGCGGCGGCGTCAACGGCTCGCTGGCTCTCGACCTCGCGAACGCGATCTCGATGAGCAATGCGGCGAACGACTCGTGCCAGGGCGCGACGTTCACGGTGGCCCTGACCGCCACGGGCGCGAGCACCACCTAGACCGAGACACCATGCCCCTCGCGGGACTGGTTCAAAGCAGGGTCAGCCGGCTCGCCGTGCTGGCCCTGCTCGCGCTGCCGCTTGGTGTCGGAGCCGCAGCGGGCGGATGGCAACCGGTCCCTCGCGGCGCTACCGGTGTCCGGATCACGGGCAACCGCGTGGTCGGTCTCTACCCGGCGACTCGCAAGGAACTGCATTTGACCCTGCACAACTCGAATCGAAGCCACAGCGTTCTGGTCGACCGTCTTCGCGTTCGCGACATCGGTACGAGCAAGAAAGGCTGTCGCCCTTCGCGGCGTAACCTCGCGATCCGGCAATACGGTGGCGCGCCGATTCGGATCCCGCCCAGCGGCGCACGCAAGGTCACCGTCTTTCTGTACATGCCCAACACCGTTGCCCAAGCTTGCCAGCGCGCGGTGTTCAGGCTCCGCTACTCGGCGCACACGCGATGACGACCCTCGTCGGCTTCGCTCTGCGCGCCGTCGGCCACCGGCTCGCGCCGCTTGCGGTCGCGGGCCTCGTCGCGGGGACGGCGGCGACGGCGTGGGCATTCTGGACGACGAACGCAGCGGCGGGCAGCCACGGTACTGCAGCCGCGGCGACCGTTCTCCAGGGCTCGACCCCGACGGTGTCCCTGACCGCGATCGGCCGCGAGGTTTCAGTCAGCTGGGGCGCATCGACGCTCTCCAGTGGCGCCACCGTGACCGGGTATGTGGTGACGCGCTATCCGGCCGGCGGCGGCGCAGGCGACATGAGCCCGATTGGAACCTGTAGCGGGACCGTCGCGGCGGTCGGCTGTCTCGAGGACGACGTTCCGCCCGGCAGCTGGCAGTACACGATTGCCCCGGTCGTCGGCTCGTGGACAGGCGCAGCGAGTCCGCTGAGCGGCATCGTCACCGTCGGTGGAGCGGCCCTGACCGTGAACGGCTCGCCGTTCGGCAATGCCGCCTTTACCCCCACGTTCGCCACCACAACGGGCTCGATCAGCGGCTTCGGCGGTGGCGAAGGCGTCAACTATCGCCTCGACCTCCTCACCACGCTCACCGGTTCGCCGGCGGCGGTCGGCTCAAACGGCGCCGCCGCGATCACGTCGCTGGCGATTCCGAAGAACGCCGGTGACGGAGGACACACGGTCTACGCCCTCGGCACCAGCACGTTCTCCCCCTCCCTGGCGAGTACCGGCGTCGT
Organism: Actinomycetota bacterium; assembly: GCA_046735315.1. Taxonomy (GTDB): domain Bacteria; phylum Actinomycetota; class Thermoleophilia; order Gaiellales; family Gaiellaceae; genus 3-1-20CM-4-69-9. The sequence continues at coordinate 9,383 of JBKPTB010000081.1, forward strand.
GATCGACACGACCGCTCCATCTGTGAGCGCCGCGCTCTCCCCGGCGGCGAACGGTGCCGGCTGGAACAACACGACACCGGTCGACGTGACGCTCAGCGCCGACGACGGCACCGGTTCCGGCGTCAACCGGATCCGGTATACGACCGACGGCTCCGATCCGACGACCTCCGGCACGGCTCAGACGTACTCGGGCTCGCCGATCAGCATCTCCGCCCTGGGAACGACGACGCTCAAGTACTACGCCACCGACGTCGCCGGAAACGCCTCCGCAGTTCAGACTCAGACGGTCAAGATCGACACCGCGGCACCGACGAACAGCGTCTCGCTGACGAGCACCAGCGGCGGCGTGTATCCCACCGCCGGTCCGCTGGCCGACGGGGAGAGCGTGTACTACCGAGGTACGGCGGCCGGTTCGTTCACAATCCGCAACGCCGTTACCGACCCGCTCTCAGGCCCGGCCTCGAGCTCGACGAGCGCACTCGCCGGCGGCGCGGGCGGCTGGACACATACCTCGTCGACCGTGACGACGCCGGCCGGCGGGCCGTATGTGTCGGCCGCGTTCAGCTGGAACGCGGGCACGACGAGCTCGCCGAGCGAGACGATCACGGGCCGCGACGTCGCCGACAACTTCGCCTCGACGAGCCTGAACTTCGTCAACGATTCCACTGCCCCGAGCGGCGGCTCGGTCGATGCGAGTGGGCTCACCGGCACTGGCGGTCGCTATTCAACCTCGACCACGCTGAGCATCTCGCTCGCCAAAGGCACCGACTCCGGCTCCGGAGTCGGTGCGGCAGGCGCAGAGCTGCTGCGCGCGTCGGCGACGCTTTCTTCGCCTAACGGGCGAGACGACGGGACGTGCGGCTCCTACGGAAGCTTCAGCCAGGTCGGATCGAACGACCCGTCTTCTCCGTTCACCGACAACGCGGCCGGCGGCATTTCGGGCGGGCACTGCTACCAGTACGAATACGTCGTCTACGACAACGTCGGGAACAGCGCAACCTACGTCAGCCCGGACATCAAGGTGGATACGACCGGGCCGTCGGCGCCGTCGGTGTCGTTGTCCGGGGCGAGCGGCAACACCTATGTGAGCGGCACGACCGTGTACATCAACGCGCAGGCCGGCAAGTCCGGCAGCTTCCAGGCGGCCGCGAGCTC
>JBKPTB010000082.1:0-7726 GCA_046735315.1 Actinomycetota bacterium
AGCGGCCGCAACGATTCCCGCCTGCCGCATCGCGCCTCCGAAGTAGTGCTTCCCACGGCGGGCTCGTGCCATCAGCTCAGCCGAACCGGCGATCAGGGCGCCGAGCGGACACCCGAGACCTTTGGAGAAGCAGAGCGTCACGGTGTCGAACCCACTGCCGATGCGCGCGGCGTCCACGCCGCTCGCCGTGGCAGCATTCACGAGCCTCGCGCCGTCCAGGTGGACCCGCAGGTCGTGCTCGCGACAGACGGCGACGATCGCGTCGATCTCAGCCAGCGGCCAGACCCGACCACCCGCGCTGTTGTGCGTGTTCTCGAGTGCGACGAGCCGCGTTGGCGCCACATGCACGCTCGTCCGGTCGCGCAGCTCTGAGACGACCTGATCCGGTGAGAACCGACCGTGCGTCCCTGCGAGGCCGATGGTGAGGAGGCCGGAATGCGCGGCCGGCCCGCCGAGCTCCGACAGCATGATGTGGGCCTGACGCTCGACCAGGAGCGCATCCCCAGGAGCACCGAGAATGTTGAGGGCGATCTGGTTCGCCATCGTCGCAGTCGGCAGGAAAACCGCCTCCTCCTGTCCGAGGAACTCGGCCCCCTTCCGCTCGAGCTCATTCACGGTCGGGTCCTCCCGCTTCTGCTCGTCGCCGACCACCGCAGTCGCGATCGCATCCCGCATTGCGGGCGTCGGCTGCGTGAGCGTGTCCGAGCGGAGGTCGATCACGCGCCCATTTTGCAGTTTTCAAGAGGTCAACCCGTTGGGTGATCGTCCAGACGCCGCGAAAAGCCGATGACTGGAGCGGAAGGTGTGGAGATGAATTCGTCGGACAACCAGTTCATCGGCGGGGGCCTGAGGCTCTCCTCCGGCTCGCCGGCGCCCCTGCGCCTCGACCACGGCTATTTCGAGAAAGAAGTTCGGCCGATGCTGGGGACGATCCTGGTCGAGAAAGGCTGGGTCACCCACGAGCGCCTGGATGCGGCGCTCGAGCAGGCACGGCTCACCGGCATGAGGCTCGGCGAGACGCTGCTCGCACGAGGTTGGCTCTTCGAGCCCGAGCTGGCCAGCGCCCTCGCAGAGCAGGCGGGCCTCAGATACGTGGATCTCGTCCGCCACCCGCTCGATCCGAAGGTCGCGCGCCTCCTCCCGCTCGAGGTCGCGCGGCGGATGTTCGCCGTGCCCGTGCGGTTCACCGACGACGGGCGCGTCGAGGTCGCTGTCGCAGATCCGGCCGATGCCGACCAGGAAGCTCTCGAGCGCGTCCTCGGTCGAAGCGTCGAGCTCGTCGTTGGCGAGCGCACCGCGATTCAGGACGCCTGGCGCTACACGCCGTCCTGCGCCGGCTGACCGCGTAGAAGAGTTCCTTCCCGTCGCCCCGGCTACCCTGGCGGCCGTGGACCGGGTGCTGCTGCAACGACTCCTGGAGGAACGTGGCGAGCCGGGGTATCGCGGGGCGCAGGTATGGGCGTGGGCTGCCCGCGGCGTGGCCGACTACTCCGAGATGACCAACGTTCCCGGCCCTCTCCGCGAGGAGCTCGAGCGAGAGTTGCCGTTCTCGACCCTCGAGCTCGAGCGCGAGGCGACCGCGCAGGATGGGACCGTGAAGGCCCTGTTTCGCACGCGGGACGGTCATCCGGTCGAAGCAGTCCTCATGCGCTACCGGGATGGCCGCCGATCTCTTTGTCTATCGTCGCAGTCGGGTTGTCCCCTCACGTGCACGTTCTGTGCAACCGGCCAGATGCGCTTCGGTCGCAACCTGACGTCGTCCGAGATCCTCGACCAGGCTCTCCACTTCCGGCGCTCCGAGCAGATCGATCACGCCGTGTTCATGGGCATGGGAGAGCCGATGCTCAACCTGGACTCGGCCCTCGAGGCGGCGCGGACCCTGCCAGACGTCGGCATCACCTGGCGGCGGACCACCATCTCAACTGTCGGCTGGATGCCCGGTCTGCGACGCTTCGTCGACGAGGTCGAGGAACCGATTCGTCTCGCCCTCTCGCTGCACGCACCGACAGACGAGCTGCGCAGCGAGTTGATGCCCGTGAACGACCGGTATCCGCTCGCCGAGGTGCTCGGGGAGTGCAGGCGCTACTTCGCGTTACGACGACGGAAGGTCTTCGTCGAGTACGTCATGCTCGGGGGCATCAACGACAGGGTCGAGCAGGCGAGCGCACTCGCGAACCTGCTCGACCCGAACGTGTTCAAGGTGAACCTCATCCCGTACAACCCGACCGGGTTTTACGAGGGTTCGACACGCAAGGCGATCGCTGCATTCAAGGACGTACTCGACCGGGCTCGCGTGCCGGTGACGGTACGCCTCACTCGCGGGCGAGACATCGCGGCTGCGTGCGGTCAGCTCGCCGCAACCGGAACCTCGGTCCCATCTGGCGTGTAGTCACCGCCGTCCGTAACTGAGTTACACGCACGTAACCGGGTCCCACCACCCCCGCCCACCGACACCGTACGAGAAAACCAGCGCCGTGTCCGTGCCGAGGGCGTGAACAGACCGCACGTGTTCCTCTGGGTCAGCTCGCGCGAGCGAGCGCCGGAGTGCAGGTGGAACGGCCGCGCTTCTCCAGATACTGCTGGTGGTAGTCCTCCGCCTCGTAGAACGTCTCCGCGGGCTCGACCTGGGTCACGATCGGCGCCGACCAGCGCGCCTGCTCGGACGCCTTCGAACGGAGTGCGGCCTCCCGCTGCTCATCGTCGTGGACGAACACCACCGACCGGTACTGGTCGCCGATGTCCCACCCCTGGCGGTTGAGCTGCGTCGGATCGTGCTTGTGCCAGAAAACGTCGAGGAGCTGCTCGTACGACACCCGCTCCGGGTCGTACGTCACCTCGACGACCTCTGCATGACCGGTCGTGTGCGAGCAGACGTCCTCGTACGTGGGGTTCTCGCTGTGCCCGCCCGAATAGCCGACGCGTGTTCGCGTCACCCCATCGAGCTGACGAAACGCGGCCTCGACGCCCCAGAAGCAGCCGGCGCCGAACGTTGCCTTCTTTTCCACTAGTCCTCCTCCAGTTGAAGTGCAGCCGAATTGATGCAGTAGCGAATACCCGTCGGCGCAGGGCCGTCCGGGAAGAGGTGCCCGAGATGGCCGCCACAGTTCGAGCACATCACCTCAGTGCGAACCATGCCGTGACTCGTATCGGTCTCCTCGTCGATCGCGGAGGCCTCCGCCGGGGCATAGAAGGCGGGCCAGCCGCAGCCCGAGTCGTACTTCGTCTCCGACCGAAAGAGCTCGGCGCCGCAGCCTGCACACACGTAGGTTCCTGGCTCGAAGACGTGGTCGTACTCGCCGGAGAACGGCGCCTCGGTGCCCTTTTCCCGCAGCACGCGGTACCGCTCGGGATCGAGCTCCGCCCGCCACTCCGCCTCGGTCTTTTGGACTTTCGTCATCAACACTCCCTCGTTCGGGTTCCTACCTACAGTCTTGCGAACCGGCCATCCGTTACGCGACCGAGGGATGGAGAGCCGGCCCGGGCCGGCCGATGCCTGCGGGGAGAGGAGGAGCCAGAATGAAGGAAACCGTCGAACTCATGCGGTTTCTGCGGCACGACCCGGTGGGTCAGCGCTTCGGCGTGGCCATCCTTGTCGTCGCGTGGCTCGCGATCGCGTGGACGAGCCTGGCCTTCGCGCTCGCGGTCCCACTGCTGTTCGTGATCTCGGAGCTCGCCCGGCGCCGCCGCGAGGAACACACGGTCATCGTCGACGACCTCGAAGATCTGTACTAGCTAGACGCGCTCGCTGAGCCCGTGGCGGTGCCGCACACCGTGCACTGCCACGGCGCTCAACAGCAGCATGTCACCGGCAAGCGCAAAGAGATCTGCGAGGTTGAACGCGACGCCGGTCGTCCTACCGATCACGAGCGGGTCCGGAACACCTTGCGACCACGCGAGCAACGAGACGAGGTTTCCAAGCGCCCCACCGCACGCAATGCCTGCGCCGACGGCGGCGACGTTCGAGGAGATCCGCGGCACGAGTGCGACGAGCGCGACGATCACACCTGCCATGATCAACGCGATGAACGGACTACGCGAGTGGTGGTAGTCCGCGGCAGCGAGCGACTTGTGCAGGAGGTCGACCGATGCAAAGGAAACGGCGGTCCCAACGAGAAGTGCACGGCGCACATTCACCTCTCGAAGCATTGCACGCGCTCAAGTCCGTCCGGTGGACAACCGAGTATTTACCCGTGGGACAACGCCGCTATCCAGATTGCGTCGCGCGCGAAGGCAAACCCCGGTTGCGCGCGCTCGAGGACGTCGTCGCACTGCCACGCCGTAGCTCACTCATGCCGGAGCTGGAGCGAGCACTCGCCGCAGCATCGCTACTCCACGGGTTGCGGTCTGACCTCGAGCCCGTCCCGGTTCGCGCCACCGCAACGATCACCGAGGCAGGCGCCTATCGCTTCCGGAAGAAAGATCCGATCGATCTGCGCGTCTCGCGCGTCGGCGGCCGTTCCGCACTCGGGTTCCTGCACGAGCTCGGACATCTCATCGACCATCAGGTGTACTACGACCGCAAGACGCGCACCTGGGCATCCGCTGCCCACCCGGCCTTCGACGACTGGCGTGCCGCAGCTGCATTGCTCAAGAAGCGCCGTTTGCCAGGTGGATACTCGCGGCAACGGTACTTCCAATCCGTCCACGAGCTCTGGGCCCGCTCGTACGCGCAGACGGTGTTGCTCAGATCGGACGATCGCGTGCTTCAGCGTCGGCTCGACAAGCTGCAAGCCGAAGACGATGCACACGTCTGGCCGGCGGAGCAATTCGCGCCGGTCGCACTCGAGGTCGAGCTTGTCTTCGAGCGCCTCGGTCTTCGACAGCTCAGACTGCCGCTCGCGGCTTAAGCGCCTCTTTGCGTTTCGAGTTGACGCGGCTGCGTCGGCTCCGCGGTGAGTTCTTCATGCTGGTCGAACCCGTACTTCACGACCGGGCGCTTCGCAGCTTTGACCTCGTCGAGCCTCCGTACCGGCCGGTTGTGCGGCGCAGCGCGGACGACCTCCGGATGGTCGCGAGCCTCACGCGCGATCCCGACCATCGCGTCGGCAAACGCGTCGAGGGTCTCCTTCGCCTCTGTTTCCGTCGGCTCGATCATCAATGCCTCCGGAACGACGAGCGGAAAGTAGATCGTCGGCGGATGGAAGCCATAGTCCATCAGCCGCTTCGCGACATCCAAGGCGGAGATGCCGTGCTCGCGCTTCAGCGTCCGGGCGCTGAGCACGAACTCGTGCATGCAGAGGCGTTCGAACGGCAGGTCATAGGTGTCCCGAAGCCGAGCAAGTAGGTAATTCGCGTTCAGCACGGCCGTCTCCGACATCTCGCGGAGTCGCGGGCCATACGAGCGGATGTACGCATACGAGCGGACAAAGACCCCGAAGGGACCGCTGAAGCCACGGACCTTGCCGATCGACTTCGGGCGGTCGTACTCGAGCCGGAAGCGGTCGTCCTCCTTCACGACCGCAGGCACCGGGAGGAACGGCTCGAGCCTCTCCCGGACGACGATCGGCCCGCCACCGGGGCCACCGCCGCCATGTGGCTGCGAGAACGTCTTGTGCAGGTTGATATGGACGATGTCGAAACCCATGTCGCCGGGTCGCGAGATCCCGCAGACGGCGTTCAGGTTCGCCCCGTCGTAGTAGAGCAGTGCCCCTGCCTCGTGGAAGATCGCTGCGATTTCCTCGATGTGCTCGTCGAACAGCCCGAGAGTCGAGGGGTTCGTGAGCATCAACCCGGCGGTCCGCTCGTCCACCAACTTGCGGAGGTGCTCGAGGTTGATGTTGCCGCGAGCGTCCGTGTCGACCTTTGCGAGCTTGTACCCCGCCATCGTCACGCTGGCCGGGTTGGTGCCGTGCGCCGTATCGGCCGTGATGATCGTGTCGCGCCGATCGGCCTCACCGCGGTCGGCGAAGTACGCTCGCATCAGCAGGAGGCCGGTGAACTCGCCCTGCGAGCCCGCGGCCGGCTGGAGAGAGCACGCGTGCAGGCCCGACACTTCGATCAGCGCCTCCTGCAACCGCCACATCAGCTCCAGAGCGCCCTGGATCGCTTCCTCCTCCTGAAGCGGATGGAGATCGCGAAAGCCCGGCAACATCGCCAGGCGCTCGTTGACCCGCGGGTTGTATTTCATCGTGCAGGAACCGAGTGGATAGAAACCGGTGTCGATCCCGAAGTTCCGGGTCGACAGCTCCGTGAAATGACGAACGATCTCCGGCTCTGCGATCTCGGGGAGACGCGGAGCCTCTCGGCGTCGCAGCTCCTCGGGAATCTGGGCAGGAGGCAGCTTCTGCCGGGGAAGCTCGCCTCCTCGCCTCCCTGCCTGCGACTTCTCGAAGATCAGCTTCATCGCGGGGCCAGGACCTCGGCGAGACGGTCGATGTCGCCCGGTGTGCGTCGCTCCGTGACGGCGACGAGCACGGCGTCGTCGAGACCCGCGTAGTCGCGGCCCAAGGCATAACCGGGGTGGATTCCCTCCGCACGCGCAGCACCGATCGCTTCCTGCGCATTCCGTCCGACCCGAACTGCAAACTCTTTGAATGTTGTCCGTTCGGGAAACAGCAGCTGGAGCCCGGCTTCCTGCAGCCGCCCTTTTGCGTACTCGGCGAGGCTCATGCAGGTCTCCCCCACCTCTCGAAGACCCTGCGGTCCGAGCCACGAAAGGTGCACGAGCCCGGCCAGCGCCAACAGGGTCTGGTTCGTGGTGATGTTGGAGGTCGCCTTCTCACGGCGGATGTGTTGCTCTCGGGTCTGCAGCGTCAGGACATAGCCGCGCTCGCCCGCGGCATCCACGGTCTCACCGACGATTCGGCCCGGCATGCGGCGGATGAATTCGTTCCGCGCCGCGAGGAATCCGTAGTGCGGTCCCGCGAAGGACTGGTAGTTGCCCGCGCTCTGCCCTTCGCCGATCGCCATCCCGCAGCCGTACCGCCCTGGCGCTTCGAGCACGCCGAGGGAGATCGGGTCGACGTGAGCCACTGCGATCGCACCGGCGTCGTTGGCAGCTGAAGCGAGATCCGGGGCCGGCTCGAGGCATCCGAAGAAGTTCGGCTGCTGGAAGATCACGCATGCTGCGTCCGCCGCAGCACGCCGCAGCTCCCCCGGGTCGGTCGTACCGTCACGATGGGGAACCTCGACGATCTCGAGTCCGAACCCAGGGGCGTACGTCTTCACGACCTGCCGCACCTGCGGGTTCGTCGCCTCGCTGATCACCACCTTGGTCCGACCCGTGGCGTGCTTCGCGACGTAACACGCGTCGGCTGCCACCGTCGTCCCGTCGTACCCGGACGCGTTCGAGACGTCCATGCCGGTGAGCTCGCAAATCGCCGTCTGGTACTCGAAAATGGCCTGGAGCACCCCCTGACTCATCTCGGGCTGGTACGGCGTGTACGCGGTCAGGAGCTCGCCGCGTTGGAGCACGGTGTCCACGACAGCGGGGACGTAGTGGTCGTAGATGCCCGCACCGAGAAACGAGAGCTCCTTCGAGCCGTCGACATTGCGAGCCGCGAGCTCCTCCAGCTCACGTGTGAGCTCTTGCTCCGAGAGCGCCGGCTCCAGGGCGAGCTCGCGCGAGAAGCGCACGCTCTCGGGAATGTCACGGAACAGCTCGGCGACGGTGCCGACGCCGATCGTCGCGAGCATCTCGTCGCGATCCCGCTCGGTCAGCGAGAGGAAACCCAACTCGACTCAGGCTTCTGCGACGACTTGCTTGTAGGCGTCGACGTCGAGCAGC
>JBKPTB010000083.1:0-23594 GCA_046735315.1 Actinomycetota bacterium
GCAACGGCTCGAACGCGAGGTTGCGGAGCTCGCCGAGCTTGCGCTGCGCAAGCGCGAGGAGCCGGAGCAGAAGGCGGTGGCGGTTGGCTGAGTTTCTGTTCTGGCCGGCCGCGAAGCGGCCCATCCGCGCTGAGCGCGGACCGGTGGAGGGGGTCTGGGGGAACCGGGAGGTTCCCCCAGGGGAATCCCGTGAGGTTCATGGCTGAGTTGCTCTTCTGGCCAGCGCTTCTCGCCTACGGAGAAGCGGCTCTCGCGTACCTGAGCGACGCACGTCACCCGGGGATCTCGGGGCGGCTCGCCACCTGGGGCGTTCGCATCGGCTGGCTCGTGCAGACCGCTCTGCTCGGGGTGCAGGCGGCTCGTTCGGATGGGTTTCCGTGGTCGACCTGGGCGGGATCGCTCAACCTGTTTGTCTGGCTCGTCGTCGGCGCGTACCTGATCTGGGGATGTCAGCCGCGCTACCGTCTGCTCGGCCTCGCGGTCCTGCCCCTCGCCGTTCTCCTCCTCGCCGCAGCACGCGTCGGAGGCGGCACTGCGATCGGCGGCCAGAGTCATTACTCGAACGTCTTCCTCGTGCTGCACGTCGGTCTCGTGCTCGCGGCGTTCGCGGGCTTCACGCTCGCAGCTGCCCTGTCGGCGCTCTACCTCTGGCAGGAGCGCAGGCTCAAACGGCACGAGGCCTCGATCCTCCGCATCCCGGCGCCCGCCCTGTCACGTCTCGACGAAGTCGCGGCCCGAACAATCGCGGTCGCGTTGCCTGCACTGACGCTGGGAATCGCCGTCGGGATCGCGCGGCTCCGCGAGCGCGGCGGCAGCTTCGACGCACTGATGGCGGTGACCGTGCTCACCTGGGCGGTCTACACCGGCTATCTCGCCTTGCGTCACTTCGCAGACTGGCGCGGAAGGCGTGCTGCGTATCTCGTTCTCGCCGGCTTCGTCCTGGTGGCGGTCGTCCGCCTCGCCCTACCGGTCACCCATTTCGCGACATGAGCGTCGTTCTCGTCGGCATCTCCCATCATCAGGCGCCGGTCGAGTTGCGCGAGCGTGCTGCGCTCGATCCGAAGCGCGCTGCCGAGCTCGCCAAGACGTTGGCGGGGGAACGCAGCGAGGCTGTCTGCCTCTCGACCTGTAATCGCACAGAGCTCTACCTCGCGGACGAGTCTCCCGACGGCGCCGAGGAGAAGGCCGAGGCGGCGCTCCTGGCTCTCGAGGCCGATCTTGGCCCCGCGCTCTACCGGCTCCGCGACGAGGAGGCGGCACTCCACCTCTTCCGGGTGGCCGCCGGGCTCGATTCCCTGGTGCCCGGAGAGGGCGAGATCCTGGGACAGGTGCGCGCCGCGCACGCAGCGGGGGCTACGGGCTCGATTCTGGATCGGCTCTTTCGCCAGGCTCTCCACGCAGGGAAGAAGGCCCGCGCGGAGACTGCGATCGGAGAGAGTCCGGCGTCGGTCTCGTCCGCGGCGGCCGCGCTCGCGGGACAGGTCTTCGGCGACCTGCGAGGACGTGCTGTCGTCGTGATCGGGGCGGGCAAGGTGGGAGAGCTCGCGGTTCGAAGCCTGGTGGCGCGCGGAGCGGCGATTGCGTTCGTCGCAAACAGGACGGCGGATCGCGCGCAGGAGCTAGCCGCGCGATTCGGTGGAACCCCGCTGTCGTTGGAGCGCGTCGGCGACGCGCTCGCGCGTGCGGACGTCGTGCTGTCCTCGACGAGTGCACCCGGGTGGACGCTCACACGAGAGGTGGTCGAGCGTGCCCTTCCTGAGCGGAGGGGCCGGCCCTTGTTCCTGATCGATCTCGCGGTGCCGCGCGACCTCGACCCGAGGATCCACGAGCTCGACGGTTGTTACCTCTACGACATCGACGATCTCGAAGCGGTCGTAGCCGAGACCCTTGCGGGCCGTAGCCGCGAGGCCAAGCGAGCGGAGACGATCGTCGCGGCGGAAGCCGATCGTTTCCGCGCGTGGCAGGCCTCGCTCAACGTCGTGCCAGCGATCGCGTCGCTGCGCGCACGTGCGGAGGAGATCCGCGCCGCCGAGCTCGACAGAGCGAAACTGAATGACGCCGAGCGCCGCGCCGCAGACTCGGTGACGGCGGCGGTCCTCAACAAACTCCTGCATTTGCCCACGATTCGCATGAAGCAGGCAGCCGCGGCAGCCGACGGTGTGATTTATGCTGACGCGGTGCGCCACCTCTTCGGTCTCGAGGACGAACGCTGAAGACGCCGAACCTGATCGGCCGCCCGCTTCCCGTGCAGGCGCCGACAGCGTTCGTGCGCGTCCGGCGTGGAAGAGCATGCGGTCAGACGCGGGCGAAGCGCTCCTGGTGTCGTGCTGATCCGCGTCGGCTCCCGCGGCAGTAGGCTCGCACTCACGCAGGCCGAGCAGGCCGCGTCGCAGGTCCGCCGCGACGGTGTCGAGCTCGCACTGGTTCCGATCACGACTGCGGGCGACCGTGATCGGACCCGTCCTTTCGGCGAGATCGGCGCGCGCGGTGTCTTCGTCAAGGAGCTCGAAGAGGCGCTCCTCGACAACAGGATCGATGTCGCGGTTCACTCCGCCAAGGACATGACCTCGAGCGATACGGACGGGCTCGTCGTCGGCGCCTACCTCGAACGGGAGGATCCGCGCGATGCGCTCTGCGGCGCCGACTTTCTGCGCACGGGGATGCGCGTCGGCACCGCGTCCATCCGAAGGCGTGCGCAGCTACTCGCGCTCGAACCGACGCTGTCGATCGAGCCGCTACGCGGCAACATCGACACGCGCCTGCGCAAGCGTGGAGAGCGCGGGCTCGACGCGATCGTCCTGGCAGCCTGCGGCCTCGATCGCCTCGGGCTCGCCGGCGAGATCGGGCTTCGCTTCGACCCGGAGGTGATGGTCCCCGAGGCCGGCCAGGGTGCGCTTGCGCTCCAGGTGCGCGCAGGCGAGGAGGAGCTTGTCTCGACGGCTGAACACGCCGAGACGAGACGCCGCGTGGAGGCCGAGCGATCGTGCGTTGCGGTGATCGGCGGAGGGTGCCTCGCTCCGGTTGCCGCCCATCACGACGGCACGCAGTTGACCGCGCTCGTCGCAGCAGAAGACGGAAGCTGGGTCGAGCGGCGAACAGGTGAGGATCCGAGCGAGGTCGCGGCGGCGTTGATGCCGTTCGTCTCAGCCTGAAGATGCGCGTGATCGTCACCCGCTCGCGGGAGCACGCCGAGCCTCTCGCCGCCGCACTCCGCGCCCGCGGCTTCGAGCCGGTTCTCTGCCCCCTGATCGACACCGAGCCGATCGACGACGGGCCGGTCGACGTCGATGGATACGACTGGGTCATCGTCACGAGCGCGACCGGCGCTGTCGAGTTGGCCCGGCGTCATACCGGTCGGTTGCCGAAAGTCGCCGCGGTCGGTGAGCCAACCGCAGCGGCTCTCGCCAAACTCGGGGTCCAGGTCGACTTCGTGCCGACCGACGCCTCGCAGGAAGGACTGGTTGCGCAGCTTCCGAGGCCGGTCGGCCGGGCTCTCTTCGTCGGCGCCGAGGGAGCGCGCACACTGCTCGCCGAGCGGCTCCCGGCAGACTTCCGCGCGGTCTATCGAACCGTCGAGCTGACGCCCGGCGTGCCGACAGGCGAGCTCGTGCTGCTCGCTTCCGCGTCCGCCGCCCGGGCGTGGGCACGGGTCGGCTCTCGCCTGCCGGCGATCTCGATCGGACCGCAAACGACGGCGGCCGCGCGCGCCGCGGGCGTGGAGATCGTGGCCGAAGCGAAGACACGCGATGCCAAGGGACTCGTAGACTCCGCCGCGGCGTGGCGCGATTCATCACGTTCTTGACGGACTTCGGCGTGCAAGACGACTTCGTCGGCACCTGTCACGGGGTGATGAAACGAATCGCACCCGACGTCGACATCATCGACATCACGCACGGAATCGCGCCGCAGGCCGTGTTGCAAGGAGCACTGACTCTCGCGAACACGCTTCCCTTCATGCCGGAAGGAATTCATCTCGCAGTCGTCGATCCGGGCGTCGGTGGTGCACGGCGCGCCCTCGCCATGCGGGACGGACAAGGGCGCCTGCACGTCGGGCCCGACAACGGCCTCTTGATCCCGGCGGCCGAGAAGCTCGGCGGGATCGCCGAGGTGCACGAGCTGACGAATCCTGAGTACGCCCTCGAGTCGGTGTCGCGCACGTTCCACGGACGGGACCTCTTCTCGCCGGCGGCCGCCCATCTCGCGCTCGGTCTTCCCCTGCACGAGCTGGGGCCGCCGATCGATCCGGAAGCGCTGGCCCGCCTCGATCTCCCGCAACCCGAGGTCGGGGCGACACGTATTCACTGCACCGTGATCTCGATCGACCGCTTCGGAAACGTCCAGCTCAATCTCGACCGTGAGCACCTCGACCGCGCCAACGTCGTCCCGGGCACGCGAGTCGAGCTGCAGGTGGGATCGGAGCGTTACTACGCGGTGGCGGCCCGCACATTTGCCGACGCCCGTCCCGGCGACATCATCCTCTACGAGGACGCGTACCGGAACATCTCGATCGCCATCAGTGGTGGTAACGCGGCTGCGATGTTCGGCATCTCGGAGGGTCGTGATGTCCGCATCCACCTCGAGCCCACATGAACCGCGCCACCCTCGGGCAGAGGTTTGCCCGGCTCGCCACCGATGCCGTGGTCCGCAGCCCCCAGCTGTGGCGCCTGTTCCGTCCACTCGTTCGGAAACAGTTCAACTCGATCGCGGGCAGCTGGGACGAGATTCGCAGTCCCGGCCACCTCGCGCCCTACGAGCGCGCCCTCGAAGCAGTGGACCCGGCACCCCGCCGGGCTCTCGACCTCGGCACCGGGACCGGAGAAGGCGCCTTTTCGATCGCTCGGCGCTTTCCGCAGGCGAATGTGGTCGGAGTCGACCTGGCCGAGGGCATGGTCGCCGAGGCCGAGCGCAAGACACCGCCGGAGCTACGTGACCGGGTCAGCTTCGAACAAGGGGACGCCTCGAGCCTGTCTTATCCCGACGCCTCGTTCGATCTCGTCGCGCACGCCAACATGATTCCGTTCTTCGACGAGCTCGACCGGGTGCTCGCAGCCGGCGGCCAGGTGCTCTTCTCGTTCTCGGTCGGCGCGTCGACGCCGATCTACGTCCCGGCGGAGCGGCTCCGCGCCGAGCTCGAACGCCGTGGTTTCACGGACTTTGCAGACTTCGAGGCGGGGCAGGGGACCGCGCTGCTTGCACGCAAGGGAAAGCCCGCTTAAGCTCGAGAGCACAAGGTCGTTCGCGGCGCGGTATCACCGGTCCGGACGGCCTTTCTTTTTGCCTGCCTAGTTGAGCTCGGCGGCGGCGTCGGGGAAGCCGCGGTCCTTCGCGTTTCCCGCGAACACCTGAGCTTCGCTCTGGTTGGCGAAGCCGGCGACGTATACCTCGAAGCCACCGCACGGATCGGGGCGGAGCTTTGCGCCGGGGAAGCCAACTCCGGCGGCCTTGTTCACGATTGCCTGGGCCGAAGGACGATCGCGCCCGTGACCCAGGATCCCCTCCCAGCGACCGAGTTTCTTCGCCTGGATGCACTCGAGCGTAACCGGGAACCCTTCCTTCCTGGCCTCGTCCTGGAGATCGACGCCGATGTCGAACGTTTCGATGCCCCGCACGACGACACGGAAGCCGTCGCAGCCTTCGATGATGTTGGCGTTGACGAATCCACGGCCGACGACCTGGGTGCGGAAGGCGAGCGCCTGCTGGTTCGTCTTCCGCCGGCCGAACACCGCTTCGAGACCGCTGACGTATTCGACGCGGTTCCCGCACGCCTGCTGAACGCGCTTGGCGACCGGTGTCGAATGCGAGAGCCCCAGCGAGGGCATGAGAACGGCTGCGGCGCCGGCAACAATGGCCAGCGCTGAGAAGCGTGCGACCCTCACGCGCGAAGTCGTACCAGACCGGCAAGTCGGCGGTCGCAGTCTTAACGAATCCTTTAGAAGACTTCCTGGGATGGAAACCGGACCCGGGCTTCCGTGGGATCAGGCCGCCTGGCTCGAGCGAGCCGCGGCCTGGACGACGGCCGAGCTGCTTCGTCTCGGGATCGAACCGCGAGGCGAGCTGAGGCTCGAGCGGATGCGTCCCTGGGCGGCCGTGGCCTGGATCGAGACGAGCGAGGGTCGTGTCTGGTTCAAGGAGCCGGCCCCGGCCATGGCCTTCGAGGCCGCGCTCACCGCACTCGTCTCGGAGCACAGGCCCGGCGACGGCCCCGAGGTCCTGGCGTGGGAGGGCAGCTGGCTTCTGACACGTGACGCCGGGCCGCAGCTTCGGACACTGCTCGAGGCCGATGCGATCGCGGTATCGGTGTGGGAGGACCTCCTGCACCGTTATGCGGAGCTCCAACTCGCGCTCGTCCCGGCGCTGGACGACGTCCTCGCGCTCGGAGTGCCGGACAAGCGACCCGATGCACTCCTCGCCGATTTCCCGCGTCTGGTCATGGAGGTGCGTGCTGTCGATGAGGTCCCTCTGGATCGCGGCCGACTTGCGTCTCTGCAGTCCGCGCTCGAGCGTTCCGTGGACATGCTTCGTGGCCCGGTGCCGATGACCGTGATCCACGAGGAGGTGCACGAGGCGAACGTCTTCGTCCGCGCCGGCCACGCGCGCTTTCTGGACTGGGGCGAAGGTGCGGTTTCTCATCCGTTCGCGGGTCTCACCAACACGCTGCGGGACATTGCCTACCGCCGTGGGCTCGACCCCGACTCCGCGGAAGTGTTGCGGCTGCGAGATCTCTACCTCGAACCCTGGACTCGGTTCGCGCCGCTCGCCGAGCTGAGGACGATGTTCTCGAACGGCTATCTCCTCGGCACGCTCTGCCGCGCCGTGACCTGGGAGCGTTTCCTCGCCTACGCATCGCAAGCGACCCGCGACGAGTACGACCGCAACGCAGCTGTCTGGCTCGACATCCTGCGCGAAGGTCTCGAGGAGGGAGTCCGGCTCGGGGCGTCGTGACAACCGCCCGGCTACACTGCGGGCCGCCTGGCGAGGTAGCTCAGTCGGTAGAGCACACGGCTGAAAACCGTGGTGTCGCCGGTTCGATTCCGGCCCTCGCCATAACGCCCGGCGCGCGAGCCCGTTGGGCTCGGGCGGCGGGCTCTATCCTGCGCACTCCGCGCGGCTTCGCCACGCTACGTCGCGCGTCTCCTCGCCTGAAGGCTTCGTCGCCCTAGGGATCAGGTTCCAGTTTTGGCCGCCGCGAGTCTGTCTACTAACACGTCCACGAACTCGTCCTTCAGCAGGACTGCATCTGCGCCGGCTTCGGTGACTGCTTCGTGCAGGGCTGTGTGCTGGTCGCCGGTCAACGCGATCACGCACATGCTCGGATGATCTCGACGCAGCCGTGCCACCGCGGTCACTCCGTCGAGTCGCGGCATGTGCAGGTCGATCACGACTGCGTCGGGAGAGAGCTCGTCGGCGAGCTCGATCGCTGCGAGTCCGTCGAGCGCGGTTCCGACCACCGCGAGCTCGGGCTGGCGTTCGATCAGAGGCGAAAGGGCGCCGAGAAACGGCTCGTCGTCGTCGGCGAGCAGCACCCTGATCGTGCCCGCCGAGTCGGCTTCCCCCATGGACCAGCAAGTTAGCCTTGCTTCCCGTGTCTTCGCAACCTGTTCGTCACAAAGTGGCTGTCATCGGGGCTGCGCTCGATCTCGGGGCGGGCCGCCGTGGTGTTGACATGGGTCCCTCCGCCATCCGCTACGCGGGCCTCGACGCGCGGATTGCCGAGCTTGGCCATGGATACGTGGATCTCGGCAACGTCGAGACGGCCGTGGCGGAGGCAACGGCGACGGGCGACGAGCATGCCCGTTTCCTCCCCCAGATCAAGGACACGGCCCAGCGGATCGCGGGCGTCGTGGCCGGTGCTGCGGGAGAGAAGTTCTTTCCCGTCGTCCTTGGTGGAGATCACACGGTCGCGTTGGGGACGCTGGCCGGTCTCCACGAGGTGCATGGCTCGGGCGGCGCGATCTGGATCGACGCGCACGGCGATCTCAACAGCCCCGAGACGAGTCCGACCGGCAACGTCCACGGGATGGTGCTCGCGGCCGCACTGGGGCTTGCGGGAGAACGCTTCCTTGGGGACGACTGGGGCCTGCCTGCGCTGGCCGCCGGCCGCGTCGCGCTCATCGGCGTGCGCGCGCTCGACGAAGGCGAGCGGGATCTCCTCGGCCAGCTCGACGCGAAGGTGTTCACGATGAGCGACGTCGACCGGCTCGGCGTCGAGCCCGTGCTGCGTGAGGCGCTTGGGCACGTCGCCGGCCCGGGCTTCGTTCACGTCAGCCTCGACATGGACGCGCTCGATCCAGATGTCGCACCGGGCGTGGGCACCCCGGTTCGAGGCGGTCTCTCCTACCGTGAGGCGCACCTGGCGATGGAGCTCATCGCCGAGTCGGGTCTCGCCTCGTCGCTCGACGTGGTCGAGGTCAACCCGGTGCTCGACCGAGAGAACGACACCGGCAAGCTCGCCGTCGAGCTGGTGGCGAGCGCGCTAGGGGCTCGCATCCTCTAGGAACCGCTGCAGAGCCGCGGCCGTCTCCTCGTAGGCATCCCAGAAGACCATGTGCCCGCCCGAAACCTCGACGACCTCGATCAGCTCGCCCAGCACCGTCGTGTACGTATCGAGCTGCTCCTCGCGAACCAGCCCGAATTCGCCGGCGTGGACGAGAAGCGTGGGGACACGAATCGTCTCGGGCGGTGGTGGAGGCGTGCAGAGCTCGCCGTAGGCGGTGATCGCCGCGGAGCGGCAGTAGCGATAGCGAAAGAGGCCGTCGCTTCCCCGGTCGAGGTGCTCCCGGACGTCTTCCTCGACGAAGGCGCGGGGTGTGGCCCTGTCGAAGGCGAGCCGCTCGTCGACGGCGCCGTCCGGCAACGCGAACGCACCGTCGGCCCGCTCGCGTTCGGCGAAGTCGAAGCCCACGTGAGGCAAGAGCTCGATCGCGGGGTCGAGGAGCGCAGCTCGTTCGATCCGCTCAGGCGCGAGGGCCGCCAGCTCGAGGATGAGCCGGCCGCCGTACGAGTGACCGACGAACGCGGCCTGCTCGATGCCGGCGTGCTCGATCGTCTCGAGGACGTCGGAAACGTGCGTCGCGATCGTCCACGGTGGCTCCCACGACGACGAGCCGTGTCCGCGCAGGTCGGCGGCGAGGACTCGGTAACCCGTGAGCCGTTCCTCCGCCAGTCGCCGAAAACGACGACCGAAGCCGCCGATCCCGTGCAGCGCAACGACGGGAGGAGCGGCGCGGTCTCCCCATTCGTGCAGTTGCAGGAGCATCAGAGCGCGTCGAGCAACGCGGGTAGCACTTCGCGCCAGTCGCCTGTCACAGCGACGTCGGCGGCGCTCATGATCGGCGCCGCCCGGTCGGCTCCCATTGTGGCCACGACCTTCGCCTTCACGAAGCCGGTCAACTCCTCGAAGTCTCCGCGGACTCCGACTGCGAGGAGCAGACGCGGAGCAATTTGCCGTCCGAACAGGCCCACCTGCCGGCTGCGCGGAAGCAGCCCGCGTTCGCACGCTTCTCGCGTGCCGCCGAGGGCGACACCCTCGGGCAGATGCGGAAGCTCACCGGCGTCGGCGCCAACGCAGACGACGACGTCTGCCTCGTCGAGATCGCGCGCAGACGACGGTTCGTGGTTTGTGCGACGGAGACGCAGGTCCGGCCAGGGCCCCGGGTCGAAAGGCTCGATCCGCGGTTCTCCCTCGCGTGGCTCCAGTGGTTCGAACATGCGCGGCCGGACCGTGGCGAGCTGCGGTGTCGTCGAGCCCATGATCACGGAGACGATGTTGCCGCCGTATGCAGGCTTCGTCTGGACGAGTCGGCCGCCACGATCGATTCCGAGGCCCACGCAGTCGCCGGTCATCCCAAGCTGGAGCTCGCCCGCAACGCGCGGTCCGAGGTCGCGCCCGTTCGCGGTCGCCGGAATGACCAGGACGTGCGGACGCAACTGCTCGAGGACCGCGCGCACTGCATGTGTCCACAGCTCCGGGTGGTAGTCCGCGAGTCGCTCGTTCTCGATCACGACGACCTGGTCTGCGCCGTGCCTCGCGGCTTCGTGCGCCGCGGAGTCGACGCCGGCTCCGAGGACGAGCGCCACGTTCTCACCGCCGAGCTTGCCCGCGAGCTCGCGTCCCTTTCCGAGCAACTCGAGGGAAGCGCGGATCGGCCGTCCGCCGACATGCTCGACCAGCGTCCAGCAGTCGTAGCTCTTGCCCGGACGCTCGCCCAGTCGCTCCGGTTTCTCCCAGGCAGATGGATCGACACGCCTCTCCGCCAACAGAGCCCGTAGCCGGGGGACAGCGTCCTCGACGGAAGAGAAGACGTCGCCCGCGCGCTCGGGAGTCACGTCGTGTACGGCGAGAACGCGTGTGGGAGAGCCCGTCTGGCCGAAGCGCTTGTCGTGGTCGTGCACTTCGTCGACGAGGTCGTGTGCAGTCCATACGTCGATCGGTCCAGCTGCGCTCTCGTCGCTCTCTCGCGCCTCAGCGAGGGAGAGCACCGCCGGACCAGTCAGCTCGTAGGTCTCCAGGCCGTCGTCTGTCTCGCGAACGGCCCGGATGCTGCGGCCGTCGACCTCGGTCTCGAGCACGCTCGTGAGGTGCGGCCAGCGGAGGAAGGCTGCGACCTCGGGCGGAACCTGCCACGTTTCGGAGTCGGTGGTCTTGCGTCCGCACAGCACGAGGTCGACGCCGCCCTCTTTCTCGATCGCGAGTGCGAGCGTGCGGGAGGTGCCGAGGGTGTCCGCGAGAGCGAAGGCCCGATCGGAGAGGTGAACGCACCGATCGGCGCCGAGGGCAAGGCAGGTACGCAGCGCCGTGTCGGCCTGCGGGGGGCCCATCGTCATCGCGACGACCTCGCCGCCGTTCCTCTCCCTGAGGGCGACCGCGTGCGTCACTGCTGCCGCGTCGAAGGGATTCAGTAGCAGAGGCACTCCTTCGCGCCGCAGCGCCTTCGTCTCCTGATCGAACTCGATCGAGTCCGCGCGCGGAACCTGTTTGACGAGGCAGACGATCTTCATCTGTGGGAGCCTAAGGCGTGATCGCCGTCTTGTACGACATCCACGGCAATCTCGTCGCACTCGACGAGGTCATCCGCGACGCCGAGGCGGCCGGGACGGGCGGGTATCTGCTGGGAGGCGACTTTGCGTCGTGGTCACCCTGGCCGCTCGAGACGATCGAGCGTTTGCGCGGCCTCCCGAACACCACGTGGATCCGCGGCAACGGCGAACGCTGGCTTCGCGAGCCGCCCCTCGACCGCCCGGAGGTGCTCGAGTCCCTCCGCGCCCGCGACTCGGGGCTCGGGAGCGAGGAGGGCTGGTTGTACTCGCTCCAGGCTCAGAAGGAGCTGGACGGCGCTCTGTATGTCCACGGCTCGCCCCTTTCCGACGTGGACAGCTTTCCGGCCGAACCCGGCCCGGACGACGAGCGGATGCTCGCCGGCGTTCGTGACACAACCGTCGTCTTCGGCCACAGCCACCTGCAGTTCCAGCGGCCCGGCCCCGACGGCACCACGCTCGTCAACCCCGGAAGCGTCGGCATGCCGCTCGACGGCGACGCTCGCGCGGCGTACGCGTTACGCCACGACGACGGACGGTTCGAGTTTCGCCGGGTCGACTTCGACACGGAGCGGGTCGCGCAGGCCTGGGAGTCGCTGGGTGGCCCGTTCGGACGGATGGCTGCGGCCCGAACCCGGCGTGGCTCCGACTGAAACACGAGTTAGTGGCTCTGAGCCACTAACTACGTTTCGTCCTTCTCCTCGCCGTGTCCGGACGGCTTGTAGTAGGTCGTGCCCTTGAGCTCGTCCGGGAGATAGTCGACGTCGAAGCCGGCCGGGTCGGAGTGGGGATAGATGTAGCCCTCGCCGTGGCCGAGCTGGCGGCCGTAGTAGCTGCCGTCGCGTAGCGCCTTCGGCGGGCGCACGTTGCCTCGCTTCTGCACGTCGAGCATTGCCTGCTTGATCGCGTTGTAGCTTGCGTTCGACTTGGGTGCGCGCGCCAGGTAGATGGCCGCCTGTGCGAGATTGAGCCGTGCCTCGGGAAGCCCAACGTGCTCGACCGCCTGGGCCGCGGCCACGGCGACGAGCAGCGCGCGTGGGTCTGCGTTGCCGATGTCCTCTGAGGCCAGGACGATCATGCGCCGTGCGATGAAGCGTGCATCCTCGCCGCTCTCCAGCATCGCCGCCAGGTAGTAGACGCTCGCGTCAGGGTCCGATCCGCGCATCGACTTGATGAAGGCGGAGATGAAGTCGTAATGCGCATCGGCAGCCTTGTCGTAGACGAGTGGCCGTTTGCGCGCCGCGTCCTCCACTTGCTCCTCGGACAGCGGCTCGCCCGCGGCCTGCGCGGTTTGCCAGGCAAGCTCGACGATGTTGTGCACCGAGCGTGCGTCGCCGCCGGCGCGAATCGCGATCAGCTCCAGAAGCTCGTCCGGGATGTCCGCGCCGATCTCCGCGGCGCCCCGCGCGGCGACGATCTTCAGCTCGTCGACGGAGAGCGGCTCGAGCTCGTACACCTGCGTGCGCGACAGGAGGGCGGAGTTCACCTCGAAGTACGGGTTCTCCGTGGTCGCGCCGATCAACGTGATCACGCCCTCCTCGACGCCGGGCAGCAAGGCGTCCTGCTGCGCCTTGTTGAAGCGGTGGATCTCGTCGAGGAACAGGATCGTCCGTTGGCCGTTTGCGCCAAGCCGCTCGCGCGCGCGCGCGAGAACCTCTCTCACCTGCGCGACGGTCGCGGAGACCGCCGACAGCTCCTCGAACTCGGCCCCGGTGGCACGCGCGATGATCCGAGCGAGCGTCGTCTTGCCGGTGCCCGGCGGTCCGTAGAAGATCGCCGACCGAACCCGGTCCTCCTGGATCGCGAGACGCAGGGCCGACCCCTCCCCGAGCACGTGTCGCTGCCCGACGAGCTCCTCCAGCGACTCCGGCCGCATGCGCAGCGCCAGCGGTGCAACCTCAGGCAGCCGCTGCTTCGCCGCATCCGAGAAGAGGTCGCTCATTGCAGGGAAGTATGCTCCGCAGCGCTCGTGCCCCTCCCAGCAATACTTACCGGCTTCTCGCCCGCGATCACGCGGCGCCAGAGTCCACCCTCGCCCTTAGCAAGGCATTCCAGCCTTGCTGCGGTCGAGTGCGGCCTCTGGCTTGGTGCTCGCGACCGAGAAACTCCGCAGCATCACTGGCAGGGGCACTGATGGCCACCGAAACCCACGAGGACTTCTCCGAGCCGATCCTGCCTGGAAAGGGCGCGTCGGACTACGAGCGCTACCTCCGCACGGACGAGCTCCTGGCGTTGCAGAAGACTCCGGACGAGCGCGCGCATCCCGACGAGCTCCTGTTCCAGACCGTGCACCAGTCGTCCGAGCTGTGGCTCAAGCTCGGCACCTCCGAGGTCGCGCGTGCGACGGTCCATCTGCGTGCGGGCGAGTACGCGGCTGCGTTGCGACTGCTGCGCCGCGCCGCCCTCTGCCTGCAGTTCGTCACCGGTCAGCTCGACATGCTCGAGCAGATGTCACCGTGGGAGTATCAGACCGTCAGAGAGGTACTCGGACACGGCAGCGGCTTCGACTCGCCCGGCTTCCGAGAAGTTCGCCGGGTCACGCCGCCGCTCGGCGAGGCCTTCGACGCCGCGGTCGAGGCAGCCGGGCTCGACGTGGTGGAGGTCTACGTGCGGGGGCGCGAGCACGAAGACCTCTACCAGCTCGCAGAAGCCTTGGTCGAATGGGACGAACGCATCACGATGTGGCGCATCCGTCACTACAAGGTGGTGGCGCGGATCATCGGCGATCAGGTCGTGGGCACCCAGGGGACGCCCGTCGAGGTGCTCGGGAAGATGATCCACCACAACTTCTTCCCGTCGCTCTGGCGTGCGCGGAACCAGTTGACCGCACGGGCGAAGGAAGAAGGCTGATGGCCGTCGTCTCGGTGCGCGACGAGGTAACGGAGCTCTTACAGGAGCTCATTCGCGTCGACACCACGAATCCGCCGGGGAACGAGACCGCGGCCGCCGAGCTGCTTCGCGCCTATCTCGAGGACAGCGGTGCGGAGTGTGAGCTCTACGCTCGGGTGCCGGAGCGGGCGAACCTCGTCGCTCGCCTTCCCGGCCGCGGCGAGGGTCCCAGCCTGCTGCTCCTCTCGCACACGGACGTCGTCCTCGCCGACGCAGCGGAGTGGTCCGCGGATCCGTTCGGCGGCGAGCTGCGAGACGGCGAGGTCTGGGGCCGGGGCGCGCTCGACATGAAAGGTCAAGTGGCGGCGAGCGCCGTGGCGCTGGCGACGCTCGCGCGCGAGGGTTTCGAGCCTGCGGGCGATCTGATCTTCGCGGCGACTGCCGACGAGGAAGTGGGCGCAGGGTTCGGGGCGCAGTGGTTGTGCGAGGCACATCCCGACGCGGTTCGCTGCGACTACCTGATCAACGAGGGCTCCGGGGAGCGCCTCGAGCTCGGCGGCAAGCCGTTCTACATGTGCTCGGTCGCGGAGAAGATGAGCGCCCCGTTCCTGCTGCGCGTCCGGGGCCGCAGCGGCCACGCGTCCATGCCCGGCATCGCTGACAACGCGCTCGTCAAGGCTGCGCCGCTGATCACGAAGCTCGGCCAGCATGTTCCGGACCAACAGCTGACGCCCGAGGTGACCGCGCTGCTGGAGACGGTCACTGGGGCGACGCCGACGTCGCCGAAAGACGCAATCGCGCGCGCGCAGGAGATCGGGAGCTTCTTCGCGGCGATGGTGGAGCCGCTTCTTTCGCTGACGCTCTCGCCGACGATGATCAGTGCGTCACGGAAGCGGAACGTCATTCCCGCGATCTGCGACGTCGTGGTGGACTCACGGCTCCTACCGGGGATGGCTCCCGCTGAGCAGCTTCGCGTGGTACGGGAGGTGCTCGGCGAGGAGGACTACGAGCTCGAGAGCCTCGAGGCGCACGGCGGGACACGCTCGCCCATCGACACGCCCCTGTGGGACGCGGTGGCCTCGTGGCTGACGCAGGCGGAGCCCGAGGCGAGGCCGGCGCCCATCTGCGTCGCCGGTTTCACCGACAGTCACTGGTTCAGGCAGGCGTTCGGGACGGTCGCGTACGGGTTCTTCCCGTCGCGTGCAATGTCCCCCGAGCTCGCGGCGAGGCTGATCCACTCGGCCGACGAACGTGTCCCGGTCGAGGATCTCGAGCTGGGTGTCGACTTCCTCTGCCATGCCGCTCGGAGCCTCGGCTCGTAGCTTGGTTTGCGGAATTCGATTCCGAGTCGATACCGTCGTCTCATGGCCAAGGAGAAGATCCGGCTCGGAGGGATGGCGCTCGCCAACGGCGTGCTGGTGCACGGGCCAAAGGCATGGGCCTGTGCGATCCGGACGGACGACGGCGAGCTGAAGGTCGCGGCCAGGCACAAGCGTCTGCGATCGACACAGATCAACAGCCCCTTGCTCCGCGGCCCCGTGCGTCTGCTCGATGCCCTCGCGATCCTGCCGCAGATCCGTCGCGCGCTTCCCGAGGCACGACTGCCCTTCCAGCGGCCGTCCGTCCTTGCGTCGATGCTTGCAAGCGCCACCGTCGTTCGGCTTGTGCGTGGATCCAGATCGGTCGGCCCCGGCGCCCAGGAACTCCTGAGCGGCCTGCTTTCGCTCGCGCCCGCGGCGTTCGCCCTCCGCAGCTCCGACGTTGCCGCCTACCACGGCGCCGAGCACATCTCGATCGGCAGCTACGAGCAGGGCAAGAGGGCGGCCAAGGAGCACGATCGCTGCGGATCGCATCTGCTGGGCCCGTTGCTTGCGACCACTGCGATCGGCAACACTCTGGCGTCACGCGCGCCCGCACACATGCGCGCGCAGGCCAGAATCGGCGCGCAGTTCGTCGCACTGGCGGCGTCGACGGAGATCTTCGGCTGGATGGTGCGCAATCCCGAGAAGCCCCTTGCCCGAGCTCTTGCCAGGCCGGGTCACGAGCTCCAGCACCGGCTCGCGACCGCCGAGCCGACGCCTGAGCAGATCGAGGTCGCGGAGGCCGCGCTGCGCGCGTGCCTCGAGCTCGAAGAGCAGTAGTAGTAATGACCCTGACGGAACGCACGCGCGAGCGGCTTCCACCCGAGATCTTCGACCTGCCGGTCGAGAAGATGCGCGGCGGCTACTACGCCGACGCGTACTTCAACCACGCACGTGCAACCCTCGAGCACGACGGTCGCCGGCCGCGCGTCGTGATGCAGGTCTTCCAGAAGAACGACGCGTACCTCGGCGGAGTCGACGAGGCGATTGCGATCCTCAAGCTCTGCTCCCACGAGT
Organism: Actinomycetota bacterium; assembly: GCA_046735315.1. GTDB lineage: Bacteria > Actinomycetota > Thermoleophilia > Gaiellales > Gaiellaceae > 3-1-20CM-4-69-9. The sequence continues at coordinate 16,242 of JBKPTB010000083.1, forward strand.
GGGACGCACTCACCGTGCACGCGCTCTACGAGGGCGATCACATTGATCCGTGGGAGACGGTGATGACGATCGAGGGCGACTACACGCTCTTCGCGCACCTGGAGACTGCGTACCTCGGCGTGCTCTCACGGCGCACGCTCATCACGACGAACGTCGTGCGAGTGCTGCAAGCCGCCAACGGGAAACCGATCATCTTCATGCCTGCGCGGCACGACCACCACCGCGTCCAGACTGGCGACGGCTACTCGGCGCATGTCGCAGGTCGGATCGTCGGTTCTCCGGTCGGCGTGACCACGGACGAGCAGGCGTCGTGGTGGGGCGGACGCGGCATCGGAACGGTTCCCCACTCGCTGATCTCCTCGTACGGGGGCAACACCGTCCTCGCGGCGACGAAGTTCGCCGAGTGGGCGCCAGACGACATCAACATCACCGTCCTGGTCGACTTCGAGAACAATTCGGTGCAGACCGCGCTCGACGTCGCGCGCGCTCTCGGGCCGAAGCTCTGGGGCGTGCGACTCGACACCTCGGAAACGCTCGTCGACCGTTCACTCTGGGACGAGCTCGGGGACTTCAAGCCGACGGGCGTGAACGAACGGCTCGTGAGGAAGGTGCGGGACGCGCTCGACCACGACGGCTTCGAGCAGGTGAAGATCGTCGCGTCGGGAGGCTTCACGATCGAGAAGATCAGAGACTTCGAGGAACGGGGCGTGCCGGTCGACGCCTATGGTGTCGGCTCTTCGCTGATTCGGGGCTCCAACGACTTCACCGCCGACATCGTTCTGTCCGACGGGCGTCCGGCCGCGAAGGTCGGCCGCAGTTACAAGCCGAACCCACGCCTCGAGCTCGTCGACTGATGCGTCGCTGATGCGTGAGCTTCCTCTCCCCCCGCACTTCGACCCGAGCCGTGTCGCCGATGTCTGGCGGGTCCCCTACGAAGACCGCGCCCGCGAGGCGTTGGCCTGGGCGGCCCTGCACGGCCTTCGCCCTGCGGCCGACGACGGCTTTCGGCTCTGTCTCCTCGCCGTCGACGTCCAGAACACCTTCTGCATTCCCGACTTCGAGCTGTTCGTCGCGGGACGCAGCGGCTCGGGCGCGGTCGACGACAGCCGTCGTCTCTCCGAATTCATCTACCGCAACCTGGGCGCGATCACGCAGATCTTCCCGAGCCTCGACACTCATCATGCGATGCAGGTGTTCCACGCGATCTGGCTGGTCGACGAGCACGGCAACCCTCCGGCGCCATACACGCTCGTCTCGGCGGATGACGTCGCGAGCGGCCGGTGGAGAGTGAACGTCGATGTTGCCGAGGCGCTCGGGATCGATGTCGACTACGCAGAGCGGCACCTGGCCTACTACACGCGACGGCTGGCCGATGGCGGAAAGTACGACCTGACCATCTGGCCCTACCACGCAATGCTCGGCGGTATAGGACACGCGCTCGTCTCCGCGGTCGAGGAGGCCGTCTTCTTTCACGGGATCGCTCGAGACAGCTCGCCCGAGTTCCAGGTCAAGGGCAACAACCCGCTGACCGAGCACTACTCGATGCTCGGTCCGGAGGTAACCGAGGGCCCGGACGGCGACCGCCTCGGGGAGACGAACGCCGACCTCATCGCCAAGCTGCTGACGTTCGATGCCGTGGTTGTGGCCGGTCAGGCGAAGAGTCATTGCCTGGCCTGGACCATCGACAACCTTCTGGAGCACGACCAGCTACGAGAGAGGCTCGCCGAACGCACCTACCTTCTCGAGGACTGCACGTCGCCCGTCGTCGTCCCCGGCCTCGTCGACTACACGGCCGAAGCGGATGCCGCCTTCGAGCGCTACGCGGCCGCAGGAATGCAGGTCGTCCGCTCGACCGAGCCAATCGAACGCTGGCCCGGGCTGGCGCGCACGATCGCCCTGAAGTCCACCTGATCTCGCCGCGTCGGTCTCCACACCGCCGCGAAGGGCCGTCTGTGTCGATCTGCACGAGGTCGTGGGGCTGCGAGTTGACCACGGTCGAGGAGATCACCCGCAGCTGGTGGTTGACGCCGCGCCTCCCGTGCCGATGATGAGACCGGGAGGCGGGAGTGGACCTACATCACTACATGGTCTATCTGAGGGACTGGGTGGTCGCCTGGTGGCCGCTCCTCGGGCTGATCTTCTACGTCCTCTTGATCTACATCTTCTGGCGGATGCTGCAGCTGATGCCGCGTGTGAAGCCGGCCACGGTGATCGTCGATCCTCGGACCGCGATCGAGTGGAGCGATATCGCCGGCGCCGATGAGGCGAAGGCGGAGCTGCTCGAGATCGTCGAGTTCCTCCGCGATCCAGAGCGCTTCGAGGATCTTGGCGCAGTCGTTCCGAAAGGGGTGCTGCTGTACGGCCCCCCCGGAACCGGTAAGACGCTTCTGGCACGTGCGGCTGCGAACGAATCCGGTGCGAAGTTCTATGCGCAGAGCGCTTCCGCATTCGTCGAAATGTTTGCCGGACTCGGCGCGGCCCGGATCCGCAAGCTCTTTGCGGAGGCACGGAAGCACGCGCCGGCGATCATCTTCATCGACGAGCTCGACGCCGTCGGCGCTGCCCGCACAGGTCACGGCTTCAATCGCGAGCAGGACCAGACGCTGAACCAGCTACTGGTGGAGCTCGATGGTTTTGCCTCGGGCGACCAGGTGGTCGTCATGGGTGCATCGAACCGGCTGCAGGATCTCGATCCCGCGCTGCTTCGGCCCGGACGCTTCGATCGCCAGCTGCTCGTTGCGCCCCCCGACCGCGCGGGGCGGGAAGCGATTCTGCACGTCCATACACGGACGAAGCCGCTCGCGGCGGATGTGCAGCTCGACGTCATCGCGAGGCAGACGTCCGGCCTGACCGGCGCGGATCTGGCGAACATCACCAACGAGGCGGCGATCCTTGCAGGACGCCGTGGTGCGAAGTACGTGGGTGGATCGGACTTCGACGCTGCGATCGAGCGCGTCGTCGCGGGGCTCCAGCAGAAGAAGGTATTGACGGACAAGGAGCGCCGGATCCTGGCCTATCACGAAGCCGGTCACGCGTTGATGTCGCATCTCATGGGCGAGCTTGCGGATCTGCAAAAGGTGACGATCGTGTCGCGAGGGTCGGCGCTCGGGTACACGCTCAATCTCCCGACCGAGGATCGCTACCTGGAGTCCAAAGAAGAGCTGATCGACATGCTGAAGATCGCTCTGGCAGGCCGTGCTGCCGAGCAGGTGGTGTTCGGACGCGTTACCAACGGCGCTGCGAGCGATCTCGAGAAGGTGACGGCGATCGCGCGCGCGATGGTATTCGAATGGGGTATGTCGGACGTAGTCAGCTCGCGCACATTGCGCGCTGACAACTACGCGCTCTCCGAAGAGACGAAGCGCGTCCGCGACAACGAGCAGGCCAGGCTCACGGATGAAGCGTACGCCGAGGCTGTGCGACTGCTCGAGAAGCACCGCGGACCGCTCGACCGTCTGAGCCAGGCGCTCCTCGAGAAAGAGACGCTCATGCGCGACGAGGTCCTGCTGCTGCTGGCGGCCGTGGAGCCAGAGTCGCGGGCTTCCGAGACGGTCGGAACGCCGAAGGTCGTTTCTCTCCCCGGCGAGGCCTAGACACCGGAGCTACGCGCCGCCTACGATGAGGCGGTGCAGCGAGGGGGCTTCGCCGCCGTGGCACTCCTTGCAGCGTTTTCCGTCATCGGGGCGACTGCGTCTGGTGCCACGGTCGTCACTTCTCGCGTTTCGGCGAATGCGGTCAAGGAGGCGGTGGCGCTCGTCCCCACGCGCGCCGCAGCGGGGAGCTCGAGCTTCGCCGACCCGACAGGCGATGCGGGAGTCGCGCCGGACATTGCGTCCGTGACGGTATCGAACGACGACCAGGGGTTGATCACGTTTCGCATCACAGTCCCCAATCGCTCCTCGCTCGGGCCGGACGATGCGGTCGCCGTGCCGCTCGGCACCGACGATCCGGACCTCGCGACCGGCCTCCGGAGCGACGGCACGAACTTCATTCTCGTGCTCGAGGCCACCGGGCCCTCGCTGCTCGCCTGGGACGGCGAGGAGATGGTCCCGGTGGATCCGGCGCCGGGATCGGTGACCGGTTCGTTCAGCAACGGGGTCGGCGTCGTGACCGTGTTGCAAGAGGACCTCGCGCCCGGCTTTCCAGACCTGTCTGTCCCAATCGAGCTGACCTTCTACGCGCTCGGGATCGCCTTCAACGGAAACGACGTCCTCGCGCAGGACGACGCGCCGGACGGTGACGGGATCTGGCGATACCGGCTCGCCGAGGCGGTTCGCGTCGTGCTCACGAGCTTCAGCGCCGCCCAGTCGGTAAAGCCCGGGGCGACGCTCGTCGTGTTGATGGGCGCAGCCCATGCCGACACCGGCGAGGCGGTCGCGTCCGGGAAGATCGGCTGCACGGCCCGCCTCGCGGCCGCGGCGCTGAAGGGAAAGGCGCGATTCGTCACAGTGGTCCTCACGTCGCCGGCGACAGGTCGTGTGGTCAGGAGCCCAAACGCGACCTGCTCGTTCAAGGTGCCCAAGCTCAAGTCGAAGGGGAAGGCCATCCGAGGATCGATGTCGCTCCGCGAGAGCGGCGTCACCCTCAGCCGGTCGTTCACGACCCGAGTCCGCTAGCTGCGCCTCGCCCGATAGAGTCGCCCGCGTGACCGCGCGGGGGATCCACCATCTGGGCGTCGCGGTCGAGGACCTCGATGCGGCGCTCGTCACGTACGAGTTGCTCTTCGGCGCACAGGTCGAGCACAGCGCCACCGTGGAGGACCAGGGCGTGCGGGCTGCGTCGCTTCGTATCGGCGCGGGAAGGGTGGAGCTCCTCGAACCGCTGGAAGAAGACACGCCGGTTGGCCGCTTCCTGGCGAAGCGTGGCCCGGGGATGCACCACGTCGCTTACGAGGTAAGCGATCTCGGCGCGACGCTGGCCGAGCTCACCCGTGCGGGCGCCGACCTGATCGACGAGCATCCGCGTGCGGGGCTCTTCGGCCTCGAGGTCGCTTTCATCCATCCGGATTCGGTTCATGGGGTTCTCTCGGAGGTGGTCTCAAGTGGCTGAAGCAGAACGGGTCCGGATCGAGGTCGCGTTCGACGGCGGGCAGATCATGGGAGCTCTCGTCTCGCCGTCGAGTGCCGATGCACTCGAGCAGGCGCTCGGTTCCGCAGAGCTGCGTGCCGGCACTGGTGAAGCGGCGCTCGCGCTCGAGGCCGAGGACGGGCGCTACACAATCGCCCTGCAGCGAGTCGTCTACGTGAAGAGGTTCGCTCGCGAGAGCAGGGTCGGCTTCGGCTCGGCCGCTCCCTCGTGAGCGCTCTGGAGTTACCTCCTTCGCGCGTCGGGGCATTCCCTCGCTGATGGCCGAAGAAGCCACCCGCGCAGCGGCGCCCCCCAAAAAGGATTCGAACGCGGACGTCCGGCGCCTCGTCGAGCGTGCGCAGGAGGGTGACCGACAGGCACTGGAGGAGCTGTACCTCCTCCACTTCGACCGCATCTACAGCTACCTGCACATGAGCGTCGGCAACCGGCACGACGCGGAGGACCTGACCACGCAGACGTTCATGAAGATGCTCGAGTCGATCAAGCGGTTCCGCTGGCAGTCCGCGCCGTTTTCCGCATGGCTCTTCCGGATCGCGCACAACCTCGCGATGGATCACTTTCGCGCCTCGCGCCGCTGGCAGCCGGAGGAAGAGGTCCCCGAGCCCCGAGACGAGATCGAGCCCTCTGCCGAGGCCGCCGCCATGCAGTCGATCGGCCGGCAGAGCATGCTGGAGCTGATCGAGGGGCTTTCCACGGAGCAGCAGCAGGTCCTCACGCTGAAGTTCGTCTTCAATCTGCCGAACGCCGAGGTGGCGACGATCCTCGGCAAGACCGAGGGCGCGATCAAGTCGTTGCAGCACCGGGCGCTCGTCTCGTTGCAGAAGCACATTTCCGGCTAGTGCCCCTTCCAGCAATGCAAAACGGTTGTGCCGGCAAAGCCGGCACAACCTCCTACGGTCGGCGTCGCAAGCGACGCCTCGGTGCCGGCTTCTGGCCCGCGATCACGCTGCGCCAGAGTCCACCCTCGCCCTTAGCAAGGCATTCCAGCCTTGCTGCGGTCGAGTGCGGCCTCTGGCTTGGTGCTCGCGACCCAGAAACTCGGCGGCATCACCGGCAGGGACACTAGTGGCGCTCGAGGTCGGAATCGTCGGGCTGCCGAGCTCCGGTAAGTCGACGCTCTTCCACGCGCTCACCGGTGCGAGGGCGACTGGAGACGTCGGCATGGCGGCGGTTCCCGATCCGCGCCTGTCACGGATCGCCGAGGTAATCCGCCCGCGCAAGGTGACGCCTGCGGCGATCCGCGTCGTGGAGGTGCGCGGCACCGGGCCGGAGCTCCTCGGAAACCTCCGCCAGGTGGACGCTCTTCTGGTCGTGTTCGACGCCTTCTCCGGGACGCGCGTTCCCGAGGACGATCTCGAGACCTTGCGGCTGGAGTTGCTCGTGGCCGATCGGGATCACGTCGAACGCCGTCTCGAGCGCGTGGCGAAGCAGGCGAAGTCCGGCGATCCGAAGCTGCGACAGGAAGTGGCGGAGCTGGAGCGGATCCTCGCGCACGTGGACGGCGGCGGCACGCTCGCGGACTGGCCGGGCGACCTGCCCCCCGAGCTGGAGCCACTGACGACCAAGCCGCTGCTCGCCGTCGAGAACGGCCCGGGCGGCATCGACCTGAAGCTGGAGGCGGAGCTCGCCGACCTGCCGGACGAAGAGGCGGCCGTCTTCCGCGAGCGGGAGTCCGCGCTGGAAGAGGTGGTACGCCGCCTGAGCGACGCGCTCGGCCTGATCACCTTCTTCACCGCAGGCGAGAAGGAGACGCGCGCGTGGTCGCTGCGTCGAGGACAGAGCGCCCTCGACGCTGCGGCCACGATTCACTCCGACATCGCCCGCGGCTTCATCCGCGCGGAGGTCATTCGCTGGAACGACCTCGTCGAGGCCGGCTCACACGCGGAGGCCGCTCGGCGCGGCCTCCAACGACTCGAAGGCAAGGCCTACGAGGTCCAGGACGGGGATGTCCTGAACATCCGGTTCAACGTCTAGGCGGTGCTAGCAGCAGCCGTCTGGACACCAGTCCGGAGGGCAGTCGCACTCTGAGCGGACAGCCATCGCGCCTCCTTTCATCGATATTCTTCGATGAGTTATATTGAAAACCGTCGATGAAGTCCATTGCCGTCCTTCCTGCGCTTCCGCCCCTGTGCTGCGGTCCGGAGACGGCTCCCCTCAGCGAGCCGGAGCGGGACGAGCTCGCCGGCCGTTTCAAGGCCCTTGCCGACCCGACCCGAGTCGCGATCGTCAACGCTCTTTCGGCCGCCGACGAGGTCTGCGTCTGCA
>JBKPTB010000084.1:0-5791 GCA_046735315.1 Actinomycetota bacterium
CCGCGTCGTCCGCTCGGGCTCGCGCGCTTTGGGCTGACCGCGCTCGGATCCGCACGCCGAGTTGCGGAGTCTCACTTCGAGACGGAAGGCGCACGCGCACTGTTCGCCGGGGCGGCCGCGCATTCGTTCCTGCCGCTCGACCAAACGGCGAGCTCTTCGTTCGGGCTCGTTCTGCTGACACTCGCACACGTGTCCGGCTGGCCGTTTCCACGCGGAGGGTCGCAGGCGATCCCCGATGCGCTTGCGACGCGGCTCCGTCGTCTCGGGGGCGAGATCGAAACCGGAACGGAGGTCTCGGCGCTGGCAGAGCTACCGCCCAGCCGCCAAGTGCTCTGCGACGTGACACCGCGCCAGCTCGTTGCGATCGCCGATCGCGCGTTGCCCGCACGGTATCGCCGGCGACTTGGGCGGTGGCGATACGGGCCAGGTGTCTTCAAAGCCGACTTTGCGCTCGACGGTCCGATTCCATGGGGCACGCCGGACGTTGCCGAGGCCGGAACGGTGCACCTGGGCGGCTCGCTCGCGGAGATCGCAGCATCCGAAAGTGATGTGTGGCAGGGCCGGCATCCCGAGCGGCCTTTCGTCTTGCTCGCACAGCAGACGCTGTTCGACGACACGCGCGCGCCGGCCGGGCGGCACACCGCCTGGACGTACTGTCACGTTCCACACGGCTCGACGCGCGACATGCGCGATCGCATCGAGACGCAGATCGAACGCTTCGCTCCCGGATTCCGGGACCGAATCCTCGCCTGCTCGACGCGCACGACCGCCGACCTGGAGCGCGAGAACCCGAACCTGATCGGCGGCGACATCTCCGGCGGCGCCAATACGCTCGGTCAACTCGTCAGCCGGCCCGTGTCGCGTCTCAACCCCTACGCCACCCCGCTGCCGTGGCTCTACCTCTGCTCCGCCTCGACCCCACCGGGGGGCGGAGTCCACGGGATGTGCGGGCACCTCGCCGCCAAGGCGGCGCTTGCGCGCGGCTGATCCCTCGATCGAGGGTCGCGCGAAAGCAGTACGGGAGCGAGATAGAGAACGACCCTCGGAATGCCGCCCCGAGCCATGACCGCAGCCACCGCAGCCAAGCGCCTCCTCCCCGTCGCCCTCGTGGCGTCGGTCGCCGTCACCGCATTCACCTCCTCCGCGAGTGGCCGCACAGCCGGCGTGCAGTTCATCTCGGGCAACGCGCGGGTCGTCCAGGGAAACGAGGCGACCGTTACGGTTGCCGTTCGGCCCTCGGGCGTCAGATGTTCGCTGTCAGTGCGCTACAAGAGTGGCGCCAGGCAGCCGGGTCTCCCGATCGTCGTCGCGAACGCCTCACACGCGACCTGGACGTGGGAGGTGCCCCGCAAGGTGCAAACGGGGCCCGCGCGCGTGACCGCCAGCTGCCGAGGCGCCGGCCGCGCGACGAAGAGACTGACCGTGATCGGGCAGGTCCTGCCGCCGACCGTCACGGTCGTGAAGACCGGCTGGTCGACGCGGCCCTATCCCTACGGTGGCACGGGGGTGAGCTACGGCGTGATCCTCGGCAACGAATCGAAGAAGCAGGATGCGCTCGACGTCAACGTGCTCGTGAACTTCGTCATGTCCGACAATCGCCTGATCGGCTCTGCCTCGTCGCGCGTCGGAGACATCGCTGCCGGAACGCAACATGCGGTTGGCGGCGAGCTGCAGTTCCCGGGCAGTGCGCCGATCGCGCGCCTCGAGGTCGTCGTCAAGATCGGACGCGGCGTCCCCGCGACGCATACGAAGCCGGGAATCTCGGCGGTGCGCGTCGTGCCGAGCATCTTCGAGCCCGAATGGTGCGGTTCGGTCGAGGGCGAGATTCAGAACGACAGCCCCAGTCGCAACCTGCAGGCAGCGGAGCTCTCGACGGTCGTTCTCGACGCTGACGGCAACATCATCGGCGGCGGCTACGGGTACGGGGGCGCGTACCTGCCCCCCGCGGCGCGCGTGTTCTTCAAGATCGACAACGGTATGCGCCCGATCCCGTTCTACAAGGCCGCGTCCGCACTCGTGTCCGTCGTGCCGACGTACGCGCAGACGCCCTAGAGCGCATCGCATGACATGCTCGGCCGCATGCGGGCGAAGCGGCTGCTCGACCTTTCCTGCGCAGCGCTGCTGCTGCTGTTCCTGACGCCGATCGTGATCGTCGTCGTCTCCGCGATGGCGCTCGACATGCTCGTGGTGCCGCGCGATCGCGGTGGCTTCCTCTATCGCGAGGCCCGCATCTCCCGAGGTCGCGTGTTCGGGCTGCTCAAATTCCGGACGGTTCGGTGTGACGTGCTCGACGAGATACGCGCGGCGGGAAGCCATGCGCGCCCGTACGAATCGGAGCCGCACAACCTGACCTGGGCCGGGCGCCATGTGCTCAAACCGTGGTATCTGGACGAGCTGCCGCAGCTCCTGAACGTGTTGCGAGGCGACATCAGCCTGGTCGGTCCCCGGCCCTGGCCACCCGAGATGGTCCAGCGGCAGATCGCGGAAGGCCTGACCTATCGCAACGAGCTGCGGGCCGGACTGACGGGCCCGGCGCAGGTCACCAAGGGCTCGGGGCTCCGCTTCGCCGATCTCGACCTGCGCTACGTCGAGAAGCTGCGGAGGCTTCGCGGCCTCGCGCTCGTGCGTTACGACCTGGGAATACTCTGGGCAACGGTGCGGGTGATCTTGCGCCGGGAGGGGTTGAGTTACTAGTGCGTTGCTGCCGATAGAGAGGGGCGTGGAGGCAGCAGCAGTGCAATTCCCCTGGCGGCAGCTCGGCGAGCTGCTCGTCGCCGAGGAGCTACTCACCGAGGACGAGCTCGAACAGGCGCTGGCCGAACAGGCCGGTAGCGGACGGCTCCTGGGCCAGATCCTCGTCAACAACGGTTACCTCTCTGCCTTCTCGCTAGCCCGCGTGCTCTCCGAACAGCACGGAGTGCAGTTGCGGGCGCGACAGGACGAGGCGCCGGTGGAGCCGACGACGCGACCCGAGCTTCAGCCGGTGCAACCCTGGCGCCCGCTCGGCAAGCTGCTGGTCGAGCTGGGGTTGGTGACCGAGTCGCAGCTCGAGCGCGCCCTCGCCGTTCAGCGCGAAGAGCATTCCCGCCTCGGCGAGATCCTGGTCTCACGCGGCCTCCTCTCGGGCTCCGAGCTCGCGCAGGCGCTCGCGGAGCAGCATGGGGTCCAGCTCGAGGAGCAGGACGAGTCCGAGCTGCAGACGCGTGTCCGGCCAACCACCTCGGACGAGCCCGTCTACCAGGTCTTCGAAGTGACCTTCGAGCCCGGCTACCAGCGGAGGACCGCGCTCTACGAGAATGCGAACTTCCTGGAAGCTGCCGATTACGCCTACGAGTACGTCGAGGAGCACGACCCGCCCGCCCTCGAGATCCACCGGACTCGCGGGGCTGCGCAGGAGACGGTCTGGAACTACAGCGCCAGCCGAGCGGCGGCCGTGAGCGCCGAGCGCAAGCCACTGGCGGAGACGTTCGGCTTCGACCCCGTGCGCTGGGGCCAGAAGCGCTGACCCGGCTTGAGTTAGCGCCACCGAACGTTAGAGAATGAGCCTCCTGGCACGAGCGGCCCGCGACCGCTCATCGAATCAAGGGAGGACAGGTGGCGACCGACCCATCCGCGCACGACAAGGACCGGAGCATCCTGCACGCCCTGGGCTACGCGCAGGAGTTGCGCCGGGGCATGTCCGGTTTCTCGAACTTCGCGATCTCGTTCACGATCATCTCGATCCTGTCCGGGACGCTCACGCTCTACGCGACCGGCCTCAACTACGGCGGTCCGGTCATGGAGGCATATGGCTGGCCGATCGTCTCGATGTTCGTGATCATCGTCGCCCTCGGGATGGCCGAGATCGCGTCGAAGTACCCGACCGCAGGGGGGCTCTACTACTGGGCGTCTCGGATGGGCGGACCGGTCTGGGGTTGGTTCACCGGCTGGTTCAACCTGATCGGGCAGATTGCGATCACGGCCGGAATCGACTACGGCGCAGCCATCTTCACCGATGCGCTGCTGAACCTGCTCTGGCCCGGGACGTTCCACGCGTCCCCGCACGAGATCATCTACGTCTACGCCTGCATCCTGGGGCTGCACGCACTGATGAACATCTTCAGCGTTCGGCTCGTCGCCCTGCTCAACGACATTTCCGTGTGGTGGCACGTTTTCGGCGTCCTGATCATCGTCGGCTTCCTGATCTTCAAGCCCGATCATCACCAGTCCTTCGGCACCGTCTTCTCGAAGACGATCAACAACAGCGGCTTCTCTCATAGTTGGCTCTGGTTCGTGCTCTTGCTTGGCCTGTTGCAGGCGCAGTACACCTTCACGGGCTACGACGCATCGGCGCACATGAGCGAGGAGACGCGGGACGCATCCCGTTCGGCCGCACGAGGCGTCGTGATGTCGTGCGTCGTGTCGGCGGTCTTCGGCTACATCCTCGCACTCGGCGTCACCTTCGCGATCCAGAGCTACGACTCGGCGACCGGCGCCGGCATCTTTGCCGTGAAACAGATCTGGCTCGACTCCCTCGGCTTGAGGGCGGCCGAGTTCGTTCTCTTCATCACGGTCGTGGCGCAGCTCTATTGCGGGATGTCGTCCATTACCTCGGCGTCGAGAATGCTCTACGCGTTCTCGCGGGACCGTGCGACTCCTGGTCATCAGATCTGGCGTCGGCTGAATGCCGCGCGCGTTCCCTACATGGCTGTGCTCGCCATCGCGGTGCTCGCGTTCCTTTGCGCCTTCCCCGCGTACTTCTCCAAGGACGTCGGGGTCGGAGCCGGGTTCGTCGCGTACGCAGCGGTGACGTCGATCGCCACGATCGGTCTCTACATCGCCTACGCGATCCCGATCTTTCTGCGCCTACGACAGGGAGATGCGTGGGAGCCCGGCGAGTGGAACCTTGGGCGCTGGTACAAGCCGATCGGCACCGTCGCGGTCCTCTGGGTGGCGTTCATCTCGGTCCTGTTCATCCTCCCGATCACGCCGACGGGGATCCCGTTCAAGGACGGGTTCACCTGGCTCAGCTTCAACTACGCGCCGATCGCCGTCGTCGGCACCCTGGTGCTCGTCACGGCGTGGTGGCTGGTGTCTGCGCGCAAGTGGTTCAAGGGCCCAATCGCGCAGGGATCCGAGGACGAGCTGGCTCGGATCGAGGAGCAGTACGGCGAACGGACGGGCGCGCCCGTCACCTCACCCGCAGCCTAGGATTGTTCCGGTGCAGGGAGCCGGCTCGGCCGGCTCCCTCCGCCTCTAGCCGATGCTGACCCTTGACGAACTGAAGCGTGACGTCGACAGCGGGGCGATCGACACTGTCGTCGTCGCGTTCACCGACATGCAGGGCCGGCTGATGGGCAAGCGCGTGCATGCGCGGTTCTTCGTCGACGAGGGGATCGCGGACGCGGGCGTGGAGGGGTGCAACTACTTGCTGGCACTCGACATGGAGATGGATCCGATCCCCGGCTACTCGATCGCGAGCTGGGAGCAGGGCTACGGCGACTTCGGGATCAAGCCCGACCTCGGAACGCTACGCCGCATCCCGTGGCTCGAAGGGACGGCGCTCGTGCTCTGCGACATCGTCTGGCACGACGGCTCGCCGGTCCCACCTTCACCGCGCCAGGTGCTGAGGGCGCAGGTGGAGCGTGCCCGGACGCTCGGCTACGAGCCCATGATCGGCTCCGAGCTCGAGTTCTATCTGTTCAAGGAGACCTTCGAAGAGGCGCACGCGAAGCACTATCGGAATCTGACGCCGTCCGTCCCGTACATCCTCGACTACCACGTGCTCGCCACGACATACGACGAGCCGCTC
>JBKPTB010000085.1:0-5894 GCA_046735315.1 Actinomycetota bacterium
TGGTGGTTCATGGGGCGACCGGCCCGGATGCGGCAGCTGAGCGACAGCTTCGCGGCGATCTGGGACGACGTGCTCCCGCCCGTGCCCGACGACGTCTGGCGCGCGAGCGTCGCGAAGGTCGTCGCCGCGCTGGGTTGAGGGCCGGAGTTCCGGGATCTGGCCCTGAAGGGGTCCGACCAGCCTTTCGGCGTCAGACCCCGGCTCTCACGCTGGCCACCAGGGCTTCGACCACGACGGGGTCGAAGTCTGTGCCGGCGCAGCGGCGAAGCTCGGCGACTGCCTCCTCCACCGGCCGAGCCTTGCGATACGAGCGGTCCGTCGTCATGGCGCTGAAAGCATCACAGGCGCGCACGATCCGCGCGACGAGAGGGATCTCCTCGGCTGCGAGACCGTCGGGATAGCCGGTGCCGTTCCAATCCTCGTGGCACGAGCGCACGATCCGCCCGACGTTCCCCAGAAGTCCGCCGATCTGCGACAGCAATCGCTCGCCTTCGACGGTGTGGGTCTTCATGATCGCCCACTCGTCGCTCGTCAGCGTGCCGGGCTTGTTGATGATCTCGGCCGAGATCTTGATCTTGCCGATGTCGTGGAGCAAAGCCGCGAACTCCGCGTCCCGACGTTCGCGCGCGTCGAGGCCGAGCCGGTCGGCGACATCGAGCACGAGGGAAACGACGTCGCGCGAGTGACTGCCCGTGTACGCGTCGTCCGCTTCAACAACGTCTCCAAGGAGCATGGCGGTCCCGCGGTACGCATGGCTGAGCTCGAGAGCATGGTCGATGCGCACCTGGCGCTCGCGCGCGAAGTACGCGAGCAGCCCGATCAACGGCAGGGTGAAGACGACCAGCGTCGGATGCACGCTGCAGCCGAGCGCCGCCAGTAGTGCAATCGGCGTCAGCGCGGAGTCGACTGCCCAGATCCAGACCATGAACCGCAGCAGACTGAGTGGCGAGACGCCGAGACCCAATCGGTCGCGGAGCGCAGTGCTCCCGAAGTCGAAGGCGAACTGGGCAGCAAGCGCTACCGCGTAGATCGGCAGATGCCGCAGCGTCGGCGAGGGTTGCCCGGCCGCAACGAGGACGAGGGCCGGGCCGACCGCGTGCCAGGAGTTGACGAACCGCAGGACGCTCCGGTCGAGGAGGACGCGTCCCCGGGCGTAGTCCGGCAACTCCCCGAGCAGCAGTCCGGCCAGCACGAACAGCGGTACGTACTGCACCGGCAGCAGGGCGAGCATCGGCACGAGCACGAGCTGGGTGGGCACGGTCGAGCCGGTTCCGATCTCGAAGTCGATGCGTGATGCCATCGCATAGGCGGCCACGAAGACCGCGACGGTTGCGATCCCGGCCTGCCGAGACGAGTCGGCAAGTGCCGCAAGCGCAACCGCGACTGCCAGGAACGAACCGCCGAGTAGGAGCGAGGCGAGCCGGTCGCGATCGCCGAGCGGCGTCGCGGCCCGCTCCCGGGACCGCTCGATCAACTCGTCGGCGCCGATCTCCAGGCTGCGCGGAACAATGCCGCTCTCGGGCACGGAGGGTCCAGTCGCGACCGATGCCGCCATGCTCCGCGGTATCGGCGCGGCGGGAGCATTTCTTGACCGCGGGCTAAATCACCCCAAAGGGGGAGGTGGCAGCCCGCCCCGTGACGAGAGTAGGAGGCGGGGAAGGCACTGCGGCGATTCAAGGAGTGGAATCTGTGGCAACGAGTTCTTTCGTACGGCGCGTGAGAGCGCTCATCGCTCTCGGCCTCGTCGGCGGCGCCATCGGGATGGCGATGGGCGTTGCGCCCGCTTCTGCCGGCCTCGGCCTTGCATGTCCCTCGGCCACCTCGACGCCCTTCGCGGGCTGGAAGGACTACGCGAACTACGCGTTCTCGCCGGACGGAGGCTTCGAAGGAGGCGGGAGCGGCTGGGCGTTGAGCGGCGGTGCGCGTGTCGTCTCGGGCAACGAATCGTTCTACGTCCACAGCACGGCGGACAAGCTCTCGCTGTCCCTGCCGGCGGGCGCGACCGCGACGACTCCGCCGATGTGCATCTCGCTGTTCTCGAGCAAGATGCGCTTCGTGACCAAGGGCAGCTACGGCTCCAAGGTCAAGGTTCAGATCATCTACCGGGGCCTGCTGTCGAGCGTGCTCGGGATCTTCGACGGCGGCACGATCTCGCCAAGCGGATCCTGGAACGCTTCTCCGACGATTGGAATGCTGGGCGGGACACTGCCGCTCTTGACGGCATCCGTGTCCTTCCGCTTCACGGCGGTGGGCGCGGCGGCGTCGATCGACGACGTCTATCTCGACCCGATGAAGTCCTCCTAGGGCGCGGCACGCATAGAGGGAGCTCGCCTGCCGAGCTCCCTCAGGCGACTCAGCGAGTCAGTGTGATCTTCGTCAGCCCGGAAGGGCTGTCGACGTTTTCGCCCCGCAGGGTCGCCAGGCGTAAAGCAGCGACCTGACCGGGCACGACGGTCAGGAGCGGGCTCAGCCATTCAGGAACGTCAGGGACGAGGGGCAGGGCAGTGTCTGCGGCGGCAAGAAACTCCTGGTCGTCGCTGATCGCAACGACGTCGGAACCGCGCTCACGCACGTTCTCGACGGCCTCGCCCATGCTCGCCAGCGTTCGGCCCGTCGGGGCGATCACGATTGCGGGACGCCCGGGCTTCACGGCCGCGATCGGGCCGTGCAGCAGGTCAGCGGACGAGAAGGCCTCGAACTGGGCACCCGACAGCTCGCGGATCTTCAGCGCGATCTCGAAGGCGGTTCCGTAGTTCACCCCGCGCGCAACCACGCTCCCGCCTTCCACCTCGCGATAGCGGTCGAGTAGGTCCGCCGCGGCGAGTGAACGGTCGATCTGCTCGGAGATCCGCGCCGGCATCGCCTGCAGGTCTCGCAAGCGTCCCGCGTCGCCCGCCGCCGACAACAGTGCGACCGCTCCGATCGAGTTGAGGTAGGTCTTGGTCGCGGCGACCGCGCGCTCCTCGCCGGCGTGCAAGGGAAGGACGAAGTCAGCCGCCCGAGCGAGCGGTGAACTGAGATCGTTCGTGATCGCGAGCGTCGGTCGTCCTTGCCGCCGCGCCTCGTCGAGAACCGCGACGACATCCGGTGACGCACCCGACTGCGAGATCCCGATCGCCGCGGCCGGTCCGAGCGCAGGCGGCGCGTCGTACACGGTGTACAGCGACGGCGTCGCAAAGGAGACTGGCAACCGGTTCTTCGTCCCGAAGAGGTACTGCATGTAGCGAGCAACGTTGCTCGAGCTTCCACGCGAGACGATCAGTAGGTAGCGAACGTCGTCGAGCAGGAGTCCGCGGACGATCTCGTCGGCGTTCGCAGATTCCGCCGCGAGGAAGCGTTCGAGTGCCGCAGGCTGCTCGCGCAGCTCGGCTTCAACCCACGACATCTGCGACCGCCTCGCGGACCACGCCGCCCGCCGCCGAGAGTCGCGACCGCGCCGCCTCGGCGTTCACGCCCGCGAGCAGGGAAACGATCGCGACCTTGGCGTCGCCTTCGGCTGCAGCGATAGCGGCCGCGACCTCTTCCTCGGGCGCCGCTGTTGCCAGCGCGACGGTGCGACGGGCCCGAGCACGCAGCTTTTCGTTCGACGGCTGGACGTCGACCATCAGGTTCCCGAACGTCTTGCCGAGCTGCACCATGGCGATCGTCGAGATGGTGTTGAGCACGAGCTTTTGCGCAGTCCCTGCCTTCATGCGCGTGGAGCCCGCGATCACTTCGGGCCCGACGTTCACCTCGATCCCCAGCTCCGTGGACTCCACGAGCTCCGAGCCGGCGACACAGGCAAGACCGATCGTCAGCGAGCTCGCCGCTTTGGCCCGCTCGATTGCACCCAGGGTGTACGGAGTGGCGCCGCTGGCGCTGACTCCGAGGACGACGTCGTCCGGACCGACGGCGAAGTCGACCAAGTCCTGCTCGCCCGCCTCGCGGTCGTCCTCCAGCCCCTCGTCCTCGGTCGTCACCGCGACGATCTGATCCGTGGAGAACGTCGGCCCGCATTCTGCAGCATCTGCTGCGGCGGCCCGTCCCGACGAACCGGCGCCTGCGTACACGAGCCTTCCACCGCGACCGAGACGTTCGACGATCGCGTCGATCGCCTTCGCGATCGAGTCAGCCGCCCTGCCGACCGCGTCCGCGACGGTCCGGTCCTCCGCGTTGATCAGACCGACGAGCTCCCTCGTCGTCCGCAGATCGAGATCGCGAAGATCGAGTCGCTGCCGCTCCGTCCTGACGGCGCCTCCCGTGAGAGCCCGTGTGGCCGCTTCCCAGACGAGCGGTGAATCGGGCGTTGCCAGATGCGTCATATGCGCGCACGCCTCGTAGCCCCACGTCCAGACGTCGTCGATCCCGGCCGCACGAGTTGCCGCAATCGCGGCCTCGAGATCCGGAATGTCGTCGCGGGTCAAACCGAAGCTCGGCAGCCACATCTGTGCTCGCACGCGGTGACGGGCCGCGGTCTCTGCGAGCAAGGTGGCAAAACGTCCCACGAACGAGCCTGCGGGCTCAGCGAAGTTCTTCCAGTACGGATCGGTCGCCAAGACGTCGAGGCCCGGCACGGCGGCGACCGAGTCCCAATCCTTGATGCCGTGCGAACCCTCGGTGAGTGGGAGCAGGCAGATCGTGTTCTTGCCGCCGCGAGCCGCAACGTGGGCGCTCATCTCCCGCAGGAAGTCCACGAGCGAGGCCTCGCGGAACTCCTGCGTCGGCATGCCGCCGGCCAGCTCGCGGCAGACCTCGCAGCAACAGGCCCAACGCTCAGGGTCTTCGACTCCGACGTGGGCGGGAACGGTCCAGTGTGGCTCGTCCCAGAAGACGTAATCCGTTCCGCATTCGAGCGCCGCGTCGGCCCACTCCTTGCAGAAGGAGCGATACGCAGGCTGGTTGAGACAGCCGGTCGCCACGCGCCGTCGGTCGTCCAGGACCTGGCAGGCCTCGGGGTGGAACGTCACCCAGCGGCTCTCCGCCTCCCCGCCGAAGGTGCGACCGACTCCCCACGGACACATCTGGACCTCGAGCCCGAGCTCGTGCGAGGCTTCGACGATCTCCGCCATCGTGCCCCGGTAGTAGGCGAGGTCGTTCTCCGAGAAGGTGTGCAGGACAGCGGTGTAACCACGCGCAGCGATGTCCTCGAGATCGCGTCGTGCGTGACGAGGGATGCGGACGCCGAAATATGAGACGCCGGTTCGCGTCATGTCTCTTGGTCGGCCATCGCCGCAGCCAGGACCGGTGTCACCGACACGGGGCGATCGCGGCGCTGGGAGAGCTCGGCCACCAGCCTGTACCTGTCACCGCGGTAGAGCGAGCGCACGAACTCGACCGTCTCGCCGGCGACGGTGCGACTCGTCCGCTCGAAGAGGAATGCAGGTGAGTGCAACGGCACGCCGAGCAGCTCGGACTCCTCCTCATTGGTGACGGTGGGCTCGATGGACTGGATGCCGCTCTCGATCACGACTCCGTAGCGTCGCTCGAGCAGCTCGTAGAACGATGCATTTTCGAGCAGCTCAGGAGTGAGGCCGGGGACGAGCACGGCCGGAACGTGGAGCGTCTCGAGCGCCATTGGCTCGCCGTCCGCAAGTCGCAACCGTCGGATGCGCACCACTCGCGCGTCGGGTGAGACATTGAGGGCCCGGCCCACCGCTGCGCCGGCATGCGTCTCGCGCAGCTCGATCGTCCGGCTCCCTGCCGTCATGCCCCGGCGGCGCATGTCTTCGCTGAAGGAGGTCAGGGTCAGCTGCTGCGCGATCTTCGGTTCGCTCACGAAGGTGCCGCTGCCGTGGCGGCGCTCCAGGTAGCCGTCCCTGACGAGGTCGTCGAGAGCGGCGCGAAGGGTGAGCCGCGAAACCCCGAGCTCGGAGCTGAGCCGCCGCTCGGAGGGAATGGCCTCGCCGACCTGGAGC
>JBKPTB010000086.1:0-19937 GCA_046735315.1 Actinomycetota bacterium
CGTCCCGAGCGGCGCGCGACGACACCGCCTGGCTGCAGGCCCGTCTCGATCGCGGCGGCGGCACCGTCGACCTGCCGAAGCTGCCGAACGGCGAGTGCTACGCGACGCGGGGGCTCTGGGTGTCGCACGACGACACGACGATCACGTCGAACGGTGCCTGCCTCGTCTCCCTCGGCCTGGGTCCGGTCCGACTGCATTCCGTGGACGGAGATCCGATCGCCGCGAGCGCGGTGTTCTTCGTCAACCGCTCGACTCCGTCGCGACCTGCCCCGGTGGGCGTGACGATCAGCGATCTCAGGATCGTCGTCCCTGCGGGGCAGTCGATGTACGGCGTCGCGATCTACGGACACGAGACGACGCTCAGCCGACTCGACATCGGCGGCTCGCCCAAGGACGACGTCACGATCAGCGGCCGCGCCAACGGGAACAGCTACGCGGGAAGAGTCGCAATTCTCGACTGCACGTTGAGCGGCGCGACGCGCAACGCGATCTCCGCCACTGCGGTCATCGGCCTCCGCATCGAGCGCAACACGATCCAGGGCGTGCGAGATCTCCCGCCGGGGCAACCGGCCGCGGGGATCGACGTCGAGCCGGACGACCGCGGCCAGCCGGCGCTCGACGTGCACATCGTCGGCAACACGATTCGCGACAACGCTGGACCCGGGATCTTGTTCGAGCTCCAGCCGAACGAGGGCCCCGCGGTCGTGGCGACGACGCTCGAGATCAGCGGGAACACGATCGTTCGCAACTCGCTCGCGACGAGCCCGCCGAAGCGCGCCGGGATCGTGCTCGCCGGCGGCGAGGACGGAGACGGCGGAACGCTGGTCCTGACCGGCAACGTCGTCCGCGAGAACGGTGGCCCGGGCATCCTCGGTAGCAAGCTCGAGCTGCACGTACAGGCGAGCGGGAACGACCTCGGCGGCAACGAGGCCGGCCCGTCGGCCGGCCTCTAATCCGCGCTCGTAAAGAGGTCGAAGTCGCCGGCCAGCACCCGGTCGACTCGACCGGTTCTCCAGCCGAGCCGGTCTCGCACGAGCGGGGACGGCTCCAGGCGGTAGCGCCGGACGATCTCCGCGCTTTGGGCCGACTCCGTCGCCGCCGGCAAGGCGGGGTCGTAGAGCGGGACCGGCTCGACCGTCACGCGTACGGCGATCCGGTCGAACTCGCGCTTGCGCACCGGTGTCTCGAGTACGTGCAGGCCGTCCTCGGTGGCGAGGATCGCGTAGGCCGCGAGCCCACTGACGTTGTAACGAAGACCGTTAGGCTCCGACACCGGCTGGAGTCGCATGCCGCGATGGTCCGCCCAGCCGCTGTACATCTCCACGAGACGTCTCGCGAACTCATCTGCGATGGAATGTGGGTCCGCTGCGGAGAGCGACAGCACCGCGTCGCTCGGCTGGCCTCGTTCGAGCTCGGCGCACGCGCGGTCGAGGACGTGCAGTCGGCTCGCAAGTAACTGGACGAGGTCCGGCGCGGCGGTACGCCGGCCGCCCGAAGGGCGCAGCCGGTCACCCAGACGTCTCGCGGTTCGGGTGGCGGCGATCAGCCGGTCGAGGTACTCGATTCTCGCCAGCAGCTCGTGCCGCTCGTCCGACTCCCAGAACGCTGGGTCATGGGTGGCCACGATGAAATCGTCTTTGGCCGACTCCCACCGGCGGACGCCCTGCGAGATCCGGTCGAGTTCCGCAATGAGAAACGCAACGTCGTTCCCGGAGCTGTGCGGATCGAGCGCGAGATTCTGCAGCGTCAACTCCTCATCCGCCCGCTTCGAGAGCGGCGCCTCGACCTGATCGACGTCGGGATCGACGAAGCGCACGCGGATGCGTGATCCGTTCTCCGCACCGACGAGCAGGAACTGCTCGCCCTCGGGGAAGTTCCGCTCGGCGATGGTCAGAGACAGTGGAGCAAGCAGATAACGCTCGATCGCCCGCTTGAGCGGTCGCGCGCCCATGTCCGCGCTGAAGCCCTTCTCGATCAGGAGATCGATCGCGGCCTCGTCCCACTCGACCGCCCACGGCTGCATGCGAAATCCCCGCCGGTCGAGCAGCGATCGCAGCTCCTTCTCGAGCAGGGTGCGCATGATGTCGCGCTCGAGCGGACTGAAGACGACGATGCGGTCGAGCCGGTTCAGGAACTCGGGCCTGAAGGCCTGTTGAACCGCGCGTTCGACTGAGCCGGCCGCGAAGTCATCGTCCTCGCGGGCAAAGCCGAGCCGGTGTCCGGTCCGGAGTGACGAGCCGATGTTGGACGTGAGGATGATCACGGTGTGACGGAAATCGACGGTCTGCCCGAGGTGTGTGGTGAGACGGCCGTCGTCGAAGACCTGCAGGAAGACGTCCCAGACGTGTCTATGAGCCTTCTCGAACTCGTCGAGCAGCACGATCGAGAACGGTTGCCGTCGAATCGCGGACACGAAGCCCGCCGAAGGTGCCTCGTGGGGCGTGGTCTCCGCGAGCAAACGCTCGAGGCTCTCCGGCGTCTGGAACTCGCTCATGTCCAGCCGCACCAGCCGGTCCTCGGAACCGAAGAGGTAACCGGCGAGCGCCTTCGCGAGCTCGGTCTTGCCGGTTCCCGTAGGCCCGACGAACAGGAACACGCCGAAGGGTCGCGTGGGATCCGTGAGCCCGGCCTTGATCATCGCGACGCGCTCGACCAGGCATTCGACCGCGTCGGGCTGGCCGAGCACCTTGCCCGCCAGGGCGCCGCGGACTTCCTCGACAGAGAGCGGCGTGCGCGGATCGAGGATGCGAAGCGGCAGCCCGGTGAGCTCCGTGAGCGTCGTCGTGAGCGTCTCGGGCGTCAGGGCACGTGTCCGGTCGTCTCCGACGACCGCCTTCAGCAGGCGGAGGACGTTCCCCGGTGCGACGAGTCCCGGAAGGTAGTGCTCGGACAGGTCGATTGCTTCGCGCAGCAGGTCGTCTGCGACCTGCAGCTCTTCCAGCTCGACCCAGGTGCGCGTGATCTGGAGCGCTTCGTCCGCGGGCAGCTGCGGCAGTCGTACGACCTCGAAAGCGTCGAGCACCTTTGGTCGACGCACCACGAGTTGCTCGAACGCACGGTCGTCGATCTCGGCCACGATCGTGAGCGCACCGGACTCGACGTGCGGAAGCAGAGCATCGAGCAGACCCCGCGGGCTCTGCATGTGCTGCCCGGCCCAGAGAGCTTCCTCGAGATTCGGCAGTAACCAGATCAGCGGCCGGGCGCGGGCGAATTCCACGATCTCCTGGACCCGCCCTTCCATCATCCCGATGTACATCTGCCCGGCCATGACCTCCGCCGCTCCGGCGCGAAAGATCAGCCACCCAGGTCCTTCGAGCTGCTTCAGGGCGGCGCCCGTCAGGACGGATTTCCCGAGGCCGCGCTCTCCGACCACGATCACGGATCGGCGGGCTCGGCGTCGCAGCGCCGCCACGATTGCGTCGAGCGGTGCGATCCGCGAGGCCGTGACGATCGCATCGGGCAGCGAGCTTCGTTTGACGATCGTCCCGACGGAGCGGAAGAACGCTTCAGGCGTCAGCTCGGAATGCTCGTCCTCTTGCTCGGTCATCCCCCGCTCTATAGCGGAATCCGACTACGAGCACTACCGCGCCCGGCGCTGCGTGCGTCTGCCGAGCCACGAGTCGAGGAGAGCTCTGAATCGGTGCGCCGGCAGGGCAGATGACTCGTCGCCCGGCCGCTCGGGCCTCAGGCAGTTCTCCGGCGAAGGCCAGTAGGACCAGGCAAGCGTGGACGCAAAGCGCTCGCGCCCGTAGTCGGCGTGAGGTAGGGCCAGAGCCGTGTAGCACCAAGCGCTACCGCCCAGAATGGGAAGGAGCCCCGTCCGGATCCCGTCGTCGAGCAGGGCGTAGTCGACCTGGTGGGCGTACTCGTGCTGCACGACGCCCCACGAGAAGGCTCCGGCGTCGAGCAGGTCGGCGTCGAGCCAGATCCAGCCCGGAACCGATTGCGAGTCGATGCCGCGGACGATCTCGATCGTGATCTGCCGACGGACGAGGTTCCAGTCGAACGAGCTGGCCTCGAGGGCGGAGTCGACCGTCTGCCGCTCCGCTCTCGTTCCGCCCACGAGCACGTAACGGCCGCCGTTTGCGCTCGCCCAGGCCGGCAGGGCGAGCGCGACCAAGGCACAGAGGAGAGCGGCGCGGCTGGGCATTGCTCAGCTGCGCTTGCCGAACTCAGCAGCGGCGATCTGCACGTCGCTTCCGCCGTACGCTCCGGGTGCGGCGGTCGCGGCCACGACGCCGACTCCGAGCTCGCGCCAGGAGCGCGTCAGCATCACGCGCCGATGGATCGGGCTCACGAGCCATTGCCGGACGGCGCTCGTCGCCGTGAAGCCGGGGGAGGCCCAGAGCAGGTTCTCGCCGGCGCTCCAGCGGCGGTAGCCGCGCGCCGGATAGAAGTTCCGGATCCAGCTGCCGAAGACCCTGTTGGTCCTCGGCCACGCGTGCGTGAACTGTCCGGCGACGGCGAGAGATTGTGCGTGCGCGTACGCCGCCTCGGTCAGCGACGCCGAGAGGCGCAGGGCCCGCAGCCCGTGTCCACGGCGTGTCGCATTGACGGCGATGAGCAGCGACCGCGCGAGCTCGGGCGTCGCCGCCAGGGCAAACTGCTTCGACGTCTTCGCCGGCTCGCGTGCCTGCGTCGACTGCGCCGCTCCGGGAGCGGGAGCGGGCGCCGGTGCAGGCGGTGGGGCCGGCGTCGGCAATTCGTCACGCCGGGCACTGACGGGACCGGCGAGGGCGGGCAGATCGGCACGGGACCACTGTCCGCGCCCGCTGCCGGGCGACCAGCGCGGTGACGATGGCGGCGCCCGCGACGAGCAGGGTGAGCATTCTCTGTCGAGGCACTTCTCCTCCTTGACCGTTGGCAGACGAGGAGACAACGGAAGGCGCTCAACCCTTCGGCGAATCACTCAATCGAGTGACGTTCCGTGCTTGTCTTAGACGGTCGCGGCCCGTGGGCGGTTGACGAACGTGTTGTCGAGCGCAGACCGTAGGCCGACCGCGAGCGCTCCCATCAGGACCGCTGCCTCGCCGAGGCTCGAGATCTCGACCCGGGGCGGATAGGGCATCCAGGCCGAGAGCAGCCGACGGACCGGAGTGAGGAGGAGATCGCCGTTCGTACCGATCCCGCCGCCCAGAACGACGAGCGCAGGATCGGCCACCGCGGCGACGGGAGCGATGTGGGCAGCGATGCGGCGCGCCACCTCCTCGACGACCGTACGCGCGACGGCATCACCGCTGCGTGCTGCGGCAAAGATCTCGCGCGCGTCGTACGGCGGTGTGAGCGACGTTCCCGCTCGTCCGTCGGGCGCCACGCGCGCTCCGAGCGCGGCGACGCCTTCGGCGGAGGGGTCGACCTCGTCCGAGATTCCCGCGAGCGCCCAGTCGACCTCTCCCGCCGCTCCATGGTTGCCTCGATGCAGCTCGCCGTCGAGGATCAGCCCCATGCCCATGCCGGTGCCGATCGACAGGAAGGCGAAATCGTCGACTCCCTGAGCAACTCCCATCCAGCGCTCGCCGACGGCGGCGAGGTTGACGTCGTTCTCGAGCGTCACCGTGAGGCCGAGCTGCTGTTGCACGTCTGCACCGAACACTCTGCCTTCGAGACCCGGAATGTTCGGAGTCGTGAGTTGCAACGTCCCCTTGGCGGAGTCGATCATGCCGGGCACGCCGAGCACGACGCCGTCGATCCGCTCGGCCGGCAATGCCGCGCCGTCGATCAGCGAGTCCTTCAGCGCGGCGATTGCGTCGAGCGCACCGTCGGCATCCACGCCGCGCAGCTCGACGTCCTGCCTCGTGCGCACCTCGCCGCTCAGATCGCAGACGGCACCGCGCAAGAAGCGTGTGCCAAGGTCGAGTCCGACCACGAAAGCGGCCTCGGGTACCGGCTCGAAGAAAACCGCTCCGTAGCTTGGGCCGCCCGGGCTTCGATGGGCCTCGCGGACGAGGCCGGCGTCGACGAGCGACTGCAACGCCAGCGAGACCGTCGGCTTCGAGATGCCTGCCCGGCGGGAGATCTCGGCGCGCGAGATGGGTGAGCCTTTGCGAATCGTCTCCAGGACGGTCCGCTCGTTCAGATGCTTGAGCAGCGCCGGCGTTGCGCGTGTCGCCGTCATCTCGTGAAGAACACTAACTCATAAGCGTGTTAAGTCCACCTTGACACCAGAGTTTCACCGTCATAGAGTCGTCTCTGGTTTGGGATCTTTACCAGACTCAGCCCGGGTCTCTTCGATTCCGGGGCCGACGCGGTGAAGCTCGCCGTCGTCGGGGGTGGCTCGACGTACACGCCGGAGTTGGTGGCTGGACTCGCTCGCGAGCGTGAGCGGATCGACCTTCGAGAACTGGTGTTGCACGACATCGACCCGGAGCGACGCGACGTCGTGGGCGGGCTCGCCGGCCGGATGCTCGCGGCCGCGGGGTACGAGGGCGAGTTCTCGGTAACAGATGACCTCGACCGTGCGCTGGACGCCGCCTCTTTCGTCCTCATCCAGCTGCGCGTCGGCGGACAGGAGGCGCGGCTCTCGGACGAGACGGTGCCGCTGGCGTGCGGATGCATCGGCCAGGAGACGACGGGAGCCGGCGGTCTGGGCAAGGCGTTGCGCACCGTCCCGGTCGTGCTCGAGATCGCCGCGCGTGCGCGAGAGCTCGCCGCGGCCGACACCTGGATCGTCGACTTCACGAATCCCGTCGGCATCGTCACACGTGCCCTCCGCGATCACGGCCATCGAGCCGTCGGCCTCTGCAACGTCGCGATCGGCTTGCAACGCTCGATCGCCCGTTTGCTCGATGTCGAGCCTGAGCGGGTCCTCGTCGACCAGGTGGGCCTCAACCATCTGACGTGGGTGCGCGCCGTCAAGCTCGACGGCCGCGACGTTCTCCCGGAGCTACTCGGCGACCACGGCGACGCACTCGCGGAACAGGTCGGTCAGCCGCGTGCGGTGCTCGACGAACTCGGCGCCATTCCGTCGTACTACCTCCGGTACTTCTACTTTCACGACCGAGTTCTCGAGGAGCAACAGAACGGTGTGCCGCGTGCCACCACAGTCGCCGAGATCGAGCACGAGCTCCTGAAGCTCTATCGGGACCCCTCGCTCACCACGAAGCCGAAGCTCCTCGAGCAACGCGGCGGTGCGTACTACAGCGAGGCTGCAACCCAATTGATCGCGTCGCTCGCGACCGGCAACGGCGACACTCAGGTCGTCGACATTCGCAACGAGGGCACGATCTCGGGGCTTGCCGACGACGACGTCGTCGAGCTCCCCGCCCGCATCGAGGCGCACGGCCCGGTGCCCTTGCCGCAGGCTCCGCTCGCACCCGAGCTGCTCGGTCTCGTGCAGCACGTCGCAGCGTATGAACGGCTGGCCGTGACGGCAGCCCTGACCGGGGATCGCGTTCTGGTCCACAAGGCGCTGCTGGCGCATCCGCTGATCGGCCAAGTGCCCCAAGCAGACGAGCTCGTCGAAGCGCTGCTCGCGAACGGTGCGGAGCACCTACCGCAATTCCGTCAGGAAGCCGTAGCGTGACCGCACCGGTCGTCCTGGCCGTCGACGGGGGCAACTTCAAGACGGACCTCGCACTCGTCCGCGCCGACGGCGCGGCCCTCGCGCTCGTCCGCGGGCCGCAGAGCTCGCCGCACCATCTCGGCGTCGACGGCTGCGTCCGCGTCCTCGAGGAGCTCCTCGCCACCGCCGTACGAGCCGCCGGTCTGCCGAATGGAGACGGACCCGTGGCAGACGTCGCGCAGCTGCTCCTGGCCGGTGTCGACTTTCCGAGCGAGGAAGAAGAAGTTCTCGCCGCGGTGAGCGACCGTCGCTTGGCGACGCGGGTTTCGGTCGGCAACGACACCTATGCGGTGCTGCGCGCGGGGACCGAACGCGGTTGGGGAGTCGCGATCGTCTGCGGCTCCGGAATCAACTGTCTCGGTGTCGCGCCGGATGGACGGCAGACGCGCTTTCCTGCCCTCGGCGAGATCACGGGCGACTGGGGCGGCGGCTACGACGTCGGCCTCGCCGGAGTCTTCGCCGCCGCTCGAAGTGAGGACGGCCGGGGGCCGCGCACGAGCCTCGAGCATGCGGTCCCGGCGCACTTCGGTCTCGGCAGCCCGACCGAGCTCGCGGAGGCGATCCATCGCGGTCGCATCGCGATGAGGCGCATCACCGAGGTCGCACCGGTCGTCGTGGCGGAGTCGCGGTCGGACGCAGTGGCCGGCAGCATCATGAACCGGTTGGCCGACGAGATCGCCGCCCTCGTGCGCGTCGCGCTGGTGCGGCTTTCGCTGACTGACGAGCCGGCAGAAGTTCTTCTCGGCGGAGGTCTGATCGATGCGACCGACGGCGCGCTCGTCGACGCTGTCGCACGGCGCACCGCGGAGCTCGCTCCGGCCGCAATCGTGACATCAACAAGCTCACCGCCGATCGTCGGGGCGGCGCTCCTCGGCCTCGACGAGCTCGGCGCCGACGTGGCTGCGAGGGAGCGTCTGCGCTCCGAGCTTGGTGCTCGGTTCGCAGGGATTGGAAGGGAGGCAGGCAGTTGAACCACAAGGGCAAGCACGATCGAGCGCATTCGCGCTCTGACGGGAGCAACCTGATGACGGTCGCGCGACGACCGGGAAGGAGTCGAACATGAGACGAGCGCTGGTGTTCGCGCTGGTGGTCGGCGTTGGCGCGGCTGTCTGGGCCAGCCTGGGTAGCGCAGGCGGCGAGAAGCTTCAGAAGGCCTCTGCGACCAACTCGGTGACGATCTCGAACGAACAGGGAACGACATGGACGTGCGGCTTCAGCCCGTTCAACGGCGACGTCAACTCGCTCTCGTTCGGACCGGTCTACGAGGAGCTCGTTTTCGTGAACGGGCTCAAGAGCGGTGCGACGACCAACTGGCTCGCAAGCAGCTACAAGTGGAGCAACGGGAACAAGACACTCACGTTCACGATCCGCTCAGGGGTGAAATGGACGGACGGCAAGCCGTTCAGTGTGGACGACGTGATCTTCACCTACAAGCTCCTGAAGAAGTTCCCCGCCCTTGATCTGAACGCCGACTGGGCGGTGCTGAAGAGCGTCACCAAGCAGGGCAACAACGTCGTCTTCAACTTCAAGACGTCAGCGGTGCCGTACTTCTACTACATCGGAGCGCAGACTCCGATTGTCGCGAAGCACATCTGGTCGTCGATCAAGAACCCGGTCACCTACAAGGACTCGCATCCCATCGGAACCGGCCCGTTCAAGATGAGCTCCTGCTCGCCGCAGGTGATCAAGTACACGAAGAACGGCGCCTACTGGCAGAAGGGCCTGCCGAAGATCCAAACGATCTACTACCCCGCGTTCACGTCGAACGACCCGGCGAATCAGCAGCTCGCCAGCGGGAAGGCTCAGTGGGGGAGCCAGTTCATCCCGAACATCAACAAGTACTACTCGAAGAAAAGCTCGGACAACCACTACTGGTTCCCCCCGCTGGTCAACGTCAACATCTTCATCAACCTCAAGAACCCCATCCTCAAGAACGTCGAAGTGCGCAGGGCGATGGCCTACGCGATCGACCGTGCGAAGGTCTCGAAGATCGGCGAATACGGCTACGAGCCGCCGTCGAACCAGACAGGGATCGTGACGCCGACGTTCAACGACTGGCTCGACAAGGGCCTCGCCGGCAAGATCACGTACAACCCGTCAAAGGCGATCTCGATCCTCGAGAAAGCCGGCTTCAAGAAGTCCGGCGGCGTCTACCACACGAAGGACGGAAAGGCGCTCTCGTTCAGGATCATCAACATCGGGGGCTACTCCGACTGGGTCGCGTCGGTTCAGGTGATCCAGCAGCAACTGAAAGCTGTCGGGATCAAGATCACGCCCGAGAACCTGTCGAGCACGACGTTCGACGCGGATGCATACAACGGCAAGTTCGAGCTCATGTACAACGGCAACGAGTCCGGCGGCCCGGCTCCGTACTACGAGCTGCGTCAGCTGCTGTACTCGAAGAACTCGGCTCCGATCGGCAAGATCGCATCGTCGAACTGGGAGCGCTATTACAACCCCACGGTCGACAAGCTGATCGAGCAGTACGGCGCGACGACCGACCCGGCACAGCAGCACGCGATCGTGAAGAAGCTCGAGGCCGCGATGGTGAACGACGTGCCGGTGATCCCGGTCACCGAGGGCGTCGACTGGTACCAGTACAACACCAAGAATCTCGCCGGCTGGGTTACCAAGGACAATCCGTACGCGAAGCCGGCCGCATATGAGATTCCCGACTGGGGCGTTCTCGCCATGCACCTGAGACCAAAATGAAGTGAGGTAGGAACGAGGAACGAGGGCATGAGGCGCGAGACATGAGGTTCGTCCTCCGGAGGCTGGGATTCTTCGTCGTCACGTTGTGGGCGGCGGTGACCTTGAACTTCCTGATCCCGCGCCTCATGCCCGGCAATGCGGCTCTGGCGATGATGAGCCGCTACAAGGGCCGCATGCAGCCGCAGGCGCTGCATGCGATCGAAATCGCCTTCGGGATCAACACGCACGAGAGCTTCATCGCCGCGTACTTCACCTACCTCGGCAACATCGCCCGGGGACGGTTCGGCACCTCCCTGACGTTCTTCCCCGACGCCGTCAGCCATCAGGTACTGCAAGCGCTGCCGTGGACACTGTGCCTTGTCGGAATCACGACGATCCTCGCCTTCGTACTCGGCACGCTCATCGGTCTCGTGTCAGCGTGGCGCCGCGGAGGAATGCTCGACGGCGTACTGCCGCCGATCTTCGTCATCACCTCAGCGTTCCCGTACTTCTGGCTCGCGCTGTTGGCGATCTGGCTGTTCTCGATCAAGCTCGGCTGGTTCCCCGAAAGCGGCGGCTATGACGTGACGACGACGGTGTCCTGGTCGTGGACGTTCGTCGGCGACGCGGTGCGGCATTCGATTCTTCCGGCGGCCACGATTCTGATCACGTCGATCGGCGGCTGGATCCTCACCATGCGGAACAACACGATCTCCGTCCTGGCGGAGGACTACGTGCGGATGGCGAGGGCCAAGGGCTTGTCGCCGTGGCGCATCATGTGGACGTACGCAGGACGGAATGCGATCCTGCCGAACCTCACGGGCTTTGCCATGTCGCTCGGCTTTGTCGTCAGCGGAGCCATCCTCGTCGAGTTCGTCTTCAACTATCCGGGCGTGGGCTGGATGTTCCTGCAGTCGGTTGAGAACCAGGACTACGCCCTCATGCAGGCGCTCTTCCTCCTGCTCACAGTCACCGTCCTCGTAGCGATCCTCGCCGCCGACGGTGCCACGGCCGTGCTCGATCCGCGGACGCGAGACCGCTCGTGAGTACCCAGTCGGTCATGGCGACACCGGAACCGACGACAACCGCGCCGGGCCCGGGGCCGCCGATCGCGGAGGCGCGTCGCGGCTTTGGAGGCGACCTCTGGCGTGCGGTCCGGCACAACCGCAAGGCGCTGGCCGGCGTCGGCCTGCTGGCTTTCTTCCTCATCCTCGCGATCTTTCCGGGGCAAATCGCGCCGCACGACCCGCTCGCCCAGATCTACGATCCGGGCCTCGGTCCGTCCCGCGAGCACTGGTTCGGAACGACCGCCTACGGCCAGGACGTTCTCTCGCAGCTGATCTGGAGCACGCGCGAGTCCGTGGTGATCGCTTTCCTGGTCGGTGGTCTTGCGACCGTGCTCGCGGTCCTCGTCGGTGTCTCGGCGGCGTATCTCGGAGGTGCTTCCGACGGTTTCCTGTCGCTCCTCACCGACGTCATCCTCGTGATCCCGATCTTCCCGCTGATCATCGTGATCGCCGCGTACGAGAAGAACTCCGGTCTCTTCACGCTCGTGGTGGTGCTCGGCTTTCTCGGCTGGTCGTATGGCGCCCGCCAGTTACGTTCGCAGACTCTGTCCTTGCGAACGCGGGAATTCCTCGAGACCGCCCGTGTGCGAGGCGAGCGGAAGCTCTACATCATCGTCTTCGAGATCTTGCCGACGATGACCTCGCTCATCGTCGCGACCTTTCTGGGCGCCGCGCTGTACGCGGTGCTGTTCGCCGCCGGGTTGCAGTTCATCGGGCTCGGCGATCCGAACAGCCAGAGCTGGGGAACAATGCTCTACTGGGCCGAGAACAACGAAGCGCTCGGTGCCGGCATGGTGCTCTGGGCGATCATGCCCGGCATCTGCGTTGCTGCGCTCGGCGCCGCCTTCGCCCTGCTCAACTACGCGTTTGACGAGATCAGCAACCCGGCGTTGCGCATGCGCAGGCTCGACCGCCCGATCGACCGTTCACGACGCGACCGACCGCCCGTTGACGTGCCCGTTGCCTCCGACCGCATCCTCGATGTCCGCGACCTCACCGTCGCGTACGCAACGGACGAGGGGCCGATCGTCGCCGTCGACCACGTCAACTTCGATCTCGCGCGAGGTGAGTTCCTCGGCGTCGTCGGCGAGTCGGGCTGCGGAAAGTCGACGCTCCTGTATGCGATCACGAGGCTGCTCGGTCCCCCGTTCGCCGGCGAGATCACGGGCGGACAGGTGATCTTCCAGGGACGCGACATGGTCGCGCTGACCGATCGCGAGCTCAGGCACCTTCGCTGGCGTGAGTTTTCGGTGGTCATGCAGAGCGCGATGAACGCCCTCAACCCGGTCCTGACGGTTGCGGCCCAGATGCGCGACGCCTGCGAAGCGCACTCGAACATGTCTGCGAGAGAGATCGAAGAGCGCTCGAAAGAGGTCTTGCGTCTGGTCTCGATCGATCCCATCCACCTCCACAGCTATCCCCATCAGCTATCGGGCGGCATGCGTCAGCGGGCGATGATCGCAATGGCGCTGCTGTTCACGCCGGACCTCATCATCATGGACGAGCCGACGTCGGCGCTCGACGTCGTGGCGCAACGCTCGCTGATGATGCAGATCAAGGAGCTGCAGAAGCGACTCGGATTCGCCGTCATCTTCGTCACGCATGACATGTCGCTCGTGAGCCACTTCTCCGACCGACTGCTCGTGATGTACGCAGCGCAGGTGGCCGAGTTCGGCGAGACCAGACGGCTTTTCGACCAGCCGCGCCACCCCTATACCCAGGCGCTGCTGGAGGCCTTCCCCTCGATTCATGGTCCGCGGATCCAGCTCGACGGCATCCCCGGCTCGCCGCCGGACCTCGCGCGCCTTCCGGAAGGATGCCGCTTCTCGCCTCGCTGTCCCCATGTCATGGCGCGCTGTCGCGCCGTCGATCCGCCGCTCTTCGACGTGGAGCGCGACCTCGTGCGCTGCATCCTGTACGAGAAGGGGGCGGCACCGAACGCCGTCCAGAGCACACCGGTGGCGACCGCCTCGAAGGGCGCGGGATGACCGAGCCGCTCCTGCGCACGGAGGGGCTGACGCGTCACTTTCGCGTCGGCAAACTGTTCTCCGGACAGACGCTGCACGCCGTCGACGACGTCGACCTCACGATCGGGCGAGGAGAGATCGTGGCCCTCGTCGGGGAGAGCGGCAGCGGCAAGAGCACCATCGCCCGCCTGCTTGCCCGCGTCTACAAGCCGACCAGGGGTGAGATCTACTTCGACGGAAAGCCGCTCGGCCGCCTTCGCACTCGCAAGCAGCGGCTCGCGTACTCGAGCGACGTGCCCATGGTGTTCCAGGATCCGTACAGCTCGATCAACCCTGCGTACCGCGTTGCACACGGAGTCGTCCGCGCGCTGAAACTTCACCGCCGCGGGCTCGGACGAGACGGGCGGCGCGCCGAGGTCGAGCGGGTTCTAGACGAGGTTGGGCTCACGCCGACCGCCGCAGCGGCGCGGAAGTTTCCGTACGAGTTGAGCGGAGGACAGCGCCAGCGCGTGGGCTTTGCGCAGGCGCTCGCCTTTCGGCCGAAGCTGATCATCGCGGACGAGCCGGTCTCGATGCTGGACGTCTCGATCCGAATCGGCATCCTCAACCTGATGGCGGACCTGCGCGAGCGCGAGGGCGTCTCGTTTCTGTACATCACGCACGACGTCGCGAGTGCGCGCTACATCGCAGACCGCGTTCTCGTCATGTACGCAGGCCACCTCGTGGAGGAGGGGCCGACGGAAGACGTTCTCCATCGACCCAAGCATCCGTACACGCAGCTTCTCCTGTCGGCCGTGCCGGACCCGCGAGCCCCGCTCGGCCTCTCGGACACTGCGGACGCCGGCGAGCCACCGAAGGTCGTCGATCCAAAGGAGGGATGCCGCTTTCAGCCTCGCTGTCCCTACGCCATCGCGAGATGCGAGACCGAGACGCCGTTGCGACGGAAGCTCGGAAGACGTCGGCTGGTCGCGTGCCACGTTGCGGAAGCAGATCCAGAGGAGCTCGTGAGCACGACGGGCACTCAGAACGATCAGTCAACCGCCGCGCGTGCGGAGCGAGGCTGAACGCCACGGCCGCAGGCCAGCACTTTCTCGCAGAGATCCACGAGCAGCCCCAAGCGCTGCTCGCCCTCCTCGAACACGCGGACGAGTACCGCGCCGCCGCCCGCGTACTGGTCGAGCGTCGGCCGAGCATCGTGCGTCTCATCGGCCACGGGTCTTCGGACGCCGCGGCCGCCTTCGCCGTCTACG
Source organism: Actinomycetota bacterium (assembly GCA_046735315.1). Classification (GTDB taxonomy): domain Bacteria; phylum Actinomycetota; class Thermoleophilia; order Gaiellales; family Gaiellaceae; genus 3-1-20CM-4-69-9. Next base: position 14,537 of record JBKPTB010000086.1, read on the forward strand.
CCTTCGGCTTGCTCCCGGGCTGGACCGCCGTGCGCGACTCGATCTCGCTGGTTGTCTACTACGAGGCGCAACTCGACTTCTCCGACTCAGTGGTCATCGCCCTCTCCCAGTCCGGAGAGACGCCTGACGTCGTCGCTTACGTCGAACGTGCGCGCGCGCAGGGAGCGAGAACGATCGCTCTGACCAACGAGCCCGATTCCGAGCTGGCCCGGCTCGCCGAGACGTCGCTTCCGCTTGCGGCCGGGACGGAGCGGTCGGTCGCCGCGTCGAAGACGTACGTGAACATGCTCGCAGCCCTCGCCCTGCTCGCCGGAGCGTGCGCCGAACGTGAGCGGGAGACAGCCGACGGGCTACGGAGCGTCGCCGACGCTCTCGTAGCCACGCTTGACCCACTTGAGCGGGCGGTGTCGGAAGTTGCGCTCGCCTTCGCCTACGTGGGTCGCATGTACGTGATCGGGCGTGGCATGGAGATCGCGACCGCCCGTGAGATCGCACTGAAGTTGAAGGAGACCTGTCGTGTGGCCGCGGAACCGCTGACGGCAACAGATCTCGTGCATGGGCCGGTCGCGACGCTCGACGCGCTCTTTCCCGTCTGGGTGATCGCTTCACGCGATGCGGGACTTCAAGCCGTGCTCGAGGCTGCGCAGCGCGCACGTGCGGCCCAGGCCACTCTCGTGGCAAGCGGTAGCGCGGCCGCAGAGGTCGCGGGCGCTGCGCACATCCTCTCGGTCCCGGCGGCGCCTACTCCGGTGCTCGCGCCGCTTCTCTCCGTCGTGCCGGGACAGCTCTTCGCCGCGTCCCTGGCACACGTGAAGGGACTCGACGCCGACCACCCGGTCGGCCTGAGCAAGGTGACGCGGGCGCGCTGACCGAAACGAACTCCCTTAAGCTGGGTACCGGCAAGCGGTCCATGACCCAGTCCATCCTCATAGTCGACGACCACGCGAGCTTCCGCGCGAGCGCGCGCAGCCTCCTCGAGGCCGAAGGGTTCGACGTCGTCGGTGAGGCAGAGAACGGCCTCACGGCCGTCCGGCTGGCCAGGGAGCTCAAGCCCGAGGTCGTCCTGCTCGACGTTCATCTCCCCGACGTCGACGGCTTCGAGGTGGCCGAGCGCCTACGTGAGCTCGAATCCGCGCCGGTCGTGATCCTCACCTCGAGCCGTGACGACTACCGCTCCCTCGTGGCCTCCAGCTCGGCGCGCGCATTTCTGCGCAAGGACGAGCTCTCGGGAGCGGCTTTGACGTCCGCCCTGACGTCCACCTAACCCTCAATCGAGGCACTCGAGCTCGCTACCTCTTTCGGGGGGTAGACCGCCTGGCGCAATCTGACGACTGTGTGTCATGGAGAACTGCGGCGAATGACGATGTTCGAGACCAGCCAGGCGGCGCCGGCCGCGCCGGCAACACCCCCTTTCAGCACCGCTGAGATGCGGAGCTATCCGCTCGGAACGCTCGTTTATCGGTCAGGCCTCATGTCCCTCGAGGACGTCAACCGCGCACTCTCGGAGGCAGCCGACAGCGGGCGGCGACTCGGTGAGGTCCTGCTCCAGTACGGACTACCCGAGCGCGAGCTCACGAGACTTCTCGCGGCGCAGCACGGTCAGGAGTTCGTCGACCTCACCGAGTACCCGATCGACCCTGCGGTCGCGCACGAGCTCCCTCGCCCGGCCGCAGAGATGTACTGCGCCTTGCCCTTGGCCCGGGAGGACGATTGCACGATCGTCGCGGTTCCCGATGCGGACAACGCCTCCCATCTGACCCGTCTGCGCGAGGCGATGCACGGTCCGATCCGCCTCGTCACGGCCGCACGCTCCGACATCAAGGACGCGATCCGTCGCCTGCACGAGCCTCAAGGACCGATCACACAGATGGCCCTCGCCGAGGCGCGCGGAGAAACGACGTGGACGTCTGTGACCCCGGAGCCGGAACCGAAGACCACGTATCGCATCGAGGTCACGCTCGCGAGTGGGGCAACGTTGCTCGTCGCCGAGGCCACCGACTTCGAATACGCGAAGGCGATGGGCATGCGCGTCATCGACGAGGCAGAGGCGGGCGGGACGGTCGCCGTCGGCGATGCGACCATCGACGGACGACAGATCGTGTCCGTCGACGTCCTCGGACGAAACGGCGCATGAACTTTCCCCTCGCTGCTGTTCGCGAGCTCGTCTCATCGGTGCAAAGGGACGGTCGTCCGGTCGTCCGCCTGACCTGCGCCGACTACGGGACCGAATGGGTCGTCGCCGCCGATGTGTATCCGGCCGACGAGCTGTCGGTCCAGCCGAGAAGCGCGGGGCCGTACGTCTTCGACACTGCGCAGGAAGCTCAGAGCTTCATCGAGAGCTCGCTCGCCGCGCTCGAGCTGCTCGGCCGCGACGCCGCCTGACTACGGTCGGCTCTTCTGCCGCGCGACCGACGCGTACTGCTTCCAGCGTTTCTTCCGCGCGAGCCGTAGCCGCTTGTCGGTGCGGGCGGCGATCGCCTCGAGCTCACGCTGCAGCTTCCGCCAGGAGCGAAGACGGTCCAGCTCGAGCGTCCCGTCGTCGATCGCGTGCAGGACTGCACAGCCCGGTTCGCGGGAGTGCGCACAGTTTCGGAATCGACATTCGGCCGCGAGCAGCTCGATGTCCTCGAAAGCGGCGCTCAGGTCGCCCTCCCAGAACTGGAGCTCCCGCAGTCCCGGCGTGTCGATGACGAGGCCGCCGTCCGGGAGCCGCACGAGCTCCCGATGGGTGGTCGTGTGTCGCCCTGTGCCGTCGGCCGCGACCTCTCTCGTTCGCATCAGCTCCGCACCCGCGAGACGATTGAGCAGCGACGACTTCCCGACTCCGGACGATCCGAGCAGGACAGCGGTGCGACCGGGCCGCAGGTAGGGCTCGAGCGCGTCGAGTCCGGCGCCGCTCACGTTGGAGACCGGATGCACGGGGACTGCGATCGCCACGCTCTCGACGGCGAGGACGGCCGCATCGACGTCGTCGCAGAGGTCGGCCTTCGTGAGCACGACGATCGGCTGGGCGCCGCTTTCCCACGCCGTCGCGATGTACCGCTCCAGCCGCCGCAGGCTGAAATCGTCGTCGAGCCCTGCCAGAAGCAAGGCCGTGTCGACGTTCGCCGCGAGGACCTGATCGGTCGAGTCGTTGCCGGCGTTCTTGCGGACGAAGGCGCTGCGTCGTCGCAGGATCGCCGTGATGACTGCACGCCGGCCGTCGGGATGCGCAACGGTCACCCAGTCGCCGACTGCCGGGATCGGTTCGCCCACCTCGTGTTCGTAGAAGAGCCTTCCGGCCGCGCGGGCACGCAGCTCGCCGTCTTCGGACCAGACGGTGTACTCGCCGCGGTGCTGCGCCGCGACGCGTGCGGGAATCAGGTTGCGGTCCTCCGCTTGCTCGAACGTGGACGACCAGTGGCCATCCCACCCAAGCGCTTCAAGTGCAGGCAAAGCGAGTCTCCTTTCGACTGTGTGGAAAAGGAAGAAGCCGAAGCCGCCCGCCGGGGCGGGCTCACGAGACTCGTGCTTTGCTAGGTGGTTTCCCGGGACAGGCCGAGCTAGCCGACGAGCCGCGTGGCTCTTCGGAAGGAGGTAAGCGCAATCGTCATCTGTCGACCTCCTTTGTCGCCGGGAACGCACTGACCGTAGCACGCGGTCACGGACAGCACCACCCGGCCGGGCCGGATCCGGCGCCGAAGTTCCCCTGGATGTTCGAGACGGTCACGAGCTTCTTCACCGGCCGTCGGATGAAGAGCCACTGGTCGGCGCTCTTCCAGTCGAGCAGCAACCAGCGCCCGTCGGGCGACCAGAGGACGCTGCCGAAGGTCCCCGCTCCGCTGAAGATCGGACCGGTTGGACCGCCGAGCATTCCCGTGATCACGAGCGAGCTTCGGCCGGCGTGTGTCTCGACGAAGGCGATGCTCTTCCCGTCCGGGGAGATCGAGGCGGCCACGACACGTGCTGGGCCTCGCTCGAGGTCGCGGATCAGCGGGCCGCGCTGCCAGAACACATCGACGCCGTGATCTTCGACTGCGAGGAGCCTCTTTCCGTCCGGCGTCCAGGCAAGTTGTCGCGGCGCGCTGGGCGTACGGATCGTGACCGTGCGATTCCGCCTGTCGACGTTTGCGACCTGGATGTCACCCGCGCGGTTCACGTAGGCGAGCACGTGTGTGCCGGGCTCCCAGGCCAGGGGGCCGGGACTATTACCGCGTACGAGGAGATGGTCGCCGGTGCCGTCACCGTTGACGATCCGCAGCGAGCCGCCCGAGTAGTAGGCGATCCGAAAGCCTTCGTAGGACCACTCAGGACGCTGGATCGGACCTGCACGCGCGAGTTTCCAGTGGATTTTTCCGTTCGGTTCCATCGCCACGAGCTCGTTCCCTCGCGCCGCGGCGAGGTAGAGGCCGTGCGGTGACCAGCTCGCGCTCGAGTAGCCGGAGAGAAACCGTTTCGAGCCGTCGCGTTGAACGACCCACGCGCCGTCGTTTGCGTTGACGAGGATCCGGCCCGGCGCCGGCAGCGAGAGCAGGTGGTCTTCGGTTCGGACGGCGTCGCGGATCGACCCCCACACCGCAAGCCCTGGCGGCGAGAACGCGGCAGCCAGGACGACGACTGCGATCGCCCCCGCTACGAGCGGACGCCGGTCGCGCTTGCGCGGCACCGGAATGCGCTCCTCGAACGCATCCCGCACGACAGACCAGCTGCGCTCGCCGGCTTCGCGTTCCCCTGGTGCAGGTTCGCGCCAGTGCGTCACGTCAGCTCCTCGCCGAAACGCGTGGCCAGCTCGTCGAGGCCGCGACGAAGCCGCGAGTTCACGGTTCCGCGCGGCAGGCCGAGGAGCTCCGCGATCTCACCCGGCGTGTACTCGAGCAGATGTCGGAGCACGATCACCGCACGATGCTCGGGCGAGAGGCCCGCCAAGGCGGCCGCGAGCGTCTGGGCGTGCGGGTTGTCCGGAGGGGCCGGGGCGGCCAGGAGCTCGAGTGCAGCGCTGCCGGACTCGCGGCGGTGATCACGGGCGCGCGACCAGTCGATCGCGCGGTTGACGACGATCTTGTGCAGCCAGGGACCGAACGGGCGGCGACGGTCGAACTGATCGAGGCCGCGCACGGCGGCAAGGAAGGATTCTTGCGCGATGTCTTCTGCCGCTTCTGAATCGTGCACGACCAGGTACGCGGCGCGGTACGCCTTTGGCCAGTGGTGCCGAAACAGCGCCTCGAGATCCGAGACGGATCCCTGCTGTGCGCCCCGGATCCAGGCGCGCTCGTCGCCTCGGCGGGCCGCCACGCAATGACTCTACGAGCCGGGTGCGCCCTCGGGTCCATGCTCGACGATTACGTGTCGGGCCCTCGCGCAGGTCCCGGTGGGCGCAGCACGGCGAACTGATCGGTGATCTCCAGCTCGCTCGTCCTGAAGC